>JAYOEU010000096.1:2716-16291 GCA_038116915.1 Alphaproteobacteria bacterium
CCAGGACCGGCCAGACCTCGCCGGCATCATTCTCGCGGCCAACCGTCTCGGCCAGGTCGCCGGCAAGGCGGCGGAAATCGTTTCGGTCCAACACGCGTTCGCCCCCTCGCCGCCTTCAGGCGGCATCGAACTCCACGTGCATGTGTACAGGAAACGGCGTGCCCTGGGTATCGATCCGTCCGGCGGAGCCGGCGGCCCGGCTCAGATTTTTCTGTTTCAGCAACGGCTTCAGAAGCACCGGGATGATCGCCCGGTTGATATAGGCGCCGGAGCAGGTGTGCATGCCGTATCCCCAGAGCATGTAATCCTCCCAGGGCCGGTCGGTACGGAAGGAGTTCGGCGCGTCCATCTTCAAGGGATCGAACATCGCGGAGAAATTCGCCGCGAACACCAGGGTCCCCTTTTTGATCTTGCGGGCCCGCAGGGTTCCCCGGGCGACGACCGTGTCCCGCGCCGCGCGCCGGTAGATCACCGGATTGATCGGATTGAAGCGAAACGCCTCGAAGAGACAGGCAGCCAGCACCTCGTCCTGATCGCCGCGGGCTGCGCTCTGCGCGATCGCCAATGCGTCCGGGCGATCCAGCAACTGATCCAGGATCTGTGTCGAGGCCTTGGATATCGTCGGGATCGCGCCGATCAGCATGCCGATGATGTTGTTGCGGATGCCAAGGTCATCCATCCCGGGGATCCCGGCCTTCTGCATTTCAAGGCAGCGGTTGAGCATATCGTCCGTATCGCTCGGGTTCGCCTTGCGCTCGGCGATCGCCCGGTCGAGATAGGCGCAACACTTCCCGGCGGCGTCCTTGGCTTTCGCGATGGTGTCTGGATCGGCCTGAAGATCGATGAAGAGGTACCAGAACATGATGGTCGTCCACTCCATCATGTCCTTGGCGTCAGGACCGGGCGTACCGAAATATTCCGCCACCATTGCGTAGGGGATGCGCAGAGTCAGGTCCTGCGGCAGATCGAGTTTTCCGCCCGCCTTTCCGACGATCCCGTCCGCCTGCTCGGCCGCCCGAGGAACGATGATCTCCGGCACGTCGGTCCGGCGCATGGCGATCCGCATGTTCGAGGTATCTCGCGTGTATTGCGGGGTGTTCTGCATGCCGAGGAAGAAGTTCTCGCCGCCGGTAATCTCGCGCATGCGCGGGCCGTAGACGACCTCGAAATCCTCGTCCCGGTTCAGTACCTCCCGGACATCCTCGCTACGGGAGATGATCGCGGTACCGGTATTGTCATAGGCTTTGACCAGCACCTTGCCGAAGGCCAGATTGGGCAGAAAGGCACGCAGGAAACCAAACACCAGCCGTTGGCCTTCCGGCGCGGTGAAAACAGCCGCAATGCGGGTTTTCCAGGTCCCGCCACCGCCGAACAGCGCTCGAAGCGCGCGCCAGATCAGCGCGAGCAGGCTGATCACGCCGTTCAGCAGGATCACCACGGTCATCAAAAGCTTGGACACACAATTCCCGATAAAGGTCATCACAGCCTCGCTTTCCCGGAGCGCCGTCAGGTCGGATCTATGGAGCCCATCGCGATCATCGACAGAGCCGTCATGGAGGGCAGAAAGAAGTAATCCCCGCCCCTGGTCGTGACGAACTGCGGCAGGTTCGGACAGACGAAAGGCGGCTTGCCGGTCTTCGGATCGGACGCGATCACGAAATTGCTTTGCGTGCCATGCTCACCCGCATCTGGGTCTCGTCCGTGATTGCCGATGATCGGGCAGGTTTCGTTGCCGACATTGAAGTCGAGACCGTACTGCATCCATTGCTGCTGCACGAATTCGAACTGCCGGAAAAGGCTGGCGCAGACCGCGATGAAAATGATGCCATGCTCGGCATTGTCGTCGCGGGCCCCTTTTTCGAAACTGCCATAGGGCAGGCCGCGCCGCAGAATGCGTCGGCGCTTGTTGAGGGCCGAGCCCGCCCAATCCGACGGCTTCGTCGAGGTGATCCTCGGGTCAAGCATATCCCGGGTGTTGGCCCGCCGCATATGGGCCGACACCGGGCATTGGAAGCCCTCCAGATCATCGGCGAATTTGAAATCCCTAAGCGCCGTGCCGTATTCCCTTGTGTCTTCCTTGCCTTTCCATTTCTTATCGAAAGCCAATTTGTCCGCGTAGGTCGGCGCGACGTTGAGCGGCACGCCATTGGCCCAGCGCCCGACCAGCTTGGCCTTGACCGTTTCACGCGCTTCCTCAACCCCGACTTCCATGACCGCCGCGTACTGCTCGGCCATCCGGTCCAAGTAGTCCACGAAGGACTTGGTGTTTTCATGCAGCTTCCGGTAGGCCATGAAGGTGCCGTTGCGGGTGAATTCCCATGGCTTGGAGGCTTCCGGCAGACCTTGGGATTCATCCGGATGACCGAGGATGAATTCCCCCACCGCCAACGGCTGCCAGCTCTGATCCGGCATGATCTTGCCCCGGCCGATCACCGCTTCCTTTTCGATCTCGGTCTCGTACTGACCTTGAAACACCGGGTTGCCGAACCCATCCGCGTATTCGAAATGTTCTCGATTGCTGGGCCGCACAGTGCCATCGCCCACCGGTATCAGGTCCGCGCCACCTTCCTGGAAATCGAGACCGTCCGGACCATGCCCCTTAAGCAGGCGGACACCGCCATTGCTTTTGCACAGCTCACGGAGCCAAGTGGTTTGCGTTTCCAGTTCCGAGGTGACCTCGCCCTTGGCATTGATGAGTGCATTCATCGAAATCCAAAGGTGAACCTGATTTTTGCCGTCCGCGCTAATGGAGTTCCGCCAGATCTCATCCCATTTTTCCGGCGCACTTTCGTTGGTGTCGCCCAAGATGTGATTGCGTCTGGCCATACCCTCGATGAATTCATCCGGCAAGGCCTGCAGGGTTCGAGTGGGCAGATCCAGAGCCAGCAGGCCCCGAAAAGTGAAGGCGATGTTCAGGGTCACGTTGGGCCGCTTCACGAAGCTCGCCTTGCCCTTGTGCTCGGAGCCGCCGAGCGCCCAGCGTTCCGCCGTGGTGACCTTCTCGCGCACCGTGTCGACGAACTTGCGGCCGGCCGCCGCGTCTTCGATGTGAAGGAAGAAGTAGCGCGCCTTAGCGAACCCGAAGGAGCCGTAGGCGCGAACGATATTGCCCTGGATATCGGCGAGATTGAGATCCCTGATCATTTCGCTTCTCCCCGGGGCGTGGAGATCACGCCCGGTGTCTGGGTCGGACCGTCCGGGTTCGATGGCTGATATTGCTCGAGAAAGGCGCCGAAGCCGGCATACAGGGCGGCGGCATCCTTGCCCTGGTGCTCCACGACGAACTCAACGAACCGCTGCTGCAGAAAAATCGCCTTCAAAACCGATTTCAGATCGGAATCGGGCGCCGTCGGAAACGGCTTGAGTCCGGCCGCCATCACCGCCCGGTACAGCAGCCAGATCACCACGACCGTGGCCACAAGTCCGATCAGCGTCAGCCCCCACCAGGACAGCCAGGAGGGCATCATCCCGCTGATCCGCCAGGACGCGACATCGCCTCCAAAAAGGCCGCAAAGTGAGATCAGCAGGGAAATCACGAAGATCGCGGCGGTGATTGCGATCCCCAGCTTCCATGGCGTCAAATTAAACTCCGGAAGTGGCGGCGGCGTGATCCAATAGTCATTGAACGGCATCGTGGTTTCGACCTGGCATTTGGCGATATAGTCGGCGAAGCTCGCGCCGTCCGTGACCCGCTCGAACCCAGTGCAGAACTGAAAGACCGCCTTCAGCTCTTCGGACATGTCGCCCCAGAGCTCCCTCAGATAGCCGTCGCGCTCATCATCGCCGCTGCGCGGGACATCGAAATCAAAGGCCGCCAGCAGGAAGGGCGAGGTCAGACGGTCGACCGGCTGGGGGATGATCGGGTTGGTTCCGGTGACCGCATTGAAAATCGCGTCCGACGGGTTGCGGCCGTTATAGATCACATCGCTGATGACGCTGAAACGGGCGAAATGGGTGCGTTTGTTGCGCGCGAATGGACTGTTGAGGCCGCTTGTAACACTGACGCGTGACTGCAGCGCCGTCGGCAGCCGGGCAAGTTCGCCGCGCAACGCCTGCTCGCATGAGATCGGAACGCCGTCATCGGAGGCTACCGTGTCGTTCCGCACCGGCGCCAGGACTGTCAGAAAATAATGCCCACCATCAAAATTCGGCATGATATCGGTCCCCCTGGAACATCTTGGTCAGTAGGCGGCGGCTGTCTTGCGCCCGCCCCACCGGGCTTCGATGAACGGCTGGCGATGGGCCGCGGCCGACTGGGTCGCCAAGCTCGCCTCGGGTGCATAGCCTGGCGGGCCGAGCGCGTTCTGCACGCTGACCAGGGCATCTCGATAGGCCTTGGCGAACTCTTCCGGTTTCGACGATGCGTGCTTATCCTGAAGTTCGAGAAGCGCGGCGCGAACCTTGAGCGAACCCTTGATATCCCGCTGCGCCGATCCCGGCGTCGCGTTGTAGTAGTAGTCGGTTTCGATCTGGTTGGCGGTGATATAGCGCTTGAACGGCACAACCGGGATCGAGTGCGGGTATTTGGTGCTCGACCACCAGAACAGGTCCAACCCGTTCGGAATCCCGTCCGAGAACGCGTCGATATACTGGTCCCAGGTGCCGTTGAAATTGCTGCAGAACAGCATGTAGTCGTTCTGAAGGGTTTGTTTGCCCTGCCCCAGATCCGGCCATTGATCCCGTTTGATCAGGGCCCAGCGCGCGAAATGAATGATCGACAGACCGAGCAACCCGCCCAAGGTGTCCGGAACCGCCCGGGACACCATGAAGATCAGCCGGTTGATCCATGTGAGACACGGCTTCATCGGTGTCACGACGTTCATCGCATAAGCTTTGCCTGCGACATTAGACATGGCGGGTTCTCCTTTGCGCCAATAATTGTTTCAATTCACTTATCGGGCGAACCTCGAACGATAGAGCTGGAAAGACGCTGTAGGAGGCCGAACGGGTAGAGAGACGAAAACGATATTCTGCAATATCCGCACGCCAAGTCCTTCCCGGACTGCGATCCGATACCTTAAGCATCGATAGGCTTTCCGGTCAAATTCCGCTAATATTCTGCAATCTCGGCGAATTTCGCAACGAAATAAAAATATCAAATCCTATGCAAAAACAGCGTCACGACGCGTGGCCTGGATTTCCGCGAAGATAGGCCAGCGCTTCACCCAGGGTGATCACATCGGCATATTTCGCGGACATGTCGAACAGATTTGCTTCATGCGGCTCCACCGCCCGGTCACCGACCGCCTCGCGGACGACCAACGGAATAAAACCGTGGCTGACCGCGTCAACGACGCTGGCGCGCACGCAGCCCGACGTGGTGAGCCCCGCGACAATGAGGGTATCGATCCCGCCCGCCGTCAGCGCCGCCGCCAGCGAGGTGCCGAAGAACGCCGAGGCGTACTGCTTGACGATGACCACCTCGCCAGGCCCCGGCCCGACCCCCTCGGCGAACTCCGCCAGTGGCGAGCCGGCGTCGAATGCCTTCAGGGCGGGCAGCTTGCGATAGAAAATCCCTCCATCGGCCCCGCCGGACTGGTATCGGACCGAGGTGTGAAAGACCGGCACTCCTGCCTGCCGCGCCTCATGGAGCAAGGCGGATACGGCATCGCGGGTCGTCTCGACATTGGCGAACAGGGGCGAGGACGGCTCGAAATAGGCCTTTGCCATATCGATCGAAAGAACCGCGGGCCGTTTTCCGGGTTCAAGGGCGCCGTGAAAGCCGCCGCGCGCGTAATTGTCGGTCAGACTTTCGGACATCTCCCGCTTCTCCTGATCCCGAAGCTCCCACGGTCAAGCCTCCCCCAGAGGCGCGGCGAAATCAACACTGCGCACTGGACCAAGCCGACTCCGAAGCCGATGATACTCCCGATCGGACCTCCACCGCCCGCCCCGACCTCAACCAGCTTTTCGGAACCCTCATGCCCCCCACCCAGGCACTGCGCTCTAACTTTCTCGGCGAACTCAGGATCGATGTCGCCGGAAGCCACATGTTCGGGGCCACCCCGATGGGGGACATGCGCCGGATAGACTTTTTCGAGAGCGGTCACTTCAAGGGGCCGAGGATCGACGCCCGTCTCGTGAAAGGCGGCGCCGACGCCCTGCTCCGCCGCTTCGACGGCGTGGTGCAGCCGGACGTGCGGCTGGTGCTCGAAATCGCCGGGGGCCATCACCTGTTCATTCAGTACCGGGGATTCCGCCACGCCTCGCCGGAGGTGATGGCGCGCATCGCCCGCGAGGAGACGGTCGCGAACGAGGATGTCTATCTCAGAACCGCCCTGTTCTTCGAAACCGATTCGGCCGACCATGATTGGCTGAACCGGACGCTGGCCGTTGGCGTCGGACGGCGCGAGCCGAAAGCGGCGGTCTATGACGTATACGAGATTCTATAGCCGGCTCGATGCTTGACCCTTTCCGTGAAATCCTGAGCGCGCAATCCGCCGACGTGATCGCGCTGGTGGTCGGCACGATGCTATTGGCCGGATTCATCCGCGGCTTCGTCGGCTTCGGCGCATCGCTGATCATCGTCATGGTGCTGAGTACGGTCTACGGACCGGCGGCGGCGGTTCCGATCGCGACCCTGAGCGGACTGCCGGCGATGTTCCAACTGCTTCCCAACGCGGTCCGTCATTCCGAGCGCGCCTTCGTCATCCCGTTCGGCGTTGCCGCGATCATTGCCGCCCCCATGGGCACCTGGTTCCTGATCTCCAGCGAACCGGCGATGATGAAGATCCTGATCTCCTCTTTCGTGCTGCTGACGGTTGTAATGCTCGGACAGGGCTGGAAACTGCCGCCGGGCGCCGGGATTGGCGTCTTCACCGGCGCCGGCATCATCTCGGGACTGGTTCAGGGTTCCGCCGGCGTCGGCGGTCCGCCGGCCGTCGCGGTGGCGCTGTCACGGGCCGGGAGCACCGACCAGCAACGCTCCAACGTGATCGGCGCGGTGGCCGCGCTCTCGGTCTGCTCAATACCGGCGCTCTGGATGAACGGCCTGTTCACCCGCGATGTCGTGCTGATCAGCGTGCTGCTGTTTCCACCGTATTTCGCCGCCACCTGGATCGGCTCCCGGTTCTTCTCCGGACGCGGTCACAAGCATTTCCGAACCGGCGCGCTGCTGATCCTAGCGGTGATCGGCGTGGTGACCCTCTATCTCGCGATCCGGGACTACGTCGCCTAGTCGAGGCTTCGTAGCGAGCGCTTCTAGCGTGTCGGCGTGCCGCGCAGACAGGTGCGGTGCAGAACCCGGGGATGGTTGGCCACGTCGAAATTCGGGTCCGCGCGGTGCAGCAGGCACCGGTTGTCCCACATCAGCACGTCACCCTCGCGCCAATTGTGCCGGTAGAGGAACGGCTCCCGCGTCGCATGTGCCTCCAGCGCCTCGATCCGGGCCCGTCCCTCCTCGATGCTTCCTCCGTCGATATGGGAGGCGTGCATGCCCATGAACAGCGCCCGCTTGCCGGTGTCCGGGTGTACGCGGGCCAGCGGATGGGTGGACGGAGGGGCATCGTCGATCTCGGCCTGCGAGAGCTTGCGTCCGATATTCTCGCGCGACAGCTCCCAGCTATGCACCACTGAAAGTTCGTCGACCTCGGCCTTTTCCGCCGCATCAAGCGCATCATAGGCCGCGTACATGTTCGCGAAAACCGTATCGCCCCCGTTCGGCGGCAGGGTCCGCGCGTGCAGGATCGTCGCCATGGACGGCGCGGGACGGAAGGATTTGTCGGAGTGCCAGCTCGTGGATTTGAGCGCGCCGGTCAGCCGGCCCTCGGCATCGAGATTGGTGACGATATGCACGAAGGGCGAGTCCGACGAGCCCCGGTTGGTCAGCGTATGCCGCTCCAGGGTCCCGAACTGCCGGGTGAAGGCGACCTGCTCCTCCTTGCTCAGATCCTGATCGCAGAACACCAGGATCTGATGGTCAAGAAACGCCTGATAGACCGCGTCGCGCGTCGCCTCGCCCAGAGGCCGGCTGAGATCCAGCCCGGTGACCTCGGCGGCCATCGTATCGGTCAATCGACGGATCTGAAACGGAGGATCTTGCTGAAGCCGGTTCTGCATGGCCTCACCTTTCCCGGGCGATGCCCGAACTAATCTTGGAACGCGGCGTGCCGCGGGCTCGCATCAGTAGGGCCGGTCGCCGCGCACCAAGACCCGGTACAGCATGCGGTGCTGGCTGTGGTCGAAATCGAAGCCGGCCTTGTGCATGGCCGAACGGTTGTCGATCAACAGCATGTCGCCCAGCCGCCATTCATGCAGGTAGGTGATTTCCGGCGTGATCGTCTGTTCCAGCAGCCCGGTCAGAAACTCCTGGGTCTGATGCGGGTCGAGACCGGTGACGGTTTCGGTCTTGTTCTGATGAAACCAGATCGCCTTGGTGCCGGTATCGGGATGTGTTCGGACCAGGGGATGACTGACGAGCTTGCCGTTCAGGGCCTCGCGCGCCTTGACGACATCGGGGTTACCGGTGGCGGCGCGGGCGCTGCTGATCAGCGTGTTCTCGGTCTTCATGCCGTCGATCCGCACCCGCATACCCTCGGGCAACGCCTGATAGGCGGCGCGCATGTTCACGACCGAGGTGCCGCCGCCCTGATCCGGAAGCTCGACGGCGTAGAGGCAGGTGAATTTCGGCGGCAGTTCCTGATTGGTGTGATCGGTATGCCAGGAGGCGTTCTTGGCCACCTTCGCTGGCCGGCCGTCGCTTGCCTTGTGCCGGTTGGACAGCACGCTCACCAGCGGCTCCCCGTCGGCCAGATACATCCGGTTCTGATCCTCCATCAGCTCGCCGAACTGTTCGGCGGCGCGTCGGTAGTCGGTCGCGTCGAACTTCTGATCCCGGATCACCAGCGCCACATGTTCGACCACCGCGTCATAGAGGGCCTTGCGGTCAGCCTCGCTGATCGGCTCACGCAGATCGATCCCCGTGACCTCGGCGGCGATCTGGTCCTTTATCTTCTTGATTTGCATCACATTTCCTCCAAAAGCCGTCCGTCACGCAACCTGCTGGAGAACCGTCGGACCATCGCCGACAAGGGTGGTGCGGCGCATGTCCCGGCGCTCGTCGGCGGGGAAGGTGCGCGCCCGATGCATGGTCTGACGGTTGTCCCAGATCACCAGATCGCCGACCTGCCATTTGTGGGCATAAACATATTCACGCTGGGTGGCGTGCTCTGTCAGATCGCGCAGCAGCAGCCTTGCCTCGGGCACCGGCATGCCGACGATGCTTCCGGCGTGGCTCGCCAGGAACAGCGACTTGCGGCCGGTCGAGGGATGGGTGCGCACGAGACGCTGGCGCACCGGAGCGAAGCGGCGCTGTTCTTCCTCGGTGAAGTCGAAGAAGCCGACCTGCTGACGGGAATACATCTGCGAATGCTCGCAAACCATGTCCTCGATCTCGGCCTTGGTCTCCTCGCTGAGCGCGTCATAGGCCGCCGGCATGTAGGCGAACTCGGTGTTGCCGCCCTTCGAGGTGATCGAGAGCGCGTGCAGCAGGGAATATTTCGCCGGGACCACCTTGAACGAACTGTCGGAATGCCAAAGCCGGTTGCCGATGGCGAACAGCCGCCGCCGGTCCTCGCGCCCGTAGGGCTTGTCGTCCTGGCCGAGATTCGAGACATCGGCAAAGGTTGTCGGCAGGCGCAGCTCGCTGTCCTTTCTGAGGCTTGCCCCGATGGAATGCTCGATCTCGCCCAGCGAGCGGGTGAAGGCGAGATGCTCCTCCTGGCTCATCGTCGCCCCATGGAAGACGAGGACCGCGTATTTGTCCATGCCGTCGTGGATCGCCTGGGCATCCTGCGGCGACAGCGGCCGCCTCGGGTCTATGCCTTCGACTTCGCCCGCGAAACACGGACCGATTTGTCGGATCTTGATCGGCATGAGCGTCCTCCCTTGCCAAGCATGGGGCGAGTTTACTCCTGGTCACGTTCCGCTTCGAGTACCGGATTGCCGATATCGCCCTCTTGGTGGCGCCGGCATGCTCTACAAGCTTGGGCCGGTCCCGCGACGATGCTATGTAGACGCCCGAGAAATGCGACCCGCCCGCTCACCCGACCAGACGGCCCGACATGACCGCGACGATCTATCTTATCCGCCACGGCGAAACCACGTGGAACCGGATCGGCCGGCTGCAGGGTCAGGCCGACTCGCCATTGACCCTGAAAGGCACCAGGCAGGCCGAAGCCGTCGGCCATGCCCTGCGCGCCGAATTGGCGGGCAAGGACTTTCGGTTCTGGTCTAGCCCACTCACCCGCACCCGCCAGTCCGCCGCCATCATCTGCGACGTTCTCGGCCACGACTATGAGAGCATCACGTTCGACGAGCGGCTGCTTGAGATCACGCTCGGCGACCGCGACGGCTATGCCGGATGGCGCGAATTGGCCCGCGACTTTCCCGAAGAGGCCGAGATCCGCCGCAAGGACCCGTGGAACTTCCGCCATCCGAACGGCGAGAGCAGCCAAATGGTTCAGGACAGGGTGCGACCGATCCTCGCCGAATGGAAGGCCGAGGGCGGAATTCACGTGGTGGTCTCGCACGGTGTCGCCATCAAGATCCTGCGAGGACTGCACCTCAATCTGACCGAGGCCGAAACTTTCGCTCTGGACCGCCCGCAGGAGGCATTTCACCGTCTGAACGGCGACGGGATCGACGTTATCGAGGTAACCATGCCATGAGCCACACCGGCCCACTTTATTTGCTGCGGCACGGCGAAACCGTCTGGAACCGCGCCAAGCGTCTGCAAGGCCAGAAGGACACACCGCTGACCTTGAATGGCGCCCGCCAGGCCGAAGCCATGGGAGCCGCCCTGGCGCGGGAGTTGAACGGCGCCATTCCGGCGCGCTTCTATGCGAGCCCGCTCGGCCGGACCCGGCAGACCGCGGCCATCGTGGCGGATGCAATCGCGCATGATCCGGAGGCCATCCTGCACGACGACCGGCTAATGGAGGTCACCTTCGGCATCTGGGATGGTCTGAACATCGAGGAGTTGCGCGCCGACCATAACGATGCCTGGCAAAGCCGCCTCAAGGACCGCTGGCGTTTTCAGCCGCCGGGCGGCGAGAGCTATCGGATGGTCGGCGAGCGCGTCGGCGCGTTCATCGCCGATCTGCCCGCCGCCTCCCCCATCGTCATCGTCGCCCACGGCGCCCATAACCGGGTCTTCCGCGGCCTCTGGCGCGGTCTCGAACCGGAGGAGTTTCTGGCCCTCGACGAACCCCAGGACGGCTTCTACCGTCTCGATGCGGGCGGCACCGAGACCTTCGTCAAGGCGTGACCAGGGCGGAATTGGCGGACGTCAGGTTCAATCCCCTCGCCCTGGAGCAAGACACAGCCTCGGACAGACGGCGGAAGGCCCCCGCCTATGCGGGGACGACGGTGGAGGGGTCGTCGGACATCCCGCGGAAATTCGGCAAGACGGACGTGCTACGGCAAATAAACACCGTTCATGCTAGTCTGGAGCCCATGAAAACGGTCAACCCCGATATCGACTGGCAGGCCGGCATGTTGGCCGGAAAGGTGCTGAAACGCGCCATGAGTCTCGAGACCGCGGCCCGCGAACTCGACGACTGGCAACGCGAGGCGGAACCGGGCGGAAGCTACCGCGCGGTCGACTCCCGCAGCCTCATCGTCACCCATGCGCTGAACACCCTGTTGAAGCGCGGCTACTGACCGCTCGGGCTGGTGATTACAACTCGTTGACACAAGCCTCGCCCGCGCCTTAGAAACACCCCCACATACGCCGTGCGGCGCGGGTTCGTCCCGCCCACATGCTGCTCCGGCGGAGGGGTGGCCGAGCGGCTGAAGGCGGCGGTTTGCTAAACCGTTATATTGGGAAACCGATATCGAGGGTTCGAATCCCTTCCCCTCCGCCATTTAACTGACTGATATCGTTCACATTTTCAATGATGCGGACGAGATTCGAACTCTCGACGCCTTTTCCGGGACTTGTGCCGAGCCGGTCCAGGTCCTGTTGACCCAGAGACGGTAGTGGTGCCGCAAACGGTCGCGATCTTCGGCAAAAGTCTCTTACGCGGGTTTTGGTGGTACGCAAACTCGTGGGATGTTCCACGCGATGTAGTCCACGAGACGCCGTTCGCCCTCCGCATTAGTTGCGAAGGACGTGCAGGATTTTGCCGTTGTTATTGCTGTTTCAGGCGATGCCGGTCAGCGTTTTCTGGTCGACCCAGTTGGCCGGCACCACCGGGTAGCGCGCGAGGCGCTTGGCGTTCAGTTCGAGCGGTTGGCGACCGCGCAGTATCGCGTGGATGACGTCGGGGCCGAGAAAGCTCAGCTTCACGAGCCGGGTGAAGTACGAGCTGCCAACTCCGACCGAAGCCGCCAGCTCGGCGACCGTCTTGCCCTGCGCCGTCATCATCATCTCGCGATACCGGTAGGCATGGGCGATTAGCCTCAGCAGGCTGCGGTCCGGCTCTTTCGGTGCTCGGCCCGCGGGACCGTCCAGGACCAATTTCGTCTCCATGCCGACTCGCTTCAGCCGCGCCGGGATCGAGAGGTAGATCAGTGCTTGGTCCGACGTCGCTTGAGCTTGTTCAATGGGCTCGAAGGTGTCGGCGGTGACCTCCGCTATAGCCGTGGATCGGATGACGACATCGATCGAGTCTGGGCGGACGATCACCTGGTCGACGAGACGACAGAGGATCGCGCGTTTGCGGTCGGGCGCTAGCTCTGGCCAGCTTGCCGCGAGCGTAGCCGCATTCTCGACAATCCGCTGCCCCGCGATCGAGGAGACCTCGGTCGTTCCCAAGGCCTCATGCACGAAGGACGGGTCACCGAGGAACGATACGATGCGACCCTCGACGAGTTCCTCGATATCACCCGCCGGGATGCGGCGACCCGCGCCGCTCTTCCGCGATCCACCGGCACGAACCAAGCTGTGACTGACATAGTAGCGATAGCGCCGCCCCTTCTTGTTCGCATGGCTCGGCGACATCCGTTCATTCGCGTCGTCGAAGATCAGACCGGCCAGCAGGCTCGGCGCCGCGGCGCCCACCCCATTGCTACGGTCGATCCGGTTCTCCGCCAGGCGTTGCTGCACCGTCTCCCAAAGCTCTGGGTCGATGATCGCTTCGTGCTGTCCAGGATACATTTCGTCCTTGTGGACGATGCGGCCGATGTAGATCGGGTTCTGCAGCATGAGGTACAGCGCACCACGGGCGATCGGCTTGCCGCCAGTCGGCCGGCCGAAGCGGTCGACCCGATGCTTGCTGACGATGCCGGCTCGGTCGAGCTCGTCCTTGAGCGCGTGGACAGATCCGAGGGCTGCATAGCGCCGATAGATGGCTTTGACCGTCTCGGCTTCCGTCTCGTTGACCATGAGTTGACGATCTCGAACGTCATAACCGAGGGGCGGATTGCCTCCCATCCACATGCCCTTCTTCTTGGAGGCCGCGATCTTGTCGCGGATGCGCTCGCCCGTGACCTCCCGCTCGAACTGGGCAAAGGACAGCAGCATGTTCAGCGTCAGTCGACCCATCGACGTGGTGGTGTTGAACTGTTGCGTGACAGAAACGAACGAAACGCCAGCCGCATCGAAGATCTCGACGATCTTGGCGAAGTCAGCAA
>JAYOEU010000097.1:0-16254 GCA_038116915.1 Alphaproteobacteria bacterium
GAACTAGCGCTCTACATGCTGCCGGCCGCCGCGGTCGGGTTCCGTGCCTCAGCGCTGATCATGCGACTTACGCGTTCGTCCATGCTCGAAGTGCTGCGGCAGGACTATATCCGCACGGCCAAGGCCAAGGGGGCCTCCGACAATTCGATCAACTATGTCCATGCGCTGAAGAACGCGGTCCTACCGGTGACCACGATCATCGGTATCGAGGCTGCCTTCCTGATTGGCGGGCTTATCATCACCGAGACGGTGTTCAATATCCCCGGCGTCGCCCATTTCCTGGTCGAGGCGATCCTGATGCGGGACTACCCGATCGTCCAGAACCTGGTGATGTTCATCGCGGTGATCGTCGTGGTGATCAATTTCATCACCGATCTTTCCTACGCGGCCCTTGATCCGCGCATAAAATACGCCGACTAGGAGGCTGAGCCATGGCCGTCATCGACCATCAGAAGGAACTCGACCGCGCCGGCGCCAATATCAACGGCTGGTGGGACAAGACCGTCCATCTCGCGCGACGCTATCCCTTGGGCGCGATCGGCGCGGTGATCGTCTTCATCTTCGTCATGTCGGCGATCTTCGCCGATGTGGTTGCTCCGCACGATCCACTGCAGACCAGCGCCGACGCGTCGCTGCAGGCGCCAAGCGGCGCCATGATCTTCGGCGCCGACATGATGGGCCGCGATGTGTTGAGCCGGATCATCCACGGAGCGCGGATCTCGCTCGCGGTGGGGGTCGGCTCGATGCTGCTGGGCGGCGTCATCGGGGTGATCATCGGTCTCATGTCGGGCTATCTTCTGGGCTGGGTTGATCTGATCGCCCAGCGTGTCATCGATATCATGCAGGCTCTTCCACTGCTGGTCATGGCACTGGTGATGGCCGCCGCGCTCGGTCCCTCGCTGGAAAACACGATCATCGCAATCTCGATTCCGCTGGTGCCCCAGGTGGCGCGGGTGGTGCGATCGAGTACCCTGTCGCTTCGCGAGATGCCCTTCGTTGAAGCTGCCCGGGCCGGCGGAATGAGCGAGTGGCGGGTTGCGATACGTCACGTCCTGCCGAACACCGTGGCGCCGCTGATCGTGCTCGGCACCGCGCAGCTCGGTTCCGCCATCCTGACCGAGGCCTCACTGTCCTTCCTCGGTCTCGGCGTGCCGGAACCCTATCCTTCCTGGGGCCGGATGCTGTCGGAATCGGCGGCTGAGTACGTGCGGGTGGCGCCGTGGCTGGTGGTGTTCCCGGGCCTCGCGATCAGCGCGGCGGTCTTCGGCACCAATCTCATGGGTGACGCGCTCCGCGACATCCTCGATCCCCGCGAACGCAGCTAGGGGCGCGCGGCATGGCTGAACAGGTGGCCGGCGCGCCCAACAACGCCGTTCTCGCCGTAGAGGGTCTGAGAACCTATTTCTTCACCCGCAATGGCGTCGTCAAGGCGGTCGAGGATGTCTCCTTCGAGGTGGGCGCGGGCGAGACCCTGGCCATTGTCGGCGAGTCCGGCTGTGGCAAGAGCATGACGGCGCTGTCGCTGATGCGGCTGATTCCGGAGCCGCCGGGCAAGATCATTTCCGGGTCGGTCGAACTCGCGGGCCGCAACCTGATGACACTCTCGGAAGAGGAGATGCGTTCCGTGCGCGGCAACGACATCTCGATGATCTTCCAGGAGCCGATGACCTCGCTCAATCCGGTCATGACCATCGGCACCCAGATCGCCGAGGCCCTGATCCTGCATCAGGGATTGAGCAAGGCGCAGGCCTTGGCCCGGGCCATCGAAATGCTGAAACTGGTCCGGATCCCGGAGCCTGAACAGCGGGCCAAGGAATACCCGCATCAGTTGTCCGGCGGCATGCGCCAGCGGGCGATGATCGCCATGGCGCTCGCCTGCAACCCCAAGGTTCTGATCGCCGACGAGCCGACGACCGCGCTGGACGTGACCATTCAGGCGCAAATCCTGGATCTCATCGTCGCGCTTCAGAAGGAGGTCGGCGCTGCCGTGATCCTGATCACCCATGATCTGGGCGTGGTCGCAGAGACCGCGCACCGGGTGATTGTGATGTATGCCGGCCGCAAGGTCGAGGAAACCGACGTCAAGACCCTGTTCCGCGAGCCGTTGCACCCCTATACCCGGGGGCTGCTCGCCTCGGTGCCGCGGCTTGAGATCATGACCGGCCGTGACGACGAGATACCGGAGCGGCTGACCGAAATCGACGGCATCGTGCCCGCACTTTACGAACTGCCGCCTGGGTGCGCCTTTGCGCCGCGATGCCCGATGGCGATCGACAAATGCCGCGTCGACACGCCGGTCTACGAGCAGGTCAGGGCCAATCACTGGGTTGCCTGCTGGCGCGCCGAGGAGTCGGAAGGAGCGGATTCATGAGCGACACTGCCACTTCGTCCGCGCCGCCCGTTCTCAAGGTCACGGGCCTGAAGAAGCATTTTCCGGTCAAGAAGGGGCTGCTGTCCCGGACCGTTGGCCAGGTCTATGCCGTCGACGGCGTGAGCTTCGAGATCGGCGCCGGAGAAACGCTCGGTCTCGTGGGGGAATCCGGTTGCGGCAAGTCGACGGTCGGCCGCACGGTTTTGCGCTTGATCGAGCCGACCGCCGGCCAGATTGAGGTCGACGGCGTCGATATCGCCAAATTGGACAAGCAGGCGCTGCGCGACTACCGCCGCGAGATGCAGATCATCTTCCAGGATCCGTTCTCGTCGCTGAACCCGCGCATGACCGCCGGTGACATCGTCGGCGAGCCTCTGATGGTGCACAACATCGCCCAAGGCGAGGAGCGCAAGGAGATCGTCGCCCAGTTGTTCGAACGGGTCGGTCTGCGCGCCGGCCAGTTGACCAGCCTGCCGCATCAGTTCTCCGGCGGTCAGCGCCAACGCATCGGCATTGCCCGTGCCCTTGCCCTGAACCCGAAACTGATCGTCGGTGACGAGCCGGTCTCGGCCCTTGATGTGTCGATCCAGGCCCAGGTGATCAACCTGCTCATGGATCTGCAGAACGAGCTCGGCCTCTCCTACCTGTTCATCGCCCATGATCTTGCGGTGGTGGAACATATTAGCCATCGGGTCGCGGTGATGTATCTGGGGCGGATCGTCGAATACACCGACAAGAAGTCGCTCTTCACCCGCCCACAACACCCCTATACGGAGGCGTTGCTGTCGGCGGTGCCGATCCCGGATCCGGAAATCAAGCGTGACAAGGTGATCCTGCAGGGTGACGTGCCGAGCCCGATCAATCCGCCGTCAGGCTGCCATTTCCACACCCGCTGTCCCTACGCGACGGAGCAATGCCGAACCGAGACGCCGGTGTTGAAGGAACAGGCGCCGGGACACTGGGTTTCGTGTCACCTGCGGTAGGCTTGTCAGCAACAAGATAGATCTAGCCCGTCGCCCAGGCGTAAGGCAGGGCGACGGAGGCAGATAAGCGTGGCCGCCTCAGAACGCCGCTTCGTCCAGAGCCATGACCAGGGCGCCGCCGCCGATGATCGGGGCGAGCAGGGACGGCGCGCGGGCAAGATGTGTCTCGGCGAAGAATTGCGCGGTGATCAGCTTACTCTCAAGGAAAGTGCCGTCGCCGGTGCCGTCGGCAAGTTGCCGGCGGGCCTCAATGGCGCCGCGGGCCAGCATCCAACCGCCCGAAACCAGACCCATCATTTCGAGAAACGGCACCGCACCGGCAGCGGCCCGGGCGGGATCGCCCGGGAAGTTTTCGGTCAGCCAGGTGACCGCGTCACCGACCGCGTCGGCCCCGGCGGAGAGGTGCCGTGCGAGGCTTGCCTCGGCGGGCTTGCCGGTATCCAGCGCCGCAATCGTCTCGCGCACCCGCCCGAGAAACCGCCGTGCGGCCTCACCACCGTCGCGCACGATCTTGCGGCCGAGGAGGTCCATCGCCTGAACCCCGTTGGTGCCTTCATAGATCGTGGTGATCCGCGCGTCGCGGTAATGCTGGCCGGCGCCGGTTTCCTCGATGAAGCCCATGCCGCCATGGACCTGAATGTTGGAAGAGGTAACGGCGAGGCCGACATCGGTACACCAGGCCTTGACCACCGGGATCATCAGATCGAGCATCGATTGCGCCGCCGCGCGTTCCTCCGGATCCTCGAGCCGGTTCGCCCGATCGAGATCCGCCGAGACTTCGTAGCAGAGGCCGCGCATGGCCTCGACCTGGCTTTTCATGCTGAGCAGCATCCGCCGCACATCGGGATGATTGATGATCGGCGCGCCCGGGGCTCCACCCTGGATCGGCCGGCCCTGGACCCGCTCCTTGGCGAAGGCGACGGCCTGCTGATAGGCCCGCTCGGCGATCGCCAGCCCTTGCAGGCCGACGCCGAGCCGCGCGTTGTTCATCATCACGAACATACATTCGATGCCGCGGTTCTCCTCGCCGACGAGATAGCCGATCGCCCCCTTGTCCTCGCCATAAGCCATCACGCAGGTCGGGCTGGCATGGATGCCGATCTTGTGCTCGAGCGAGACCGGGCGCACGTCGTTGCGCGCGCCAAGGGAGCCGTCGGCATTCACCAAATATTTCGGCACGACGAAGAGCGACAATCCCTTGGTGCCCGCGGGACCCTCGGGAGAGCGTGCCAGGACAAGGTGGACGATGTTGTCCGTCATGTCGTGGTCGCCCCAGGTGATGAAGATCTTCTGTCCCTTCAGTCGATAGTGATCGCCTTCCCGGGTCGAGCGGGTGCGGATCGCGCCGAGATCGGTGCCTGACTGCGGCTCCGTCAGGTTCATGGTGCCGGTCCACTCTCCGGAGACCAACTTTTCAAGATAGGTTGCTTTCAGCTCGGCACTGCCGTGCCGTTCCAGCGCGTCGATCGCCGCCTGGGTCAGAAGCGGGCAGAGGGTGAAGGACATGTTGGCCGCGTCCCACATCTCCCAGAGCGCGGTCGAGAGGGTCCAGGGCAGGCCCTGGCCGCCATGCTCCGGATCGAAAGGCACCGAGTTCCAGCCGGCCTCGGCCCATTGGGTATAAGCCTCGCCATAGCCGTCGACAGCGCGCACCACGCCGTTCTCGATCCGCGCGCCATCGGTGTCGCCCTTGCGGTTGAGCGGGGCCAGCACGTTGCCCGAGAACTTGCCTGCCTCCTCCAGGATCTGGTCCAGTAAAGCCTCGTCCAGCGGCTCCAGTCCCGGCAGACGCGCGATGCTCTGCATACCCACCACATGTTTCAGAACGAAACGCATATCGGCGAGCGGCGCGGAATAAACGGTCATGGCGGTCCCCTCCGGCGTGTGGCGCTTGAGCGCCGTCGTGTTTGCGGCTGATTAGCCTATGTTTCCCGCACTGTCCATGATAGGGCGCCGGAAAACCGACCGAGCTCTTTTCGGGGCATTGGAACCAATTGCCAGCTTTTTGTCGCGGCGTGGACAATGCCCCCGGCAACCCCGGATTGGCGCGGACCTCTGTGCTCAGGCGTCCCGGGTCGGCTCCGTGTAGTCCATGATCGGCACGCGGAGCCGCAATGGCAGCGGGACCTCAAACTTGTTCGGTCTGGTGCCGGTCGGCCCTGGCGTGTGGGGTTCCCGCCAACCCTTGCAATTGCTCGTGGCTTCCATCATGCGGCGCGCGGCGGCGCCCAGTTCCGCCGGCGTGTTCTCGCGCAGGGTATACCGCTGATTGTCCAACAAATCCGTCAGCTTGCCGCGATCGTGATAGCCGGCCTCATGCTGTTCGGGCACCGATATCCTTCGGCCTTGCGCATCGAAAAGGCTCATATACAAGGCCAGATCATGGTCACGCCAGCAGCCGGGCATGTAGACCGAGTCCGTACAATTGGTGATCACCGTCGGTGTATTCACCGCTGAACCCAGATGGCTGATACCAGAGAGAGAGCCCATCATGAACCGCGCGCGCGTGACTGCGAAGGCGTGGAGCCAGAAGCCATTCTCCAAGGGGGCAAGGTCAATGAAGCCAGGGCGTTCGGGAAAGGCCGTCATCCGCGGGTGCCCGACCCGCACGACTTGGCCCCCCAAGTTTTCAATGATGTCCTCCGCCAACGCCATGAACGGTTTGGGATCAAGGTCCCGAAACCGGCGCGCGGGCCTGTATTGATAGCCTGGTTCGCGATAGTTGATCACGCAAAACCATTTGCTCGGATCCACCCCACAATCTTGCAGCTCGGCCGCAAGCTGCTCGACACGACGGTCCGGTATCCGAAGAAACGCGGGATGCTCGAACCAGGGAAGGTTCATGTACGACATGCCGCCCGGCGACAGGATGATGTCCGGAAAATTGTTTCCCGATCTGTACCAGTCGACATTGTTGCACAGATAGTCGGGGAGATTTTCGCCCATGACGGTGAATTCGCCGAGGCCGCAGAAGCTATCGAGCGTTATTCCGTATTTGCTGTCGTCGATAACAATGCTTTGGTCGGCATGGGTGTTCATTTCCAGAAGACAGGTTTTATATTCTCTATCCGGACGCTGATAAATACAAAGTGAGGCATTATCAAACATATTTCGTACAGATGCGGCATATATATGATAATATATCGCATCGCCCAGCGCTCTGGTATTTACGAGAGAAACGATCTTTATCGGATTATGTTGATTATTGCTGAATCGCGCGAAGCTCATCGATTTTTCATCCGCGTTTTCTCGACCGGATTTTCCTGTGTCGATGTAAGCTATGAGAAGTGGGAATTGGAAACAAGCTCGTTCGGCGCGTCAAAGCCTTAATCCGGCAAATGCGTGATCAGCGAATTGTGCCGGTTGAAATACGGCTTGCCGGGTGGTTCGGGCACCGGCCGCAAGAGCTTCAGAATATCGGGTTCGTGCGCGAAGACCTGCCGCGCAAAGTCAGAATAGGTTATCTCGCGCTCGCCGCCGGCCTGGAAGATGCCGGGTTGTTCCCTGGACATGACAAGATGAAGGGCTCGTACCGTGTTCTCCATCGAGATCGGCGAGAACAGCTTGTCTTCATAAACGGTGATTGGCTTGCCTTGCGCGGCGTCACTCCGCCATTTCTCGACGATGCCGCCGTCGGGCGGCATCACCTTGGTGAATCTCACCACGGCGGTTTTGGATTGTGAAGCACCCGTCATATGGTTTTCGACGGCGAGCTTGGCGCGGCCATACATGGACTTTGGGTCTGGAGCATCGTCATGCCGGTTGAATGGACGGGTTCCATCGAATACGGCGTTTGATGACGGAAAGACGACGAAACATCCGCGCGCTAGACAGCGGTCGATCAGCGCGATGGTCGCGGAAATGTTCACCTCCTGGCACAGAGTCTGATTGTCTTCGCAAGCATCGATGTTGGTCATGCCCGCGCAGATCACCACATGAGCAAACCGCTCGTACGGGATGTCGGGTGGTGCGGCGCCGAGATCGAGAAGGGAGACCGACTCACTGAGATTTTGGGTCTTTCGGGATGTGCCATGCACCGTGATGCCGCGCTGCTGCAAATCGGCCGCGAGAGCACGACCGATCCGGCTGTCGATACCGACGATGAGCGCGGCGCGTTCCCGGTTTGCTCCGAGCGATGGCGTGTTGGAAAGATCCGGCATCCGTCACCAACCCAATTGTCAGTGGTTGGTAGAACGGTTGCCATTCCAAAACAAGCATTCTGACATGCGGATGGCGGCTTTCCCGCCGGGAGAACGAAGCACTCGATGCGGTTCCCTTGCGATCTATCGCATGGTGTGCGCCGATCTATTCCCCACTTATGGTTTCATGCCGTCAGCGGAAATCGATAGAGGGTCCATGGCCTGTTCGGAGTCCCAACCGTCTATCTCTCAGACCCCAGCCCTGACCGTCGTGACCCAGCGGCCGGTCAGAGCGATGCGGTCGGCGTCGAGGGGGAGGGACTGGGAGGAAAACTTGGCGATCACCAGGTCACGTTCGGCGTCCACGAACAGGTTCTGGCCATGCACGCCGATGCCGAACAGCATCGGCCCGCCGGCGCGGCCGGAAGGGCGTTCGATATACCATTTCGAACGGTAGTGCATGGGGGTGCCCGGGAAGTACGGGACGAAGTCGCCGGTATTCCAGGCCTCGGCGTCGCCATTTCCGGCGATATCGGCGATCCAGGCGGCAGGGACGATCTGTTTGCTTCCCCGCGCGCCCTCCTGTGCAACCATCTGGCCGACCAGGGCCAGATCGCGGGCCGTCGCGCACATGCCGCCGGCGGCTCGCGGGGCGCCAAGGCGGTCGACGGTGATATAGGCCGAGGTTTCGGCGCCAAGGGGCCGCCAGAGCAGCTCGCTCATCAGGTCGGCATAGCGGGCGCCCGAAGACCGTTCGATGATCCAACCCAGTAGATCGGTGTTGGGTGAGACGTAGTGAAAGCGCCCGCCATGTGGTCCGTCGCTCCCGGTCAGATTGCCGTAGAAGCCGCGCAGATCGCTCTCCGTCTCACCGGGTCCCAATGGATTCCAGTTGGTCGCCTTGCGATACTCGATGATCGGACCTGAGGTCGCGAGATAGTCCTCGTCGAAAGCAATACCGGCGCGCATGTCGAGGAGATGGCGCACCGTTGCCCCTGCATAGGCCGTTGCCCCGACCTCGGGAATGATGTCGGTGACCTGACGTTCCAGGTCCAGCGCGCCCCGGTCTGCCAGGATCCCCGCCAGCAATCCGAGCATGGATTTCGAGACCGACATCAGGATATGCGGCGTGCGCCGGCTCATGCCGTTGGCATAGCTTTCATGGATGATCCGCGCGGATTTGACGATCACCAGGGCGTCGGTATCAGTGGCCGCAAGAAACCCGGCGAGATCGAGATGCCGGCCCGTCCCGTCGGTGACATCCAGGCCTGACAGATCCTCCACGGCCACGGGCAGCACCGCGACATTGTCCGGATCATTGGCGATCTCCGCCGAGGGAACGATTTCCCGGACATGATGAAACGCCCACTTGTTGAACGGCGCTGTCCGCCAATTGGCCAGCGTGACCTGCTCGCCGGAGAGGGGAGGGAAATGGGTCATCATGTAAGATCGCCGACCTGTCATGCCAAACCGTGCCACGTGGAAAGCAGACTTTCGCGACGGGGGTACAAAGTGTCAATCGGCCGGCGTTAGAACAGTTCACCGACGAAAGGAATTTTCCTGATGATTTTGGTCGGATCCGTGAATGTTTCTATCACGTCTCCCGCGATCGCGACCACGTCTCGCAAAAACCATGTCACGGCGATGATCAGAGCAAGTAAGAGGACCGTCTTGCACAGGATCGAGACAATTTCGACCTGCCCACGTTCGGAAACCCCCTTGCCATAGGCGAAAATGATCCCGCCACGCTTTCCGGCGTTGACCTTGGTGATCTGCTCGGTGCCGTCCCTGGTAAGCGTCAGCATCTCGCCATAGCCACCACACTCAACCCAGCCCCGTTTCCTCCAGTCCCGGACAAGACAGGCGACATAGATTCCGGTTCGCTCCTGTTCGATTGTGTTCAGGGAACGGCGAACGAGAAAATCCAGGTTTTCCAGGCTCGCGCTGTTTACCCGCCGTTTGTTGACGACATCGTAAAACAGAAATCCGAAAAGAGCCGCCGAGTATCGGCTCTTATCCCAAATGACGGGACTATCGAGGTCAAATTCGGATTTTTTGAAATACCGCCGGATCCTTTTCAGGAATAAAGGAACCGTCCCGATCTCCGGGCGGGACTGGCCGTCAGACGATTCTGCATCCCTGTCGGTTTTGACCATGATCACAGCGCAAGATTGAACTTCCAGAAGGTCTGTCAGTTGATCTTCTTGCATTTCAATAATGGCTGCAACTTTTATATATTAACATAATTTAGTGTGTATAATTTCTCAAGATGGAACTATACAAGATATCCACTGCGCCGCCCTGACGGTCGGCAAGCGAGAAGGCGCTACTCTGAGCGCGGAAAAGCCTTAAATCACCTTGCCCCGGTTCATGATGCCGTGCGGGTCGAGCGCTGCCTTGATGGTCTTCATCACGTCAAGCTCGACATCCGACTTGTAGCGGGTCATCTCCTCGCGCTTGAGGCGCCCAATGCCGTGCTCGGCGCTGATCGAGCCGTTATGGGCATGGACCGTGTCGTGCACCGCCTGGTTGATGGCCGGCCACTTGTCCAGGAAGGCGGCGCGGTCGCCGCCCGCCGGCTCGGCGATGTTGTAGTGCAGATTGCCGTCGCCGGCATGGCCGAAGGCGACCAGCCGGGCCTTGGGCTCGATCTTTTGTACCGCCGCCCAGGCATCGTCATAAAAGGCCGGGATCGCCGACACCGGAACCGAGATGTCATGTTTGATCGAGGCGCCCTCGAGCTTCTGGGATTCGCTTCCGTTCTCCCGCAAGGCCCAGAAGGCCTGCCGCTGCTGTTCCGACTGGGCGATCGCCGCGTCGAGAACCAGACCATCCTCCATCGCCTGGCCGAGAATCGCTTCGAAACTCTCGGTCAGCGCGACATCGTCGTCGGCGGTGGTCACCAGCTCCAGCAGCACATAGTGATCATGCCGCTCGGCAAGCGGATCGGCGGTGCCGGGGATGTGCTTGAGGATCAGATCGATCACCAGACGTGAGATCAGCTCGAAGGTCTCCACCCGGTCGCCGCTCTGACCGCGGGCCCGGCCCAGGAGTTCCATCGCCGCCGGCACGTCGCGGACCGCGCAGAAGGCGGCGTGGATGGCGCGCGGCTTGGGAAACAGTTTCAGAACGGCCGCGGTGATGATCCCCAGTGTGCCCTCGGCGCCAAGGAACAGCTGTTTCAAATCGTATCCGGTATTGTCCTTGCGCAGGCCCTGCAACCCGTTCCAGATCCGCCCGTCGGGCAGCACCACCTCGAGGCCTAGCACCAGCTCCTTGGCGTTCCCGTAGCGCAGCACGTTGGTGCCGCCGGCATTGGTCGAGAGATTGCCGCCGATCATGCAGCTGCCCTCGGCGGCGAGGCTGAGCGGGAAATAGCGGTCGGCATCGGCAGCGATGTTCTGCAGGCTTTGCAGCACGCAGCCGGCCTCGACCGTCATCGTGTAGTTCACCGTATCGATGGCCCGCACCTTGTTCATCCGGGCAAGCGACAGCACGATCTCCTCGCCGTCCTCGAGCGGGACCGAGCCGCCGCACATGCTGGTATTGCCGCCCTGGGGCGTGATCGGCAGTCTTGCCTCGGCGCAGATCCGCACCACCTCGGCAACCTCGGCGGTATTCGCCGGGCGCACCACCATCTGGGCCCGGCCCTCGTAATAGCCGCGCCATTCGACCAGATGCGGATGCATTTCGGCGGCATCCGTGGTCCAGCCGCGCGTCCCGACCACGGCCTTGATGCGTTCGATCGCGTCGGCCTGAACCGATGTCGGCTGATAGGGAGTCTCGGGCAGGGGTCTGGAAGCCAGCGCGGCCATGATCGGCTCCTCGCGGGGTTGATCACACTAAGACCGGATCAATAGCAGCCGCCGGGCGGGCGCGGCAACAACCTGCGTATTTACCGCGGTGCCGCCGCGCGGCGGAGCCGGTCATTGATGGCGGCGCCGAGGCCCAGTTCCGGCACGGGCGCGACAGCGATGCCGTTGCCGTCCTGGCCATCCAGTAGCCTCAGCATGCGGAACAGATTGGCCGCCGCCTCCACGAGATCGCCGGTCGGGCTGAGATTCAGCCCGCCCTCCGCCTGAGCCGCGCCGAAGCCGAGATAGACCTCGCCGTCCTCGGGCGCGGCGGCGTTCAGCCGGACCGGGCAGTCCGGCGCGTAGTGGCTCGACAACAGGCCCGGAGAGACCAGCGGCGTGCCGTCCTCGGGGGCGGGTTGCGGCGCATCGATCTCGCCGATCACCTCGGCCAGCACCTCGCGGGTAACGCCGCCGGGACGCAATAGAACCGGGCGTGGTCCGGAGAGGTCCAATACCGTTGATTCGATGCCCACTGTACAGGGGCCGGCGTCGAGGATCAGACCCACTTGGTCGCCGAGTTCGCGCGCGACATGATCGGCCTCGGTCGGGCTGACCCGGCCGGAGCGGTTGGCGCTGGGACCGGCGATCGGCCGCCCCACACGCCTGAGCAGTTCCCGTGCCGCTGGATGAGCCGGTACTCTCAGCGCGATCCGGTCCAACCCCGCCGAGGTCAGCCAGGCGATCGGGCAATCCGGCACGCGCTCGACGACGAGGCTCAGCGGTCCGGGCCAGAATGCCTCGGCCACGGCGCTCGCTCGCTCGTCGAAACGCCCGAGAGCAAAGGCCATCCCGGCCTCCGCGACATGCGAAATCAGCGGGTTGAACCGGGGGCGCCCCTTGGCGTCGTAGATCGCGGCCACCGCGTCCTCGTTGGTCGCGTCGGCGCCAAGGCCGTAGACCGTTTCGGTCGGAAAGGCCACCAGGCCGCCGGATAACAGAATATCCGCGGCCCGGGTCAGGGCTTCATCATCGGCGGCGGGGAGAATGGGACAGGTCATGGGCCGCGAATATCCACTAGGCCGGATCGGGTCAAGAACCAATGATATTGCGCTGCAATATGATATTTCGCATTCGCGAAGAAAATGCTAAATTCCGGTAGCCTTTTCAACCGGAGCCGGCTGATGCCCGCCAAGATCATCACCACCGCGCAGCAGAAGGGCGGCGCCGGGAAAACCACTCTCGCCGCGCACCTCGCCATTGCATGGGCCGGCGCCGGCAAGCGGGTCGCCATCGTCGATATCGATCCCCAGGCGAGCCTCGCAACCTGGTTCGCCCTCAGGGAGAAGACCCTGGCTGAAAGACCGGCTGTCCCGGGCAAGGGGGCGCTCGATCACCACGCGATCGGCGGCTGGCGGGTGGGCGGCCGGGTCTCGGAACTGGCGCGCGATCATGATGTCGTGCTGATCGACTCTCCGCCGCACGCCGACACCGAAGCGCGCTACGCCATCGCCGCCGCGGATCTGGTGCTGATCCCGGTGCAGCCGAGCCCGATGGATGTCTGGGCAACAAAGGCGACAATCTCCCTCGCGAGCGCCGAAAAGACCCCGGTCCTGCTGGCCTTCAACCGGGTGCCGCCCCGCGCCAACCTGACGGCTCTGATGGTCGCCGCCGCCAAGGAACTCGGCGCGCCGATCGCCAGGACGCGCATCGGCAACCGGGTGGCGCTGGCGGCCAGCATGGTCGAAGGCCTCGGCGTCACCGAGGCCGCGCCGCGATCCCGCGCCGCCGCCGAAATCACCGCGCTCGCCCGCGAGGTTCTGAAGGCGGCGGGCTAGCCTACCGGTCCGCCGGCGGCGAGCGCATGAAAAGCGCCAGGGGCACCGCCAAGGTCGCCGCCAGACCCATCAGCAGGAAGGCATTGATATAGCCGATCATCGCCGCCTGCCGCGCCACCTCGCCCGACAATCGCGACAAGCCCTCGAGGTTACCCAGGCTCCAGGCGGCGGGGAGCGGTTCGCGGACGATTCCGGCAGGGATGGAGCTGATCCTCTCGGCGAGGCTCGAGTAGCTGGAGGTTGAGGAGCGCAGGAACACCAGCACCGCCAGCGAGATGAACAGACTGGAGCCGAAGTTGCGCATCAGGGTGAAGATCGCCGCCGCCTCGGTGATCCGCTCGCGTGGCAGGGTCGCGAAGGCGAGCACCGTCATCGGGGTAAAGGCGATGGACTGGCCGAGCCCCAGCATCACATTGGTCCAGATGATATCGAAGTCCGTCAGGTTGATGTCGAATTGCGACATGGCGATACCGGCCACACCCTGCAATCCGAGGCCGGTCGCAAGACAGGTACGCGGCGCGATCCTGGTCAGCGGCACGATCACCAGGAAGGCGAGCCAGTTGCCGACCCCGCGCGCCGCCAGCAGAAACCCGATGGCGCTGTCGGGATAGCCCCGCAAGTCATGCAGCAGGCTCGGGTAAAGCACCAGGCCGGTGAAGGTCAGCATTCCCATGACGAATGCGACGATGGTGCCGACGCCGAAATTACGATCGAGAAACAGCCTCGGATCGACAAAGGGCGCGTCGGTGGACAGGCAGTGGGCGGCGAAAATCCAAAAGGCGACGGCGGCGACGAAGGCTAGCGCCGTGATTTCCGTCGACTCGAACCAGTCCAGCCGGTGTCCCCGGTCGAAGATCAGCTGGATCGCGATGATCGCGACCGACAAGGCGAAGAAGCCGGTCCAGTCGAAACGGGTCTGTTTGCGTTCCATGTTCGCCGAAAGCGCGAACCAGATGCAGATCAGGGCGGTGATGCCCGGCGGCACGATGATGAAGAACGCCGCGCGCCAGTCATAGATCTCGGCCATCATGCTCCCGAGGATCGGTCCGAAGACCGGACCGAACACCGCGCCGACGCCCCAGATGACGATGGCGGCGGGCTGCAGATGCCTTGGGAAAGTGGCGAGCAAGATCGCCTGACCCAAAGGCATGATCGGTGCTCCGAACAGGCCTTGGCCGACGCGGAACAGAATCAGGCTCTCCAAATTCCAGGCGAGACCGCAGAGCAGCGAACTGATGGTGAAGCCCAGCACGGTGCCGAACATCAGGCGCCGCCAGCCGAGCCGGCCGGCCATCCAGCCGGTCAGGGGTGTCGCGACCGCGGTCGCGACGAGATTGAGCGTGATCGACCAGGAAATCTCGTCCTGGCTCGCCGACATGGTCCCGCGGATCTCCGGCAGGACCACGTTGGCGATTGTGATGGTCATGCCGAACAGCATGTTCGACAGTTGCACCATCAACAGGATGAGCCAGAGCCTGCCGCTGATGCTGAATATACCGGGTGGCGACGCGGTGACGCTCATCTGGATTCGAGATCCGCTGGGGGATGCGGCGGAAAGGGAAACGGATGCCGCCTGATATTGTCAGGCCAATAGCTCAGTCACGCAAGGCGCGGAACAGCGGATCAGTCCGGCAAAAGCGCGTCCCGGTCGCGGGCGAGCCAGAGCAGGTATTGCCCATAGCCGTTCTTTTCCATCGCCTTGCCGAGGGCGTGAAGCTGGGATCGGTCGATCCAGCCTTGCGCAAAGGCGATTTCCTCGGGCACGGCGATCCGCAAACTCTGCCGGCGTTCGATGGTCTGGATATAGGCCGAGGCGTCGACGAGGCTGTCATGGGTGCCGGTATCGAACCAGGCGAAGCCGCGGCCAAGCCGTTCCACGCGAAGCTGCTTGCGTTCCAGATAGACCCGGTTGACATCGGTGATCTCAAGCTCGCCGCGCGGGCTGGGTTTAATGTTGGCGGCGATGTCGACGACGCTGTTGTCGTAGAAATACAGACCCGTCACCGCCCAATTGGAGTTCGGATTGGCCGGCTTCTCCACAATCTCTGTCGCCATTCCGGCGGCATCGATGGTCACCACACCATATCGCTCGGGGTCATGCACGTGATAGGCGAAGACCGTGGAACCGCTCTCGGCCTGCGCGGCGGCCCGCAATTTGTCGGTCAGGCCATGGCCGTAGAAGATATTGTCGCCCAGAACCAGGGCGCAGGAATCGGATCCGACGAAATCCCTGCCGATGATGAAGGCCTGGGCCAGCCCGTCGGGAGAGGGCTGCTGAGCATAGGTGAGATTGATCCCCCATTGCGCGCCGTCGCCAAGCAGGGCCTCGAAGGCGGGCGCGTCATGGGGCGTAGTGATGATCAGAATGTCCCGGATCCCCGCCAGCATCAGCGTCGCCAGCGGATAATAGATCATCGGCTTGTCGTAAACCGGCAGAAGCTGTTTGGAGACCGAACGGGTAATCGGATGCAGACGCGTGCCCGACCCTCCGGCGAGAACAATACCCTTCATACGGTGGTCATCTCCCGCGACGTTGTTCGAGCCGCCAACCGGCCGTCGCCTCGCCGTGCCTTAGCCCTACCCCGGGGTTGGGCTATGAATCAAGCAGGATACGTCGGTGCATGGAAGCGCTCTGTCACATCGTCCCGATATCAACCTTGCGACTGAGTGTTGGTTGGATATCAGAAATTCCATCAATCTCGAACCTTATTGCTAAAGCGTCAGACGACAATTCTTATGTATTTCCAGGAACCTTTCGCGCATGTTCACCACGCTCGAAAGCAGGACACTCTCCCGACCCGAGCAGCAAAACCGTGACCTTACAGGCGAGAAATTTCCGCGGAAATCTATAAGGCCGGTCAGCTCGAAAAGGACGCCCAATCACGAAGAATGCATACGAGATGTTCAGCGTCGCAAAATGTGATAGCGTGACCGTCTTTTTGGAAGCGCGTTTCCTTGTATTTTTGCCATCGGACGGGTCGCGGTCCAACTTGACCACATGCGCTATTGCAGCCTAAATCAATCTTGCCCGAAAGGTCACAGAGCAGGCGGATCATTGCTCGGCTTAGGTCCAAACTGTACTGCATCCCGGTTATGAGACAAGCGGCTGCAATGCTTTTCATGCGGCCA
>JAYOEU010000098.1:0-2717 GCA_038116915.1 Alphaproteobacteria bacterium
ACGGCCGATTCTCGCTCCGGGGCATTGGTGACGCGCCCGTCATAGCGTAGTTTCCGGACCCAGGATAGGGTGTGCGAGCGCGCTCATGAGCGATGCGGAAAGATTCTGGAATTACGCGGTATCCGTCTATGAACGGGCGCGCGAACCGTGCCTTGCCTTGCAGGACGCGTACGGCTTCGAGGTGAACCTGCTGCTGTATTGCTGCTGGCGGGGCACCTTGGGAATGTCGCTGGATGAGGCCGCGATCCGGCGCATCACGACCGCCTGCGCCGACTGGCGTTCCAATGTGGTCGAGCCGCTGCGTTCCGCCAGACGATGGATGAAAGGCCGCGACCGACCGGCCGATGCGCCGCTTCTGCGGGAACGGATCCAGGGCCTTGAACTCGATGCGGAACGCCTGATGCAGGTGTTGATCCTGGAGGCGGCCGGCCCCGCATCCGAGCCGGCGCGCGCCGGGGCCGGCGGAGAACGGGACATCGCAAGGCGAAATTTGACGGCGTACCGATCCGCCATGGCGATGCTTGAAACCGAGGGCGTGGAGTCGTTGATCGAGGCTTTGTTGGCAGGCGTCTTTGCCGCGGGCCCGGATGACGATATCGTGACGCCCGCCGACGGAACTCAAAGTGCCGACGGGCAATTCTGAAAGCCAGGAAAGCGATCCAAGAATGGCCAGGACCATCGCCGAAATCAAAGCAGCTCTGAAATCGGGCGCCACCTCCAGCGCCGCCGAAACCGAATCCGCGCTCGTCGCGATTGACGCTCCGGCGGGCGAGGGAAGCCGCGCTTTCCTCCGGGTGTATCATGACGCGGCGCAGGCGACCGCGCGAGCCTGTGATCACGCGAGATCACTCGGCATCGAAGGCGGGCCGCTCGCGGGGATCACGATCTCGATCAAGGACCTGTTCGACGTGGCCGGCGAGGTGACGCTTGCGGGCTCCAAGGTGCGGGACAAGATGCCGCCGGCGGGACATGATGCGCCGATCGTCGCCCGGTTGCGGGCCGCGGGCGCGGTGATTGTCGGGCGTACCAATATGACCGAGTTCGCGTTTTCCGGCCTCGGCATCAATCCACACTACGATACCCCCCGCAATCCGTGGGACCGGGCGACAGGCCGGATTCCAGGCGGGTCGTCCAGTGGCGCGGCGGTGTCGGTGACTGACGGCATGGCTGCCGCCGCTATCGGAACGGATACCGGAGGGTCCGTCAGAATTCCATCGGCGCTGTGCGGATTGACCGGCTTCAAGCCGACGGCGCGCCGCGTGCCGACCGCGGGGGCGTTTCCTCTGTCGACCACGCTTGACTCGATCGGTCCGCTCGCCCGAAGCGTCGCCTGCTGTGCCCTGATCGACCAGGTCCTAAGTGGTAAGGTCCCAAGCCCGCTTGTTCCGCGGCCGATCTCCGGTCTGACCCTGGCGGTGGCGCAAACCATTGTCCAGGACGATATGGACCGCCATGTGGCGGCGACATTCGAGGCCGCGCTGAGCAAGCTTTCCTCGGCGGGGGCCCGGATCGTGGAAATCCCCTTCGACGTCACCAACGATATCGCCGGGGCGAATGCGACCGGAGGATTTGCCGCGCCCGAGGCTTTTGCGACCCTTCGCGATCTTCTGGCCAAGGACGAGGCGCGGTTCGATCCCCGGGTATCGGTTCGGGTCAAGCGTGGCGCGCAGATGCCGGCGGCGGACTATATCGCGCTTCTCGAAAATCGGACGGAGATTCGAGCCAAGGCCGATGCGTCCAGCCGCGATTATGACGCGGTGCTGATGCCGACTACCCCGATCGTCGCTCCACCGATCGCGGCTCTCTCGGCGTCGGACGAGGCTTATCACGCGGCCAATATGCTGATGCTGCGCAACAGCACTTTCGGCAATTTCCTCGACCGATGCGCCACGTCATTGCCGATTCACCGCGACGGCGATGCGCCGGTCGGGCTTATGGTGATGGGCGAAACCCTGGGAGACCGCAAAGCCTTGGAGGTTGCGGCGGGGATTGAGGCCGCGCTCCGGCCCTAGACCGAATTGCTTCTATCGCCGTTTGCCGGACTCGTCCTCACGCCAGCGCCGAACCGTTCCGACATCCAGGTCGAAAAGGTCGAGCACCCTTCCAAGCGTATGATCGATCATATCTTCCAGCGATCTCGGTTGCGCATAGAAGGCCGCCATCGGTGGCGCGATGATCGCGCCCATGTCCGACAAGGCCAGCATGGTACGTAAATGCCCGGAGTGAAGCGGTGTCTCGCGGACCATGCAGACCAGCCGGCGACGTTCTTTCAATGTAACGTCGGCGGCGCGCGCCAATAAGTTGTCGGTCACGCCGCTGGCGACCTCCGACATGGTTTTGACGGAACAGGGGGCGATGATCATTCCCATGGCGCGGAACGATCCCGACGCGATCGACGCGCCGATATCCTTGTTGGCATGAACCACGTCGGCGCGGTCATGGACCTCGGCGACCTTCAAATTCGTCTCATGCGCCAAGGTGACTTCAGCCGCGTGGGACATCACCAAATGTGTCTCGGGCCGGCTGTCCTCGGGTAAATCGCGGATCAGTTCGAGCAGCCGGACGCCGTGGATGATTCCGGACGCTCCGCTTATCCCGATCACGAGTCGACGCTTGCCGGGATGGGGCATGAATTTTCTTTGACAGGGATTCCAGGGGGTTAAAAATAACCGCGCAATATGGTGGAAACGAGGGCATTGCGCAAGCGGAAATCGGAG
>JAYOEU010000098.1:2727-16204 GCA_038116915.1 Alphaproteobacteria bacterium
GATCCAAAACGTCGACGCCTAGCTCTTGCCTAGGTTTGGACGTAGCCAGGCCCTGTTCCGGGGCAACGATGCCATTCGCCCGTCTCCTTTATCGGAGGCGGGCGATTTTTGATTAATTTGGGCTCAGATAATCGCGCCGCGAATGAGCTCGCAAAGGCTCGCGCAGTCGGTGGGAAGCGCATTGCCGCGCCATGCCACATGCTGATCCGGTCGGGACAGCACTAGGGCGTGACTGTAGCTGTCCGGGACCGTTGAAGCGTCGAGGTCGAGGACGCTCAACGGAACTCCGTTGATGCGCGCAGCGGTGACAAGCGGGTGAATGTCGATGCTGGGATCGAGTCGCAACAGCGTGTAGTCCGGTCCCATGGCATCATAGAGCGACCGTCCCTCTCCGAGCCAAAGATGCGGCGTGCGGCACCCGGGCACGGTCGAGGCGGTAAAGCTTGCCATCGTGTAGCCCGGCGCCGGCTCATCCGCTTCATGGGCGATGATCGGCGACGACTCGTAAAAGATCCCGAAATTGAGCCCGGCACAGCAATATTGCTGAACATTGAGATCGTAGGCGGCTTGCCCGAGCTTGACCCGGGCCGCCGCGCCCGCGGGGCTGTCCTCCTCGATATTCTCCGGCACCGCGCCGCGTTGACCCGCCATCGCGTGGGCATGATCCATCACGTAGTGTGAAACCTGTTCAGTGATCGGATGACGCTCGCGTTCGTGGGCGTCGAGGATTGAGGCGGGGGCCCAGCCGTTCAGATGCGCCGCCAGCAGCCAGGACAGATTCATGGCATCGGCGATCCCGGCATTCATGCCGTAACCGGCATACGGCACCCAGATATGAGCCGCGTCACCGGCGATGAAAACTCGCCGGTCACGGAACTTGTCGGCGACCAGACGCCGCCCAAACCAGTCTTCCTTGGAAAGAATCTCGTAGTCGAAATCCTTGCCCACGCCGAGGATCGTGCGGATCGCCCAATCCCGGTCGACGGACTCGAAATCCTCTTCATTGGGGCGCAGGTAGTTGTGAACAACCCAGCGTTCCTTGCCGTCGATCGCATAGACATTGCCCGACCGGCGCGGGTTGAGCGAGAACGTCGCCCAGGCGGGTCTTTCGGTCTGCAGGTCGATCAGCTTCGGCGCGCGGATATAGCAGGTTTGGGTGCGGGCGATCACCGCGTCGCCCTCGAACTTGGCGCCAATAGCTTTTCGGACCAGAGAGGAGCCGCCGTCACAGCCGATCAGATACTGGCAGACAATACGGACCGCCTCGCCGGTATCGAGATCAAGCCCCAGAGCGACGACGCCGTCCTCATCCTGGGTGAGGCTTTCGATGCGGGTCCGGTTCAACGTCCGAAGCTTCGGCATTTGCGCCGCATGGTCGAAGAGGATCGGCTCCAAAAAGATCTGGTTGATCCGATGCGGCGGTTCCGGGGTCGGCCAGTCGGTGTCCGGTCCGCCCGTCGCGGTATAGCGGTCGCGCCGGCAGGGGATCGGGATGCGAGTCAACTCGATGCCGGTAAAGGCGGTCCTGTAGGACACGTCGTTCGGATAGTCCGGCGGCAGGCCGGCATTGCGCAGCTTGCCGGCTACCCCGAGCCGCCGGAAGATTTCCATGGTCCGGGCGGCGACGTGATTGCACTTCGGCGGCGGCGGCTCGCCACGCGCCCGCAGTTCAGCGACCAGCACTTCAATGCCACGCCAAGCGAGATCCATCGCCAAGGTAAGCCCGATCGGGCCGCCGCCCACGACCAGGACCGGCACCGCGATGTCTCGGATCGGATCAGCCAAAATCTGTCCCACCTGCGCCGTAATTCACACAGCCCGCCGCATGATCTGGTTTTCGAACCCGCGGATCCGGTCGAGGCACTGCCCGATATCCCGGCTCTCGCCGCCGATGATCAGGTGTTGAAGCCCGACCGCGGCAAAGGCCTCGATATCCTCGAGAATATCATCCGCCGATCCGGTGAAACGGCGGCGCTTGCCGTCTTCGCCGCGCTTTGCTTCGCCGATCTCGAAACCGATGACGAACAACCCGCGCGAGATCGTGGCGGGGTCGCGGCCCGCGGCTTCGGCGGCGGCAATCACTTCCGCCAAGCCGGCGGCATAACGTTCCGGGGTATCGAACAGGGCGCTCGGATTGTTGCTCATCGGATACCAACCGTCACCCAGACGCCCCGCTCGCCGTCTTCCGGCGCGGGATTCGCCGCCAACCCAGATCGGCGGATGCGGGTGCTGCACCGGTTTCGGATGGAATTTCAGCCCATCGAAGCGGACATGCTTGCCGTGGAAAGCGGGTTTGTCCTCAGTCCAGAGCGTGCGAAAGGCCTGGATGTACTCGTCGGCCGCCGCGCCTCGTGCCTCGAAAGGCGGCCCCTGAAGCAGCGCGATCTCCTCGGCCATCCAACCGACCCCGACACCCACCGTCAGCCGGCCTTTCGAGAGAACATCGACCGTGTTCAGCATCTTGGCCGCCAGGACCACGGGCCGATGCGGCAGGACCATGATCGAGGTCAGCAGACGGATCTTTGTGGTTGATGCCGCGACGAAGGCGAGGGTCGTCACCTGTTCCAGACATTCGCCGGTATCCTCGGCGAACCAGCGGCCGTCCTCGGTGTAGGGATAGGTCGAGCCGACTTCGTCGGCGATCACGACATGGTCGCTGAAGCCAAGATGCTCGAATCCCAGCGCCTCAGCCTCTCTGGCGATCGTGGCAAGCGTTTCCGGGGCGGCCGCGGGGCCGCGGATCCCGAGATGAAGTCCGAACTTCATGCCGTACTCTTAATAGGGCGTGTCGCCGGCGATGGTGATCCGGTGCATCCGCCTGCGTTCGTTATAGTCGGCAAGAGCCTGATGCTGGACACACCGGTTGTCCCACAAGGCGATGGAGCCCACCTCCCACCGGAACCTGCAGGTGAACTCCGGCTTCGCCGAGTGATCACGCAGGAAATCGATCAGCGTATCCGCTTCCTTCGCCTCGAACCCCTCCAGGGTCTGGGTGTGGTTGCCGATATAGAGCACTTTGCGGCCGGTTTCTGGATGGGTGCGGATCAACGGGTGCGTCGATTCGGTGGGAACATTGCCGGGATCGCGGATCTTCGCCTGCATGGTCGGGTTGTTTGCGTAACGTTCCGTCCGGTTCGACTTGCCGGAATGACGCCGGAATCCGTCACCCACATTGTAGGTCCGGATTGCCGAGATCGCGTGCCGCATCGGGGCGGAGAGGGTTTCGTAGGCGAGATACTGGTTCGAGAACATGGTATCGCCGCCGCGTGACGGAACCTCCTTGGCATAGAGCATGGTCGCCATGGCCGGCTGTGGATTGAACATCTGGTCGGTATGCCAAACCGCGCCGAAGGTGTAGCCGTCATTGGGCTCCTTCACGATCTCCAGGATCTCCGGATGCTCGTCGAGACCGCGCATGAAGGGGTGGAAGTGAATCTTGCCGAAGCGCCGCGCGAAGGCGATCTGCTGCTCGGGTGTGATGTTCTGATTGCGGAAGAACACGACACAGTGTTCGAGCCAGGCTTCGCGGATCTCATCGAACGTCTCGTCGTCGAGTTTGCCAAGATCGGCGCCGTGGATGATCGCGCCGAGATTGCCGGATACCGGTTCGAGTTCGATTTTCTGATAGCTCATGGCGCGCCTCCGCGGATGGACCCAGACCATTGACGATGAATACTACCGGCAGACGCACGGCCTTGCGAGCCCCCAGCGACGGGCGGATCGGTATCAGCACAGGCGCGATTGGCCGGCTCAGACGTCGAAGAACACGGTCTCCCGATCGCCTCGCAGATGAATGTCGAAGACATATCCTCCGCTTGAGCCTGGTTTGGCGGTGGCGATCAGCGTGCCGCGCCGGTCCGCCGGGACAAGGGCAAGCACCGGATCGGTGGCATTGGCCTCGGCCTCGTCCGGGAAGTAGACCCGGGTATAGGCGTGCAAGGGCATACCGCGCATGAAGACGACCAGATTGAGATGCGGTGCTTGGCCAGCGCCGACCGAACCCGGCTTCACCGTATCGAAAATGAACCGGTTTTCGGGATCGGTGCCGGTTCCGAAGCGGCCGAAACCGGAAAATCCGGCATTTGACCCGCGCCCGTCGGCGGGATGGGCATAACGGCCCTGTGCGTCGGCCTGCCAAACCTCGATCATCGCGTCGGGCACCACGGCGCCCTCGGCATCGTACACCCGGCCCTCAAGACGGATGCGGGTGCCGTCCGTGTCGGCACCGGCCATGGCGCCGGACCCCAGAGAAGTCATCTGGTCGAAGCCGTATTGCTCGGGCGTCAGCCCATAGGCGAAGAACGGGCCGACTGTCTGTGATGGCGTTTGCCTTCTCGCCATGGCTCAGGTCTCCATCGGCGTCGCCTTGCGGCCACGCAATACGAAATCAAACTTGTAGCCGAGGGCGAAGCCTTCTTCGGTGACATCCAGCGAGAAATCCATGACCAGCGCATTCCCGTGCGCTTTCGGCGTGGCGTTGAAGATCGGGTCGAGGGACAGCAACGGATCGCCGGGGAAGTAGCACTGTGTGACCAGTCGCGTTACGAAAGCGGGCCCGAAGAGCGAGAAGTGGATATGCGCCGGTCGCCAGGCGTTGGTGTGGTTGCCCCAGGGGTAGGCCGCCGGTTTGACGGTCGTGAACTTGTAGACACCGTTCTCGTCGGTGACGCAGCGCCCCCCGCCGAAGAAGTTCGGATCAAGGGGAGCGTCGTGTTGGTCGGCGGCATGGATGTACCGTCCGGCGGCATTGCACTGCCAGATTTCAATCAGGGTATTGGCCTGCGGGCGCTCTTTCTCGTCCAGGACCCGTCCGGTGACGATGATCCGCTCGCCCAGCGGTTCTCCGCCGGTCTTGATCCCGTTCTTGGTGAGGTCATTGTCGAGCGGGTTCAGGGCCTCGTGACCGAATACCGGCCCGGTGACCTCCGACAAGGATTGCGGCAATGGAATCAGCGGCTTGCCGGGGCTGCGTAAGATCGTCGACTTGTACTCCGGTGACAGATAGGCGGGTTGGGTGTCCCAATCCCTGGGATTGTATTCGGCATCGGCCATGACGGATCTCCGCGCGCTCGATCAAGTCGGTGGAGGCTAGGATACCACGCGGCTTGCGCGCGTCGACTCCTCCGCGCCGCGACGTTACGTCACGAGGATGGCGCGGAAATCATTGACGTTGGTCAGGGTCGGACCGCTGATCACCAGATCGTCCAGGGCTTCGAAAAAGCCGTAACCGTCATTGTTCTCCAGGCGGGCGCGGGCCGACAGACCCCGGGCGCCGGCGCGGGCGATCGTGTCCGGCAGGTACAAGGCGCCGGCATTGTCCTCGGTTCCATCTATGCCGTCGGTATCGCAGGCGATGGCGGAGATTCGCTCCAGGCAGTCCTTCGACCGTTCCTCCAGAGCGACGGCCAGACCGACGAGAAATTCGGCATTGCGCCCGCCGCGTCCGGAACCCCGCACGGTCACCGTCGTCTCGCCGCCGCTCAGCAACACGCATGGCGTCGCCGAGGGCTGACCGTGCCGGGCCGCCTGGCTGGCGATGCCGGCATGGACCCTGGCCACATCCCGTGCCTCGCCCTCAATCGCGTCGCCGAGGATGACCGGCGTGATGCCCGACGCCCGCGCAACGTCGGCGGCGGCCTCCAGAGCCATCTGCGGCGTGGCGACTAGTATGGTTTCGCAATTGTCGAAGATCGGGTCGCCGGGCTTCGGCGTTTCGCCGGTTGCCGCGGCAAGGCGCGCCGCAATGGCCGGCGGCGGCGTCACCTTGTATTTCGCGAGGACCGCGACCGCGTCGGCATAGGTCGTCGGGTCGGCGACGGTGGGGCCGGAGCCGATGACGTCGAGTTCATCGCCCGGAACATCCGAGATCGCGAAGGCGACAAGCCGGGCCGGGGCGGCCGCCGCCGCGAGCCGGCCTCCCTTGATGGCGGAGAGATGCTTGCGCACGCAGTTCATCTCGTGGATGGTCGCGCCGGATTTCAGCAGATCCGCCGTCACGGCCTGCTTGTCCTCCAGGGTGATGCCGTCGGCCGGCAGCGACAGCAGGGCCGAGCCGCCTCCGGACATCAGGCAGATCACAAGGTCGTCGGCGGTCAGCTCCCCGGCGAGCGCGAGGATTCGGCCGGCGGCGGCCCGTCCGGCGGCGTCGGGAACCGGGTGGGCGGCTTCCAGCACTTCGATCCGCTCGCAGGCGACACCGTGGCCGTAGCGGGTCACCACCAGTCCTTCCAGCGGACGGTCCGGGCAATGGGCGTTCCAATAATCCTCGACCGCCCGCGCCATCGACCCGCCGGCCTTGCCGGCGCCGAGCACGACGGTTCGTCCTGCTGGCGGCTCGGCGAGGATCCGTCCGAGATGCGGCGGCAGGCACTGGGCCGGATCGGCCGCGGCGACAGCGGCATGGAAAAGCGACTTCAGAAAGGCGGCGGGATCTTTCACCTTGGTCTCCGGAAGGATGTCCGTCGCCGGAAGTTAGGAGCGGCGGCGTGGCGAGGCAAGCGCGCCATTGTCCACTGGCCGTGATGTCTCATATGGTCGCCGGATGTATCGTGCACCCTCGGGAGGACCGGCATGAGCGCGCGCAAGGGTTTGTTCAACACCTCGGCCTATGGCGGCGACGGCTGGTCCGGGCGAACCGCCACGCACCGCGACGAGATCGGCTCACTCTGGGCCGCGTGCGGGATCGACAGTGAATGGGGAAGGCTGCGCTCGGTGATCGTGCACCGGCCCGGCGCCGAGCTGGAGGCATCCCAAGCCGATCCCGACGCGGTACAGATGCTCGCCCCCGTCGACATCGCCAAGGCGCGCGACCAGCATGACGCGATGGTCGAGGCTTATCGGGCCGAGGGCGTGACGGTCTACCAGGTTGACCCCGTGGAAACCCCGACCCCGAACCAGATGTTCTGCGCCGATCTTGTGTTTCTGACGCCGGAGGGCGCGATCATGGCGCGGCCCGCCTCGACCGTGCGGGCGGGGGAGGAGCGGCAGGTTGCCCGCCGTCTCGCCGATATTGGCGTGCCGATCGTCCGCACATTGCGAGGTACCGCGACCTTCGAAGGCGCCGACGCCATGTGGTTCGATCCCGGCACCGTCATGGTTGGCAAGGGGCTGCGCACCAATGCAGAGGCGGTGCGCCAGGTCGCGGACGCACTGCATGAAATGGGGGTGGAGACACTGGATGCCGACCTTCCCTTCGGCACCATGCATTTCATGGGACTGCTGCGGATCGTCGACAAGGACCTTGCGGTCTGCTGGTGGCGCCGCACGCCCTTTGCGGCGGTGCGGGCGCTCCAGGAGCGGGGCTGCGAGATCGTCTGGCTGCCCGAAGGGGATGACCTGGATCTCAACCGCGGCTTCAATTTCGTCACCCTCGGACCGCGCAGGGTTCTGATGGTCTCGGGATATCGGGCGGTGCAGGAAACACTGGAGGGCGCCGGAATCGAATGCGTGACCGTCGATTGCTCGGAATTGGTGAAGGCGGCGGGCGCGATCGGCTGCCTCACCGCAGTGTTGGAGCGTGACCTCGTCGGCTAGGTCCGGCGGCTGATCAGGCAGGCATCGCCGTAGGAGAAGAAACGGTAGCCGGAGCGGATCGCATGGCCGTAGGCATCCAGGATTCGTTCCCGCCCGGCGAGGGCCGAGACCAGCATCAGCAGGGTCGATTTCGGCAGGTGAAAGTTGGTCAACAGGAGATCGACGGCCCGAAAGTCGAAGCCGGGAGTGATGAACAGATCGGTCTCGCCCGAAAATGGGGAGAGCGAACCGTTTCTTGCCGCCGACTCCAGAACCCGGAGGCTGGTGGTGCCTGCCGCGATGATCCGCCCGCCCGATGCTTTAGTCTCGTTGATCAAGCCGACGGTCGCGGCTGTAACCTCGGCCCATTCGGTATGCATCCGGTGGTCGTCGGTATCGTCAGCCGTCACCGGCAGGAAGGTGCCGGCGCCGACATGCAAGGTGACGGTTGCGCGCCTGACGCCCCGGGCTTCAATCGCCGCGAGGAGCTCCGGCGTGAAATGCAGGCTCGCGGTGGGCGCGGCGACGGCGCCGTCGCGCGCGGCGAACAGGGTCTGATAGTCGGCACGGTCCGCCGAGGGATCGTCCTCGGCCCGGCGCCTGATATAGGGCGGCAAGGGCATCCGGCCGGCGGTTTGGAGACGGGCCAGTAGAGCATCGTCGGTGAGCGCGAAATCCAGAACCACCTCGCCGCCCTCGCGCGACATTACCTCGGCGCTGAAGCCATCGCCGAAATCGACCCGGTCTCCGGGCCGAAGCCGTTTGGCGGGTCTGGCGAAGGCGGCCCAGCGGCCCGGCGCAAGTCGCTTGTGCAGGGTCGCCTCGACCCGCGCCTCGCCCCGCTTGCCGTTGAGCCGCGAGGGAATCACGCGGGTGTCGTTCACCACCAGAAGGTCGCCGGGCCACAACAGCTGCGGCAGGTCCCGGACCGTTCGGTCGATGAGATCCTCGCCCGTCATGTCGAGCAGGCGCGCGGAATCCCGGGGGCGCGCCGGGTGCGTGGCGATCAGCTCTGGCGGCAGCGTGTAGTCGAATAGGTCAACCCGCATGAGGCCTAGGCGGAAGTGTCGCCGGTCTCATTCTGAAAATGCGCTGGCAGCATGGCGACGAAAAGGCGGAACGGCGCCAGCAGGATGGCGGCCATCGCCAGTTTCGCGCCGAAATCGCCGATCGCCCAGGTGACCCACGGCAGGCCTGTTGCCGCGAAAGCGATCGAGAAAAATAGCGCCGTGTCCACCGCCGAGGAAACCACGGAGGAGATCAGCGGGGCTTTCCACCAGGTCTGCCGGCGCAGCTTGTCGAAGATCGCGATATCGAGAAGCTGGGCGATCAGGAACGCCGTGCCCGAAGCGACCGCGATGCGCGGCTCGGCGAAGATCAGCGACAGGATGACGCCGACGGCGAAGCCGGCATAGACCACCTTGCGGGCAGACGCGGCGCCGAACAGGCGGTTGGTGAGGTCGGTTACCAGAAATGCGATCGGATAGGTCAGCGCCCCCCAGGTCAGCCACTCGTTGATCGGATAGCCGACCGCGATGTTGGAGACCAGGACCACCAGGCCCATGGCCAGGATACCGGCGATCACGCCCTTCAGTTCGACACCCCGCATGGGTTGTCACTCCCGACTGTATAAGGATTTGCGGGTTAATAGGCCGGGAGACGGAGCCTGTCCAACCAAATCGCGGATTTGGATTTTCGTACTCCTGATCCGTCGCCTTTCTCCGGCTCCGCGTGCTAAAACCCGATTGATGCGGCCTTCACGTCCGTGGAGGCTGGGCGATAATCGAGCCATGGCTGGTGGCGGCCCGCTCCGAGGAGAGGGCTACGAGGAACGGGAGACCCCCAATTGCCGGGAACCACGACGCGCAATATCGATGTCGAGCGTTATCTCGACCATCATCGGATGATGCACCGGATCCGCGCCTTCGAGGAGGCGGCGGCACGGGCGAACGAGGACAAGCTCGTCCTGGGCGCCATCCATCTCTCGATCGGTCAGGAAGCGATTGCCTCGGGGGTTTGCCGGAACTTGCGGCCCACTGACTATCTGCTCTCGACCCATCGCGGGCATGGCCACACCCTCGCCAAGGGCGCGGATGCGACGGCGATGATGTCCGAACTGCTCGGCCGCGAGGGCGGGATCTGCCAGGGCAAGGGCGGCTCCATGCATATCGCCGATTTCGGCGTCGGGATGCTCGGCGCCAATGGTGTCGTGGCCGCGAACATCAACATTGCCGCCGGCGCCGCGCACGCGATCAAGCTGAAGGGCGATGACGGTGTTGCCTGCAGCATCTTCGGCGATGGCGCCATCAACCGGGGCCCGTTTCTCGAAGGACTGAATTGGGCCGGCGTGTTCAAGCTTCCGGCGCTTTTCGTCTGCGAGAGCAACGGTTTTGCCTCGACCACCCGGACCGACGCCATGACCTCTGGCGAGGGCGCGGCGGCGCGGGCCCGCTCGCTCGGCATTCCGGCGGATGAGGTGGACGGCAACGACATTGTCGCGGTGGATGAGACGGTGCGTGCCGCGGTCGATGCGATCCGGGGCGGCGGCGGGCCGCGCTTCATCTTGTGCCAGACCTATCGCCTGCATGGCCACACCGCCTCCGATCCTGCGGCTTATCGCCAAAAAGCCGAGGTCGATGCGGCCTGGAACAATGATCCGATCGGCCGCTGTGCCCAGGTGCTGCGCGAGGCGGGTGTCGCAGCCGGGGAGCTTGAGGCGCATCGCGACGCCGCGGTTGCCGAAATGAACCGGGCTTATGACGTCGCCAAGGCAGCACCCTGGCCGGATCTGTCACTGGCCTATACCGACGTTCAGGATATCGGTGACCCGCGTGAGAGGGCGTTCTGATGGCGATCATGACTTATGCCGAGGCCGGCAAGACGGCGCTCGCCGAGGAGATGCGGCGAGACCCGCTGGTCTGGGCGGTGGGTGAGGATCTCGGGCGCGGCGGCGTGTTCGGTCAGTACGCGGGTCTGATCGATGAATTCGGTCCGGACCGGATTTCCGATGCGCCGATTTCCGAGGCGGCGATCATGGGCGCCAGCGTCGGCGCGGCAATGGCCGGGACCCGACCTGTGGTCGAGATGCGTTTTGCCGATTTCGCTCTCTGCGCGGTGGACGAGCTGATCAACCAGGCCGCCAAGGCCCGCTACATGCTCGGCGGGCAGACCAAGGTGCCGATGGTGATCCGCGAGCCCATGGGCATGTGGCGTTCCTCGGCGGCTCAGCATTCCCAGTCGCTGGAAAGCTGGTACACCCACATACCGGGGCTGGTGGTCGCCGTCCCGTCGACGCCGGCGGACAACAAGGGATTGCTGAAGGCGGCGATCCGCTGTGACGATCCGGTGGTGTATTTCGAGCACAAGAACATCTGGGGCCTCCAAGGTGAGGTCCCGGACGGCGATGTGGTGCTGCCGTTCGGCAAGGCCCGGATCGAGCGCGAGGGAAGCGACATCACCATCGTCTCCTGGTCCTCGCAACTGCATACCGCGAGCCGGGCCGCGGCAACGCTCGGCGAGCAGGGCGTGGCGGCGGAGGTGATCGACCTGCGCACCCTTTGGCCCTGGGACCGGGACGCCGTTTTCGCGTCGGTCGAGAAGACCGGGCGGTTGCTGATCACCCACGAGAGCGTTTCCGTCGGTGGGTTCGGCGCCGAGATCGCGGCGACCGTGTCCGAGCATCTGTTCAAGGCCCTCAAGGCGCCGGTGCGGCGCCGCGCCGCGCCCCGGATCCCGATTTCCTACGCTCCGCCGCTGGAGGACAGGGTGCGGGTATCCGAGGATCAGATCATTGAAACCGTGAAGGAAATGATGGCGGTTTAGGGAGAAGCCGAGAACTGCAGACAGGACCCTTCGAGACACTCGCTTCGCTCGCCCTCAGGGTGATTCCCGTACAGCCTCTCGCCCTGAGGAGCCGCGAAGCGGCGTCTCGAAGGGTCCTGTAGACCCAAGGAGAGCCCCGGAGCGGAAATCCGGGAAAGGAGACCAACATGGCCAACCGCGTAATCGACGACCGGATTGTCGTGGCCCACACCGTCACCAAGCTTGGTCCGGAATGTGAGGGACGGGTAGTGCTTGGCGCCTCGCACGGCGGGGTCTATGCCGCCTATCTCGCGGTCAAGGCCAAGGCGCGCGGCGTGATCCTGAACGATGCCGGCCGGGCCAAGGACGATTCCGGTATCTCCGGCGGCGCCTATTGCCAGGAGCTGGGGATTCCCTATGCGACGACGGATACCATGTCCTGCCGGATCGGCGATGGCGAAAGCGCCGCCGCCGAAGGGGTGATTTCGTTCGCCAATCCCCTGGCGCTCTCTCTCGGCGTAAAGACAGGCATGTCCGCGATCGAGGCGGCGCGGTGCATGACCAAGGCAACCCTCAACGATAAACCGGCGCCGAGCTATGCGGAAGCGCGCAAGGAACTGCCCGCCAAGCCGGGTGAGCGGATGATCGTGCTGATGGACTCGATCTCGCTGGTGAACGACCAGGATGCCGGCCGCATCATCGTTTCCGGCAGTCATGGGGCGATGCTGGGCGCGGACCCCGCCACCGCGATCCGGGGCGATGCGTTCGCCGGGTTTTTCCATGACGCGGGAGGCGGCAAGGACGGCGCCGCGACATCCCGGCTGCCGGCGCTCGACCGGCGCGGCATCATCGCCGGAACGGTCGCCTGCATGTCGGCGCGGATCGGGGATGGCGAGTCGATCTATCGCGACGGTGTGCTGAGTCACGTGAACGAGGCCGCCAGGGCGGCGGGCGGCGCGGCGGGCATGAAGGCCAAGACCTTCATCGACTCGCTGGTCACCAAATAGCGGAGGCATCGGATGGCGCTATACGGCAAGGGTATGTTGATGACCTTCACCGAGACCCCGCCAGGGGTAGAGGAGGATTTCAACGAGTGGTACAACCGCGAGCATATCGACGAGCGGGTCTGGATGCCGGGCTTCCACCGGGCTCGCCGTTATGTCGACGCGGACGGTGACGCGCGGATCAAATATTTCGCCACCTACGAGACCGACAAGGTCGAGGATCTGGCCGATCCCGACTACATGGAGCTTCTGAAGGATCAGTCCGACTGGTCGAAGAAGGTCATGGCGACATTCACGAAATTTGACCGGGTGACGGCGCGGATTACCATCGATCTGTCGCACGGCTTCGCCGGCGCCTGCGCCTTCGCGCGGTTCTTTCCGGCGCCGCCGGTGATGAGCGGATTGCGCGGGCATCTGGAGAGCACGCTGCTGCCGGCGCTGGTGGCTCGTCCCGGAATGATCGGCGCGGTGCTGGCCGAGAATGACCTGGCGGTGGTCAATGAAGGCCGCAAGGCCCAGGGAATGGCGATACCCGAGAACGAGACCCCGCAATGGATCGTGCTGCTGGAAGGGCAGACCACCCAGGCAACGGCAGCCGCACTCCGCGAGGGTTTTGGAGCGGGGCTGCCCGATCATGGCGTCGCGGCGTCGGATATCGACACCGGCAACCATATTCTGATGTTTGGGAACAACCGGTAGCCGCATGCCGCTGACTTTTTCCGTCGAGGCGAGGGACGGCGCAGCCAGGCGCGGTCGTCTGGAGACCGCGCACGGGGTGATCGACACCCCCGCCTTCATGCCGGTCGGTACTGCCGCCACCGTTAAAGGAATGTTGCCGGGCTCGGTTCGGGCGACCGGTGCACAGATCCTGCTCGGCAACACCTATCATCTGATGTTGCGGCCGGGCGCGGAACGGATCGAGGCGCTGGGCGGCCTGCATGTCTTCATGGGATGGGACGGACCGATCCTGACGGATTCCGGCGGCTATCAGGTGATGTCCCTAACGGAGCTGCGGAAACTCGACGAGAACGGAGTCCGATTCCGAAGTCATATCGACGGCAGCTACCACACGCTGACTCCGGAAAGCTCGATCGACATTCAGCACAAGCTCGACGCCGACATCACCATGGCTTTTGACGAGTGTACGCCGTTTCCGGTGA
>JAYOEU010000099.1:0-16084 GCA_038116915.1 Alphaproteobacteria bacterium
ACAATGTCGTGATCGATGTCGGCGAGCGCGAGGCGGTCGCGAACCGGCCCGCCGCCGCCGCGCCTCCGGCCGCTGCTTCGGCGCCCGCCGCGACGAAACCGGCTGCCGCCGCGCCTTCGGCCGGACCAACCGTCCCGGTCCGGGTCGGCTCTCATTCGACCTATCGCCGGCTGGTTTTCGATTGGACGGCCGACACGCCTTACAGCGTCACGGAAGCCGCCGGCGCGGCACAAATCGCGTTCGGCCGGCCGGCGCGTATAGATCTGTCGGAACCCGCGGCCCGGTTGCCCGCGCCGATGTCGGGATTGCGTGCCGAGACTCGTGCGGACGGGAATGCCGGCGTGGTGATCCCGATTCCCGACGGTATACGTCTTCGGCATTTCCTGTCCGGAACCAAGATTGTTGTCGATCTTATCCAGGACCCGAACGCGCGCGCGCCCGCCGCCGCCGCGCCGGCCCCTCCGGCCGTGCCGGTTCCAAAAGTTGAGGAAGCCGGAGGCGCGTCGAAGACAACACCGGAAATTCCGCCGGCCTCCACTGCGTCCGGCGCGCAGCCGGCGTCGCCGCCGCCGGCATCCGAACCGGCTGGAAAGGTGGCGTTGGCCAGCAAGTTCGGCCTCGCGCCGAGTCAGGCTCCAAACGCGGCAAGTCTGCCCGAGCCGCTGACGCCGGGGAAGGCCGAACCGGCGGCGGAGCAACGCACCGAGGCTGCGGCGGCCGTGGCCAAGCCGGCGGCCGCGCCGGCGCAAGCGCCGGTTCCCGCTCCCGCTCCCGCGCCGGCGGTTCGAGAATCCGGCACTGCCGCGATCCCTCCGGCTTCGGTTCCGGAGGGGCAGGCAAAGTCCGGTATCGTTGTCGGCGCGGCGAGCGCGGCGGAAACCGCACCGGCGGCCGCGCAGGCGGAAGCGGCGCCGCGCCCGTCCGAACAGGGAGCGGCGGCGGAAACCGAGGAGGCGACGAACCTGGTTGCAAGCCTGCGGGCGTCCGAAAACGCCACGATCAGCGGGCCCACCCTGCCGATCCAGGTGTCCAGAACCAACGACGCGACCTCGATCCGCTTTGATTGGAAACAGCCGGCGGGGGCAGCGGTATTCATCCGCGCCGAATATCTTTGGGTGGTGTTCGACGAGCCGGTTACGTTTGACCTTTCGGCCTTCCAGGCCAATCCCGGTCAGATCATGGGGCGTCCGGAGCAGATCCCGGTCGCCCCTGGCTCGGCCCTGCGGGTTCCCCTCGTGGCGGGCATCGCGCCGCGGGTCTGGCGGGACGGCGAGGCCTGGATCGTTGATCTGCAACCCCAGGCGATGTGGCCGGATGTCGTGCTGAACGTCGGCACCCAGCAGTCCAGCCCGCAGGGACCGCGGGTTTTCGTGCTGGCCGAAGGGGTTGGCCGGACCACGGTTCTGCGCGATCCCGAGGTCGGGGATCTGCTTTTCGTGGCGGCGATGACGCCGCTCAGCCGTGGTATCGAAATCGAACGCCAATACAGCCAGTTCAATATCCTGAGTTCGGTCCAGGGATTGGTTGTGCAGCCTCTGATCGACGAGCTCGAAGTCAGGGTGCTGCCGGACGGCATAGCGATCACGGCCAGCAAGTTGAGCGGCCTTGAGGTTTCCAAACCGCAGCAGGGCCGCTCGGAAGAGGAATTGGTCGGCCGGCGGGGTGACGGCTTACAGCCGGGGTTGGCGCCAGGACGGATCTTCAATCTGGTGTCCTGGCGGCAGGGTGCGAACGATGCCGATTTCCTTAATGTCAAACAGGGGATTCAGCAGCAGATCTCCGAGGCGACGAGCATTTCGCGCAGTGGACCGCGGCTGAGCCTTGCTCAATTCTATTTCGCCAATGGTCTGGCTGCCGAGGCGATGGGCCTGTTGCGCACCATCGGGACCTCCGACGAGGAATTGGCGAGGCGTCCGGATGTGAAGGGCCTGCGCGGCGCCAGCCAGTTCATGCTGGGACGGTTCGCCGAGGCCGAGGAGGATTTGGACGACCGCTCCCTCAACGGTTTCGCCGAGGCGGAACTGTGGCGCGGCGCCTCGAACGCGGCCCAAGGAAAATGGGCAAACGCGATCGAGCACTTCGCGCGGGCGGGTGAAATTCCCGGCGGCTATCCGCGCAATTTCGCCACTCAGCTTGCGATGCTTGCGGCGGAGGCGGCGATCCGGGCCGGCGACTTCCGAGGCGCCGGCGGGTTTCTGGACGCCATCGCCGAGGGTCAGCCGACGCCGGGCGAGCAGGCGCGGCTGGACTATCTGCGGGGCCGGGTGCTTTACGCCTCGGGCGATGTCGACACGGCCCTCGACTATTGGCGCCGTCTGTCCGATGGAGCGGACCGCTGGTCCCGGGTCCGCGCCAAGCGCGCCTTGATCGAACATAACCTCCGCGAGAACAGCATTACCCGGCTCGAGGCAATCGAGGATCTCGAGAGCCTGCGGTTCACCTGGCGGGGCGATCAGCTCGAATTCGATCTGCTGCGGCGTCTCGGCAATCTCTATATCGAGGAAAAGGACTATGTCGCCGGGCTCGAAGCGCTACGCCAGGCGGTGGTCTTCTTTCCGAACAATCTTTTCGCGCGCGAGGTCAGCAAGGAAATGACCGAGCAGTTCGCGACGATCTATACGGACGGCATCGCCGATGCGATGACACCGTTGACAGCTCTCTCGCTTTACGACCAGTTCCGCGAACTGACTCCCGTCGGCCGCCGGGGAGACGAGATCATACAACGGCTCGCCGACCGTCTGGTCCAGGTTGATCTGCTGGACCGCGCGGCGATCCTTCTGGACCGGCAGGTGCGGTTCCGCCTCCAAGGTGCTGCCAAGGCCAGGGTCGGCAGCCGGCTTGCGCTGATCCGGCTGCTGGACCGTCAACCGGAGAAGGCACTCGAATCCCTGGATGAAAGCGTCGCGCCCGGCTTGGACGCCGAATTGTCGTTGCAGCGTAAACGTTTGAGATCTAGAGCCATATTCGAACTGGGCGATAGTGAATCGGCGTTGAAACTGCTTAAGGGCGATGAATCGCGTGACGCGGGTCTGCTGCGGGCCGATATCTTTTGGCGCACCCAGGACTGGTCCAACGCCGCCAAGGTCTTCCAGGAGCTGGTTGGAAACGCGGGCAGGGACGGGCGCCGCATCGATGACCGGACAGCGACATTGGTGTTGAACTGGGCGGTGACCCTCTCGATGACCGATGATTTCAATCAGTTGAATAAGGTCCGGCAGTTCTACACCCAGCAAATGGACGGCACGCCGTTCCGCGAGGCATTCCGTCTGATCACGAACAGGACGGAGGGGGATCTGAACGATTTCCGCACCTTGACCGCCCGGTTCGAGGAAATTGGCCGGTTCCAGGCGTTTCTCACCAGCTATCGCGACAAGCTGAAGGATCAGCCTCTGAGCGCGGTGAATTGAGGTTCTGCTAGAGCGCGTGGCCGTCCTGTTCCGCTTCCTCGTTCAGCCAGGTCCGGAAACGTCGAATGCGTCTGGGAAGGTCCGGCGATTTTTCGTGAACGAGATAATAGTCGCCATCGACGTCATCGCATTCGAGCGGGAACGGTCTGACCAGCCGGCCCGACGCCAGGCTGTCCGAGACAAAGGGTGAATGTGCCATGGCAATCCCGAGCCCGGCGGTCGCCGCTTCCAAGGCGTGCGTGGAGTTGGCGTAGCTTTGCCAGGCCCGGGGGGCGATGCCGGCCGCCCCCACGCTGTCCAGCCAGCGCATCCAGTCCTGTTGCCGGGGGACGGCATCGACGCGGATGCAGACAGCGTTCCGGAGATCCTCGATCGAGCTTAATTTGATCTCTTCCAAATATCTCGGACTGGCGACGGGAAAGATCCGGTTCGACATCAGGAACCGGCTTTCGCAGCCCTGCCACTGTCCCGATCCGCACCGGATTGAGACATCCGCGTCCCGCCGGGCGAGATCCTTAGGATCGGATGTTGTCATGAGGCGCAGGTCGATTTCCGGATGTGCGCGCTGAAAGCGGGAAAGCCGGGGGATAAGCCAGCGTTGGGCGAAGGTCGACAGGATGGCGACGGTCAGCTGGTTTTCCCGCGCGCGGCTGAAGTCCTCGAAATTTTCGGAGGCTGTGCGAATGGTCTCGATGGCGGAGCGGAGCCGGGCGGCAAACACCGCGACATCGTCCTCCATGTGAAAGCCATTGGGCGTCCGCTCGATCAGCTTCCGGCCGAAATACCGTTCGAGCATCCGCAGTCGTTGGCTGATGGCGGGTTGAGTCACGCCGAGTTCATCCGCGGCCCGGCTAACGCTCTCGAGGCGCGCGACGGCTTCCAGGGCCAGCAATCCGTTCAGCGGCGGGAATGACATAAGCTCATAAGATCACCTTATGAGCAAGCGCACAATCTTATTGGCGTGCCGTTCAGCGGAGGCGTAATCCGGCGGTCGGTGTAGATGAGTGGAGCTGGTCATGGAACTGTGGATACCCATAACGATTTTCGCGGCCTTCATGCAGAATTTGCGGTCGGCCACGCAAAAGCATCTGAAGGGTAAACTCAGCACTTCCGGTGCAACCTTCACACGGTTTTCTTATGGCGCACCGGTCGCGTTGCTGTATCTCGCCGGCTTGCATGTCTTCGCCGACTATGACTTTCCGGGGATTACCGGGGAATTCTTGATGTCCGCGGCGGTCGCCAGCCTGGCTCAGATCGGCGCGACCGCGCTCCTGGTCTATTTGTTCTCGTTTCGCAATTTCGCGGTCGGGACGGCGTTCTCCAAAACCGAGACCGTGCAGGCCGCCATATTCGGCATCGTGATCCTTGGAGAGGGCGTGAGCGCCTTCGCGATGATGGGCATCGTGATCAGTCTGGTCGGCGTCGTCGCCTTGTCGGTGAGCAGGCCGGCGGAAGGCTATTCGGCTTTCTTTTCCCAACTTTTTGAGCGCACGGCTCTGATAGGCATCGCTTCCGGAGCCCTGTTCGGCGTGGCCGCGATATCCGTGCGGGCCGCGTCGCTTTCGCTGGATGGCGGCGATTTCGTGATCCGGGCGGGGTTCTCGCTCGCCTGCGTGACGGTGTTCCAGACGGTGGTAATGGGCCTCTACATCCGGGTGCGGGAACCCGGACAGATCTCGACCGTAATCCGGGAATGGCGCCTGGCATCCCTGGTCGGGCTGACCGGAGTGCTAGCGTCCATCGGCTGGTTTACCGCCATGACGCTGGAGAATGCGGCGTATGTTCGCGGGCTTGGTCAGATCGAACTGGTCTTCACCTTCGCCGCGTCCTACCTGTTTTTCGGTGAACGCGCATCGAAGCGGGAAATCGCCGGCATCCTGCTGGTCGTGGTCGGTATCCTGGTGCTTATCCAACCCAAATAGGGCGTGTGCGCGGGCCGCGCGAAAGCGTGGGGTCAAGGCCCCGCCGTTCAGCCTCCGAAACTCTTCACCAGTGAACCGCTGATCAGGTACCAGCCGTCGACGAGGACGAAGAAGATCAGTTTGAACGGCAGTGAGACGATGATCGGCGGGACCATCATCATGCCCATCGACATCAGGATCGAGGCGATGACCATGTCGATGATCACGAAGGGCAGATAGAGCAGGAAGCCGATCTCGAATGCGCGTTTCAACTCGCTGATCATGAAGGCGGGGACAAGCACTCGCAGGGGTGCGTTGGCGCCGGTCTCGTTCGGTCCCACCTTGGCGATGTCCTGAAACAGTTCGAGATCCTTCGGGCGCACCTGGCCCAGCATGAAGGTCCGGAATGGCACCGAGGCCCGCTCAAACGCTTCGAGCTCGTCGATCCGTTCCTCGATCAGCGGCGAAATGCCGTCCGTCCAGGCCTGCTCGAATGTCGGCGTCATGATGAAGCCGGTCAGGAACAGCGCCAGGCTGATGATCACCACGTTCGGCGGAGACTGCTGGGTGCCGAGCGCGGTTCGCAGAAGCGAGAGCACGACGACGATCCGCGTGAAGGATGTGATCGTCACCAGCAGGCCCGGCGCCAGTGACAGCACCGCGATCAGGGCCACCATCTGAAGAATGCGCGCGGTCGTCGACCCGCCCGGCTCGCCGACATCCAGGGTCAGGGTCTGCGCGACGGCGACGTCCGCCCCGAACGCCAGAAACACAAGCGCGGCGGTCAGCAATACCGCCGCCGGCAGGAAGAATTTCAGGTGCCGCCTCAAGGCCGCGTCCCTTCCGCCGTCTCGGGAGCCGGTCGTTCCAATTGTTCGCGGAAGGATCCCGACGCGACCGCGCCGCCGGCGGCGGCCGTGATTCCGGCTTCGACGACGAGATCGCTCTGGGGGCCCAGCAAAAGCAGATGTTCCACGGAATCGCGTTGGACCAGCACGAGGCGGTGGCGGGCATCAAGCACGCGGACCTCCAGTATCTGCAGACGGTTGCCCGGCCCCGCCGGTGTCAGCAGCCGTGTCGGTGCGTAGCGGCGCACAAGCCAATAGAGCAACCCGATCAGGGAAAGGGTGAATACCAGCGCCATGAAAAAGCGCAAAAGGACATCGCCATCCATGTTTGGACCCTCACATACGCCCGGCCTTTTGGGAATAACCGATCTCGTCTGGAGCAATACGGCGGTTGACCCGATCCGGGAGCCGCACATCCCGGCGCGGGCAATCTTCGGCTGTACACATGGGAACGCTTTTTTCCTTCAATGGCTTAAGTTTGCCTTGCTGAAGCGGGACACGTTCGACGCCATGCTCGGCGCGGGCGGCATTATCGTCGTCCGCGCGACATCGACGCGCCGTAGGCCCGCGCCGCCCTGCCGCGAGAAACCGGGGAATCGGACGGGCCCGAGGTTGCGGCGCCACGCTGAACCAGGATTTGCGCGATCCGGTCCAAGGTCTCGGTTATCGCCGGCAGGCCGGCGCCGATTTCGCGCGCCTCCTTGGCGGGCAGGGCGATCAGGGCGGCGCAGAGCGTTTCCACCCGCTGACCGAGGGCCGAGAGGTCCGCTGTCTCGCCGCGCTCCGTCTCGCGCGCCGCGGCGTCGATGATTGCGGTGACCTCCGCCATTTCCCGCTTGAGCGCGGCGGCATTCCCTTGGACTGGGTCGGGGCTGTCCGTCATTCCGCTTCTTCCTCGGGGACATCGCCGAGTTCCCGCATCAACTGGCGGTTGGCGACATAGACATAGCTAAGGATCTCGGCGACCGCGGCGAAGGCTTCCAGCGGAATTTCGCAGTCGACCTCGATCGTGGACAGAACCTGAGCAAGTTCCGGATCCGAGCGCACCTTGACGTCGTTTTCAAACGCCAGCCGCAGGATCTTTTCCGCCATCTCGCCATAACCCTTGGCGACGATCCGTGGGGCGCCGGGGCTGGTGGGCTCGTGGCCGAGCGCGACCGCGACCTGTCGCTTCAGCGGCGGCTTCCGCGCATCTCCCTTGGCCATCGGCGGCGTCCTTTCCGAACATTCTAGACGCGGGGTCGATGCTAACTGATTCCCGCCGGGCTTGCACCTTTCGGGAAAACTGGCACGCACCTTGCTTTGGTAGTCGTGAACGACCGGAAAACCGGCGCTGGACAACTAAGAAGTAATTTACCTAAAATGCAAGGTAAATAAGTTGGGAAGAGGAGTGAGACGATGGATCTGATGAACCTAGACGTCTTTCGTATGGCGAAACAGAAGATGGGCTGGATCACCGAACGCCAGGCCATTATCGCCAGGAATATCGCTAACGCGGATTCGCCGCGCTACCGGGCGCAGGATCTGAAACCGATCAACTTTGCGCGGATGCTGGAATCGACGCCGCAGATGCGGGTGGCGCGCACGGCCTCGGGGCACATCATTGGGGCCGCGGAGCGGTCCGACTACCGAGCCATCCGCGAGCGCAAGGACGACGTCTACGAAGTCAACCCGAACGGCAACACCGTGGTCATGGAAGAGCAGCTGATGAAGGTCAGTGAATCCTCCATGCAGTATCAACTCGCGACGAACATCTACAACAAGAACCTGTCCATGCTGAAGACGGCGGTCGGACAGAACCGCTAAGGCATGAGACGAGATAAACCGGGGAGTTAAGATCATGGCAATGGATCTGTTGAGAGCGATGAATGTATCCGCGTCCGGCATGAAGGCGCAGGGCACGCGGCTGCGGGTCATCTCCGAGAATATCGCCAACCAGGACTCGGTCGGCACCACCAAGGGCGTCGATCCGTATCGCCGGAAAACCATTGTTTTCAAGGAGGTTATGGACAAAGCCGCGGGAACCACCATGGTTCATGTGGACAAGATCGGCCGAGACGATTCCGACTTCGCCCTGGTGTATGAGCCCTTCCATCCGCTGGCTGACGATGACGGCTACATCAAACGCCCGAACGTCAATGCGCTGATCGAGATGATGGACATGCGCGAGGCGCAGCGGACCTACGAGGCCAATCTCACGGTGATCGAATCCTCGAAAACCATGATCCAACGGACCATCGATCTGCTCCGGGTCTGATCCGAACTTATGGTTCGGACGGGCGAAATGAGCTATTGTTGAGTCGAGAACGACGGGGAGCATCGAAATGGTGGCACGCATCACCGACAGTCTTCCGAATGCCGGCGGCATCGGCCAGGGCGGACCCACGCCGGGCACCCAGGGTACCGGCCAGACCTTCGCGGAATACGTCAAGGACGCGACCACCGGCGCGGTCGACACCCTGCGCAAGGGCGAGACGCTGAGCATGCAGGGCATCGCCGGCGAGGCGGACCTGACGGATGTGATCGCCGCCGTGAACAGCGCCGAGACGACGCTGCAGGTCGTCACCGGCATCCGTGACCGCATGATCCAGGCCTATCAGGAAATCCTGAGAATGCCGATTTGAGGTGCGCTTGGACGCTGTCGAGACCACTGGCGGATTTTGCCCGGCACATTTTGCCGGGTAGGAATCCGTTCGCGTAATCCTGGGGGCCGCCGAGCGAGAATGAACGAAGCCGAGGCGATCGAGGTTGGCCGGGAAGCCGTCATGGTGATGTTGACCATGTCGGTGCCGGTCATGGCCGTCGCGCTTGCCGTCGGGCTGATCATCGCGCTTTTTCAGGCCCTGACGCAGCTCCAGGAAATGACCCTGGTCTTCGTGCCGAAGATCATCGTGGTATTCGTCGCCCTGGTGCTCCTCATTCCCTTCATGCTCGCGACGTTGAGCGAATTCATGGAACAGATCGCCGACCGGATGATCGGTCTGAGCGGGTGATGGCGGGCGAGGCATGCCGCTAGAACAATTCCTGCCGCTTCAAGCTCATGTCTTCCTTGTCATCTTAACGCGCCTCGCGGGTACGGTGATGCTGCTGCCCGGATTGGGCGAGGCGTTCGCGCCGGCCCGCGTGCGCCTCCTGTTCGCGATCCTGCTGACGATCGTCGCCGGCCCGATGCTTGAGGCGTCGGTCCCACCGGAGCCGAAATCGGCCATCGGGCTCTTCGTTCTGCTGGCGGGAGAGCTGCTGGTGGGGGTGTATCTCGGCCTGATTTCGCGGATCATGCTGCTGACGCTCGATACCGCCGGGCGGTTCATCTCCTTCAGCATCGGCATGGCCAATGCGCAGATCTTCAACCCCAGCATCGCCAATCAGGCTTCGATCCCCGGTCTTCTGCTGACCACCATGGGGATCATGGTTCTGTTCGCGACCAACATGCACCACGCCCTGATCATCGCGATCATCGACAGCTATACCCTGTTCCCGGTCGGCAACCCCATGCCCTCCGGCGACGCGGCCCTGGTGATCTCCCGCATGGTCGGCGACAGTTTCCGCCTCGCCCTTCAGTTTTCGGCGCCGTTCGTGGTGCTGAGCCTGGTTTTCTACATGGGGCTCGGCGTGCTGGCGCGGCTGATGCCGCAATTGCAGATCTTTTTCGTCGGCCTGCCGATCCAACTCGCCGGCGGCATGTTTCTCATGGCGGCCTCGTTCAGTGGTTTGTTCACACTTTTCCTGGAATACTACGCCGAGGGCCTAAACGCGTATGTCTCGCCGGGCTGACGGGAAGGCGGCGCCATGTCGGATGATCAGGACGATTCCCAAAAAACCGAGGAGCCGACCCCGCACAAGCTGTCCGAGGCGCGGGATAAGGGCAATGTCATCTCCTCGCAGGAGGTTTCCAGCTTCGCCATCCTACTTGGCGGCGCGCTGGTAACGGCGTTCCTCGGGACCTTCGCGGCCGAGCGGCTCGCCAATGCGACCGGCGGCCTGCTGGCCAATGTGCACGCCATCACATTCGATTCCAAAAACGTCGCGAAGGCGCTGCTGGAAGTTCTGTTCGAGGTGAGCATAGGCATGGCGCCGATCGCGCTGTTGCTCATGGTGCTGGGGGCTGGCGCCAAGCTGGCGGTCAGCGGCTTCCTGTTCAGCGGCGAGGGCATGAAGCCGTCGCTGCAGAAGCTGTCGCCGATCAAGGGGCTGAAGCGGATGTTCAGCCTGAAATCGCTGGTGGAATTCGTCAAGGGACTCCTCAAGATCGTGATCGTCGGCGCGATCGTCTATCTGCTGGCCGTGCCCGAGGTCGACCGGGTCGAGATCCTGATGCACATGGACATCGCGGCGACGGTGGAGGAAACCCGCTCGGTGCTGCTACGGATGTTTTCCGGCGTGGTGGCCGTCATGGCGGTGATCGCGGCGCTGGACTACATGTACCAGCGGCACGAGTACATGAAACAGATGCGGATGTCGAAACAGGAGATCAAGGACGAGCATAAGCAGTCCGAAGGCGATCCCATGATCAAGGGCCGGTTGCGCCAGATCCGCGCCGAGCGTGCCCGCACCCGGATGATGGCCGCGGTGCCGACCGCCGACGTGGTGGTCACCAACCCGACCCATTTCGCGGTTGCTCTCAAATACGACATCGACTCCATGGGAGCGCCAAGAGTGGTGGCAAAGGGCGCCGATGAGGTTGCCATGCGGATCCGCGAGGTCGCGAACGAGAACGATGTGCCGATCGTGGAAAATCCGCCGCTCGCGCGGGCCCTGTTCAGCGCCGCCGATATCGATGAGGAGATCCCGCCGGAGCAGTACAAGGCGGTGGCCGAGGTCATTAGCTATGTGTTCAAGCTCAAAAACAAGCCGCTTGGCTAGCCCGGGCCGGCGCGCGCGGTCCGGATGAGCGGATCCTATCAGTAGATTGCCCCGTGGCTGGCGGCGTTTCTGGCGTTGGCCCTGGCCTTTGCGCTCTGGCGGATCGCATTGCTTTCGCGCGCGGCAAGGGAAACGGACAGTCCGACGGGCGGCGAGCTTTCGGCGGCTGAGGTTACGCAGGAAGCCCCGACCGGGGCGCCCGGATTCGATGACTGGCTGCTGCCGGGGGTCGTCTTTTCCGCGGACGGGCGGGCGGTGCGGGTCAATCCGGCCTTCATCCAATGGCATGGCGGGGCAATGGCCGACGGCCTTCCGGAACAGTCGAAGGCGATCGCGCGCCTGCGCCTGGAGGCGTCGCGCCGGATGCTGCAGGACGATGACGCCGCCTCGGTCGTCGCCAGCAGGGGGATCCCCGTGGATCTCACCGCATCCGACGGGGCGAGCGACAGTTTCCTTGCGTATTTCTCGCCCGTCGATGCGGCCGGCGGCCATCGATGGTGCGTGCTGACGCCGATGCCCGTTGTCGAGGAGGGGATTGGATTGGCGGAGATCTTCGAGGAAGCGCCGTTCGGGGCCGCGCTCGTCGATCGCGAGGGCAAGATCGCGGCCGCCAACCGGCCTTTGTCGGGATTGGTCGGATCGAACGGCGCCTCACTGATAGGCCGCAATCTGACGGATTTCATCCGAGACGGCGACCGGGCGACCTTTGCCACCCTGATTGCCAATGCGGTATCGGGTGAGGGGGCGACAGCGAGTTGGAATTCGGCCTCGCCGCCGCCGATTCCCGGTTCGTCTCCGCGGTAATACGTCCGGTGCCGGAGGCGACGCGACGCCGCGGCTCCGGCGACGCGGTCGTCTATCTGATCGACGTATCCAGCCGCCGCGCGCTGGAGGAACGCATGATCCAATCCCAGAAGATGCAGGCCGTCGGTCAGTTGGCGGGTGGGATCGCGCATGACTTCAACAACCTGCTGACCGCGATGACAGGATTTTGCGATTTGTTGTTGGGGCGGCACGGTCCGGGGGATCCGTCCTTTGCGGATATCATGCAGATCAGCCAGAACGCGAACCGGGCGGCCAACCTGGTCCGCCAGTTGCTGGCCTTCTCGCGTCAGCAGACATTGATCGCCAGGGTTGTCGACGTGACGGAGATCCTGGCCGACCTGTCGCACCTCCTCAGGCGGCTGATCGGGCCGGACATCGATCTCCGGATCAATCACGGCCGCAGGCTGAAGCCGGTTCGGGTTGATCAGAGCCAATTGGAACAGGTGGTGGTCAATCTGGTCGTGAATTCGCGGGACGCGATGCAAGGCTCGGGTGTGATCCAGGTCAGGACCTACAACGTCCATGTCGACACGCCATTGCGGCGCCGGGACGAGACAGTGCCGCCGGGTGAGTATGTCCTGATCGAGGTGAGCGATACCGGAAGCGGGATCCCTGCGGAGGATCTCGACCGGGTGTTCGAGCCGTTCTTCTCCACCAAGGAAATCGGAGCCGGAACCGGGCTCGGCCTTTCGACCGTCTATGGAATCGTCAAACAGACCAACGGCTTTGTCTTCCTGGAAAGCGAGGTGGGAGAGGGAACCACGTTTTCGATCTATCTGCCGGCCCATGACGGCGCCGTCGACCGGGTGTCCGATCATACTGAGGCCGCGGGGGCGATGAGTGGTGCCGCGGATCTGACCGGTGCCGGGACCATCCTCCTGGTCGAGGACGAGGACCCGGTCCGCCTATTCGCGGCCCGGGCGCTGCGCGGTAAGGGATATACGGTGATCGAGGCGCGTACCGGCGAAAACGCGATGGCCATGGTACGGGAAGGAACCGAGGCGATCGATCTGTTGATCACCGATGTCATGATGCCCGGCATGGACGGCCCGAGCTTTATCCTCGAGATCCGCAAGGTCCTGGGAGAGATCCCGGTGATCTGCGTTTCCGGCTATTCGGAGGATGCGCTGGGCAAGCGAATCACCGAAGATGATACCGTGCATTTCCTTGCCAAGCCGTTCAGCCTGAAACAGCTCGCCTTGAAGGTGAAGGACGTCTTGCGGGATTGACCCGGAACAAATTGGCACCAGAGTTGGTGAAAGCCGCGAGCTGGTTTACAACATCTGGCGGGTCTCTCAAGATTTCGAAAATGAGCGCCAGCAAATCCATGATATTGACGTGAACAAATAGTGAAAATAACACTTGTTTGTGAGAACAAAAACGGTACAATCCCTTTCAAGACACGTGCGGCGCGGCATTCGGGCAGGGCCGCGCGCACCGGACGCGGCCGGCAGGCCGGTTAGATCGAGTTCCTTCCGGCGGCTATCGCGTTGAAACCGGCACGTGCGTGTGAGATATGGAGGCTGAGAATGTCGGTAACACCCCTTAGAGTTGTGGATCGCGATCCCATGGACAAGTCCAAGGCACTTGAAGCGGCGCTCGGCCAGATCGATAAGGCCTTCGGCAAGGGCTCGGTGATGAAGCTCGGCCAGCGCCAGTCGGCGATTGACATCGAAGCGATATCGACCGGCTCGCTCGGTCTTGATATCGGGCTCGGAATTGGCGGCATGCCCAAGGGGCGGGTTGTGGAGATCTACGGCCCGGAAAGTTCGGGCAAGACGACCCTGGCCCTGCATGTGATCGCCGAATCCCAGAAGAAGGGCGGCATCTGCGCCTTTGTCGATGCCGAGCATGCGCTTGATCCTGGCTATGCCCGCAAGCTCGGGGTCGATATCGACGAGCTGCTGATCTCCCAGCCGGATGCCGGCGAGCAGGCACTGGAAATCGCCGATACCCTGGTTCGCTCGGGCGCCATCGACGTTCTGGTCGTGGATTCCGTCGCCGCTCTGGTGCCGAGGGCGGAGCTTGAAGGCGAGATGGGCGACAGCCATGTCGGCCTGCAGGCCCGGCTGATGAGTCAGGCCCTGCGCAAGCTGACCTCGTCGATCTCCAAGTCCAATTGCCTGGTGATCTTCATCAATCAGATCCGCCTCAAGATCGGCGTGATGTTCGGCAGCCCCGAGACCACGAGCGGCGGCAATGCGCTCAAGTTCTATGCGTCGGTTCGCCTCGACATCCGCCGGATCGGCGCGATCAAGGACCGGGACGAGGTGGTCGGCAATCAGACCAGGGTGAAGGTGGTCAAGAACAAGATGGCGCCGCCGTTCCGGGTGATCGAATTCGACATCATGTATGGCGAAGGGATTTCCAAGACCGGGGAACTTCTGGATCTCGGCGTGAATGCCGGCATCGTCGAGAAATCCGGCTCCTGGTTCAGCTACGGCGGCGAGCGGATCGGCCAGGGGCGCGAGAACGCCAAGACCTTCCTGAAGGAAAACCCCGAACTGGCGGCCGCGGTCGAGCGGGAGATCCGCAAGAACGCGGGATTGGTTGCCGATGCGATGATGGCCGGCCCGGAGGAAGGCGAGGGGATGACGGGCGCCGAAGAGGATCTTCAGCCGGTCTGATCGGCTGGGCCCGGCAACCCGACCTGCGGGGATGATTTGACCAAGAGGGCGATGCCGCCTCGATTGCGGGCGGCTCGTCTGGACTTGCAGGCGGCGAGCCAGTAAAAACCGTCTCCGCCGCGGCGCGCATGCGAGGTGCTGTCCGCCGCCGGACTGGGGGATGGCAGGACGATGCAGACCGTCAACGAAATACGGACCGCGTTTCTCGACTTCTTCGCGCGTGAGGGGCACGAGGTCGTGGCCTCGAGCCCGCTGGTGCCGCGCAACGATCCGACATTGCTGTTCACCAATGCCGGCATGGTGCAGTTCAAGAATGTCTTTACCGGGGCGGAAAAGCGCGACTATGTGCGCGCCACCACCTCGCAGAAATGCGTGCGCGCCGGCGGCAAGCACAACGATCTTGAGAATGTCGGCTATACGGCGCGGCATCACACGTTCTTCGAGATGCTCGGCAATTTCTCGTTCGGCGACTATTTCAAGGAACAGGCGATCGAGCATGCCTGGACCCTGGTGACCCGGGACTACGGGTTGGCGCGGGATAAGCTGCTGGTCACGGTCTATGCCGAAGATGATGACGCGGCGGCATTGTGGAAGAAGATCGCGGGATTGAGTGACGACCGGATCATCCGCATACCGACCTCGGATAATTTCTGGGCTATGGGGGACACCGGTCCGTGCGGGCCGTGCTCGGAAATCTTCTATGACCACGGTGACAAGATTCCGGGCGGCCCGCCGGGCACGCCGGATGAGGACGGGGATCGGTTCATCGAGATCTGGAATCTCGTGTTCATGCAGTTCGAGCAGGTTACGCCGGACGAGCGGATCAGCCTGCCGCGTCCGTCGATCGATACCGGCATGGGGCTGGAGCGCATTTCCGCGGTGCTGCAGGGCAAGCACGACAATTACGACATTGACCTGATGCGCAGCCTGATCGAGGCCTCGGCCGACGCCTCGGGCGTGGATCCGGACGGCCCGCACAAGGTGTCGCACCGGGTGATCGCCGATCATCTTCGCGCCTCGTCGTTCCTGATCGCCGATGGGGTGCTGCCCTCGAATGAAGGGCGGGGCTACGTTCTCAGACGGATCATGCGCCGGGCCATGCGCCATGCGCATATCATCGGCTGCAAGGACCCGCTAATGTGGCGTCTGGTGCCGGCGCTGGTGAAGCAGATGGGCGAGGCGTTCGGCGAGTTGCACCGGGCCGAAAGCCTGATCACCGAGACCCTGAAGCTCGAGGAAACCCGCTTCAAGGAGACCCTCGACCGGGGCTTGCGCCAATTGTCGGACGCGACTTCCGCGCTTGCCGACGGGGCGGACCTGCCGGGCGATATCGCGTTCAAGCTTTATGATACCTACGGTTTCCCGCTCGATCTGACCCAGGACATCCTGCGCGGGCAGGGCCGCAAGGTGGAGCAGGCCGGGTTCGACGCCGCGATGCAGGCTCAGCGCGCGGCGGCGCGCGCCGCCTGGTCGGGGTCCGGCGAGGCGGCCACGGAGACGCTCTGGTTCGACTTGCGCCAGCGGGTCGGCGCCAGCGAGTTTCTCGGCTATTCGACCGAGGGGGCGGAAGGCCAGGTCGTCGCCCTGGTGGTCGACGGCGCCGAGACCGGCGC
>JAYOEU010000100.1:0-15950 GCA_038116915.1 Alphaproteobacteria bacterium
GCCGCATCAGCTTGTTCTCCTGGTTGATCAGGGCGCCCAGCTTGGCGCTTTCCTGAGTGTACTTGATCCAGGCGGGATCAGCCTGCATGGCGGCGCGCTTGGCTTCGCGGTCGCCGGCATTCTCGTAGGCCCAGATGTGAACGTACTGGTTCACGTTGCCGGTCTCGGTGACGAGATAGGCGACGGGCTGACCGAGATGCTTGCTCTGCGGCGCCTTGCCGTATTTTTCGTAGACCTCGAGATGCGCCTTGATTGATCCCGGCTTGCAGGTATAGGTGCGGACGTCCAAAAGCATTGTTTTCTCCCAGGTTGGCGGGCGCCGCGCGGGCGCTCCCGATAATTCGCGAGGGAAGATAGCGCCCGAAGGCGGTGCTGTCTTCAATTCTCGCGCAAGATCCGGCCTTCGATCTTGGGTGCGATGGTTCCCGCAGCCGAGATATGGTTGATCACCTGGGTTGCCATCAGAGTGGCCGACTTGGCGTCGATCAGAACCTCCGCGGACCGGAAAACGTCATAACCGTCGCCGCCGCGCGCCATGAAGTCGTTGGTCGCGACGGAATAGGTTTTGGCGGTATCCAGATCCTTGTCTCCGATCTTCACATTTTTTACCCGCGATCCGACGGGTTTCGCGGCGTCGTAAACGAAAGCCAGGCCGGAAACCTGGGCGAACCGTCCCTTAGCGTCTTCCACTTGGCTGACGCCTACCTCCAAGGCTTTCAGAAGCTGAGCGCCGGTTACCGAAAGCTTTACCGTCTTGTTGCCGAATGGAAGCTCGGCCAGCACATTCTTGCGGGCAAGCGTGGCGCCCGCCGGATACTGCCGGTCTCCCCGGATCCCACCGCCATTGGTAATCGCGACATCGCTTTTGGTTGCGGCCCGCATGGCGTCGGTGACCAGATTGCCGAAGGCGGTTTCGCCGGAACGCACAGACGTGCGGCGGGTATCGAGCGCCGTGGAGCTAGTTCCGATGACTTGGCCGAGTTCGCTGTCGAGCCGGTCCTTGTATGTCTTCACCTTGGCGGCAACTTCGTCATCCGGCTCCGTGCCGACGGTCGACACGAGATCATAGTTTGGTGTCCAAGTCAGAGTCGGACCCCGACGTCCCTTGATCCGGTCGATCGATAAATCCAGAACGCCCACAAAATCACCTTGAGAGCCTGCTTTCATGACGGCTTGCCTGCCGTCGTACCAGGCAATCAACAGGTGGTCGTGGCCGCCCAACAGAACGTCGATATCCTTGACCGCGCGCAAAAGTTCCAGATCGGCGGAAAGTCCGTCATGGGTCAACGCGATCACGATATCCGCGCCGGCCTTCTTGAGTTCGGAGGCGAGAACCGCGCCCGCGTCCTCCATCGAGCCGATGCTGACCTCCTCTCCGGCGCTGGAAATCTGCATGGTTTCCGGGGTCAGCAGGCCGAGAAATCCGATCTTGTAACCGCCCTTTTCGAGCATCCATGTCGTCGCCGTACCCGGGAAACCCGCTTTGCCCTTGTAGGTGACATTGCCGGCGAGCCATTGGGCCTTGGATTCCGATAGCCGTTGTTTCAGCACATCCGGCCCGAAATCGAATTCGTGGTTCCCCAGCACCGCGACGTCGATCCCGATGGCATTCGCCAGATCAATCATATGGGCGCCTTTGTCGATCCCGGACAACAATGACGGCGAGAGCATGTCACCGCCGAACGTCACGACCGCAAAACCACCATCCGCTTCGGCGCGCGCGCGCTCGTCCTTCACCACGGCGGCGATTTTGGCGGCTCCGCCCGAGCCCCGATCGTCCTCCATCCGGTCCCAATCATTCACATGAACGATAGTCAGATTGAGTGGTTCCGCGATGACCATGGTCGCGCTCGACACCAGAAGCAGGACGCAAAGCACCGCCCGTGCGAGACCGCGTGAAAAGGAATGGTGAGCCATGGCGATTCTCCCGGCACCCGAATACAGGGCGCCGGAGTATAGCGTGGATTCAGGGCAGAGGCATTATCCCGCGCATCGCCCGAGCCGTCCGGCCCCCTGATTTGAACCCGAAGGGTCGCGTATTAATTCGCGGCGGTGGTTTTGGCTGCGGCCGCGCGGCGCCGGGGAGCGGGTTTCGGTGGCTCGGCGTTCTTGATTTCCACCACGCGTTGCGGGAACGGAATTTCGATCCCGGCGGCGTCCAATCCCTGTTTAACGCCCTTGTTGAGATCGAACAGAACGTTCCAGTAATCGGCGGCGTTGACCCAGATACGAAGACCGATATTGACCGAACTGTCAGCCAGAGCCCGAACCGACACATGCACCGCCGGATCCTTAAGCACCCGCTCATCTTTCTCGGCGAGACCGCGCAGAACGTCGAAGGCCTGATCGATATCGGCGCCATAGCCGATGCCGATGACGATATCGATCCGGCGCGTGCCGTGCCGGCTGAAATTCGCGATCGCTCCACCGATGATGGCGCTGTTGGGTACACTGATGAAGACATTGTCGCCGGTGGCGAGTTCGGTTCCGAACAGCCCGACTTCCTTCACGGTTCCGGCCTTGCCGCCGGCTTCGATGAAGTCGCCGATCTTGAAGGGCCGCAGCACCAGAATCATTACTCCGGCGGCGACATTCGACAAGGTGCCCTGCAGCGCGAGACCGACGGCGAGGCCGGCCGCGCCAAGCACGGCGATGACGCTGGTCGTCTCGACGCCGAACTGGTTCAGCACCGCAACGACGGTGATAATGAGAATGAGATAACGGACGATCGAAGCGGCGAGAGGCTTCAGCGTTGCATCCATCCACGCGGCGCGATCGGCGGCGGCTCGAGTCATCTTGGATGCCCAGCCCGCGACCAGCCAACCGAGAACCAGAATGATGATCGCGCCGATCACATCGAAACCATAGGTGGTAAGCAGCAGATCGACTTCCTGGCTCACCGCGTCAATCTTATCGTCAACGTTCATGACAACCTCTTTCTCAGCCGGAGGATCCCGGGTTGGGGAACCTCGGCGCTCACGCGCCATCGGCGGTTCTATAGCGAAAAAAATCCGGGTGTTCCAATAAACTAGCGATGTGGATCAATTAGAATTTTGATCTCTTCCGGGCGGTTCGCCAGCCGGTCGAAAGCGGAACGGGTTTCCGCGAGCGGCAGCGACGCGGTCACCAGGGTCCGCACTCTGTCAGGATCGGCGGCGATGGCGTCGAGCGCGGCTGAAAACTCTTCCGGACGATAAGCGAAGCTGAAATCAAGTGTAAGTTCGCTCAGAATCGCCTCGCGCGGTGTCAGTTTGTCCTGATGCGCACAGACGCCGACCACCACGATATTGGAGTGGCGCGGCGCCGACTTCACCACCCAGTCGATCAGGCCGGGCGCGCCGACACATTCGAAAATGTTGGCCCCGGCCGGCAAGCCTGAAAACGCGCGCCCGAGAAGTGGTGACGGCGGACCGGGCGTGAACCCGATTTCAGTCCAATGGGTGAAGGGCGAGTCCTCGGCGGCATCGACAACGATGTCGGCGCCAACCAACGCCGCCGCGTCGCGCCGGCGATCCGAGAAGTCGGCGGCAATGACCGGTCCGCGTCCCTGGCGCTTGAGCGCGAGGATGACCGCAAGGCCCACGGGACCACACCCGATCACGACATTGGGTCCCATGACGCGGTTCGCGAGATTGGCGGCATGCAGCCCAACGGCAAGCGGTTCCGTAAGCGCCGCCAGGTCGTCCGGCACGGCGTCCGGAATCTTATAGGCACGCTCCGCATCGACAAGACAGAGCGTCGCCAGCCCGCCGGAATGCAGCGGAGACAGACCGATCACCTCAAAGCCGCCCTCCCCGTGCGTGAAGGGCAGCGCCGCCACGCGGTCGCCAGGGCGCAGGTCATATCCCGCATTCGGGCCTAGGTCGACGATGGTGGCGGAAAACTCGTGGCCCGGCACAATCTTGGGAAGCGTGCCATGCAAGCTTGCCGATGTGGAGGCCTCCAGATTGATCGCTCGGGCCCGGTGATGCAAATCGGAGCCGCAAATCCCTGTTAGGATCGGCGAGACCAGAATCCGCCCCGGCCCCGGGCTCGGATCGGGCAAGGTCTCAACCGTGATTCGGCTTCCCTGTAGAACCGCCGCGCGCAAGAGGGCCTCCTTCCATGGGCCAATGACAAACTCCGGATCCTAATCCTTCGGCTTTACAGCCAGCAGCGAAAACGACAACGGAATGCTCGGCCGGTCGTCGGGCATCCTGTACTGACCGGGCGCGCCGGGGACCAGATAAGGCATGGCCCGCCAGGTGATCTCCGGATGTTCATGCAGGAACTCGAGCCTGAGGCCGGCCTCGATCAGGCTGGTGACGACCTCGCCTACCGGGTGGAACCACTCGTGGTTCTCGGTGACGGAAAGCTGTGTTTCGTTGTCGGCATAGGCGGTTGTCGTCTCGAAGCGCAGCGGATCGGGTTTGTGAAAATATGGATAGCGCACGGTTACCGGTCCGCTTGGCAATTCGTCGTCGATGGTTGCCATGACGGGGTGGCCCTCCGCCATGTAGAACCAGCCGCCCGGCTTTACGAAATGCGCCACGACCCGCGCCCAGCCCTGGATATCCGGCAGCCAGTTGATCGCACCCCAACTCACGAAAACCGCATCGAACTGGCCGGCGATCAAATTCGGCGCGTCATAGAGATCGCCTTCGACGAAAGATGCGTCGATCCCGATCTCCTTGGCCAGCCAGCGGGCCTTCTCAATGGCGGCGGGCGAATAGTCGAAACCGGTCACCGTCGCGCCCATGGAGGCGAGGGCGAGCGTATCCTTGCCGAAGTGACACTGCAGATGCAGGAGGGACAGCCCCTTAACGTCCGGCAGTTCGGCCTCCTCAATGGGATGCAGACCGCGTTTGCCGGCAATGAATTCCTTGAGATTGTAGCCGTCACTCCCTTCGGTATCCGTGTTCACGGCGACCAAGGCATCCCAATAGCGCTTGTTGATGGCCTTTTCGGCGGCATAGTCCTTGGTCATCTCTACTCGCTTCGTGAATCACGCCATCGACGCATAGTCGATCGGTTTGTGACGATCCAATGCGCGGCGGATTGGCGGCATCGGATATTTGAGACCGGTGGCGCAATTGTAGAGCACGGCGGTTTCGTTCTCCTTGACCTTGCCGTCGGTGAGGGCTTGCTTGTAGGCGGCGAGTGTGGCGGCCCCTTCGGGACAGAGCAGCACGCCTTCTTCCTTGGCGGCTTCGGCCTGCGCGGCGAAAATCGCCTCGTCGCTGACGGCGACCGCATAGCCGCCGCTGTTCCGCACCGCGCGCAGGATCAGAAAGTCACCGACCGCGACCGGAACCCGTATGCCGGCCGCCGCCGTATGGGCGTTCTGCCAGACCGGGGCGTGTTCTTCGCCGTCCTCGAAGGCCTTGACGATCGGGGCGCAGCCGGTTGCCTGCACAGCGACCATGCGCGGTCGCTTGCTGCCGATCCAACCTATGGCCTCAAGCTCGTCAAAGGCTTTCCACATGCCGATCAGGCCGGTCCCGCCGCCGGTCGGATAGAAGATCACGTCCGGCAACTGCCAGCCCATCTGCTCGGCAAGCTCCAGACCCATGGTCTTCTTGCCTTCGATCCGGTACGGCTCCTTCAAGGTGGACACATCAAACCAGCCGGTGGCCGCCTTGCCGTCGCCGACAATCTTGCCGCAATCATTGATCAACCCGTTGACCCGATAGACGGTCGCGCCCTGAAGCTCGATTTCCGAAACATTCACTTCAGGCGTATCGTCCGGGCAGAAGATTGTCGTGCGAAGTCCGGCATGACTGGCATAGGCCGCCATCGCGGCGCCGGCATTTCCGTTGGTCGGCATCGCGAGATGGCTGAGGCCCAGTTCCTTGGCCATTGCGACCGCCAGTGCGAGACCCCGAGCTTTGAAAGACCCGGTCGGCAGCCGCCCCTCGTCCTTGACGATCAAGCGGCCGGACCCGCCGGCGCCGAGCCGCGCGGCCAAGCGCGGCATGGAGATCAGCGGTGTCATCACCTCGCCGAGTTCCACCACGTTCTCGGTCCGGGTGACCGGCAGGAACTCACGATATTTCCAAAAACCGCCAGGGCGCGCAGCAATGGTTTGCTTGGTGACGGATTTGGCGAGCCCCGCCAGATCATAACGGACCAGCAGCGGACGCCCGACGGTCGAGAGACCATGCACCTTGCCGGCCTCGAAACGCTCTCCGTTCATCGAGCATTCCAGATGGGTCACGAAATTCGGATAGTCCTGCCGCGCGGCGCTCATGTCGTCTCAATCCTTCTCATTGGAGCCGGCTCTGGTTTGAAGCGTGCCGACGCTGAAGACAAGGTTTTTCACGAGTTATCCGCAAAAAGAACCCGTGATCACCGACCGCCGGTCATTGATGTTCCACTTGCGATCCCGTACACCCAAGCGCGGATCACATTCCGACGAGGATTGAAACCATGAGGGCCAGTCAACCGGCGCGGTCAGCGGGACCGGGCGATCTTGGCTTGCTGATCACGATCGTCGTGCTGGTGACGCTGGCGCGGCTGGCCGTGCTGGCCGGATCCGGTCTCGGCTTTCATGGCGATGAGGCGCAATACTGGTCGTGGAGCCGCAGCTTCGAATGGGGTTACTACACCAAGCCGCCGATGATCGCCTGGCTGATCGGCGCAGCGACGGGCATCTGCGGCGACGCCGAGTGGTGCGCCCGGGCGGGCTCACCGATTCTGCATGCAGGAACCAGTATTCTGTGCGGGTTGATCGCAGCCCGCCTGTTCGACCCGAGGACCGGTTTCTGGGCGGGTCTGTTGTTTCTCACTCTGCCGGCCGTATCGTTCTCCAGCGCGGTGATCTCAACCGACGTGCCGCTCCTGTTTTTTTGGGCGCTGGCGCTCTACGCGCTCGTCAGGGTTCTGGAGGACAAGGCACCGGCATGGGCAGTGGTCCTCGGGGTTGCGATCGGTCTTGGCCTTCTCAGCAAATACGCGATGGCTTATTTCGTCATCGCCATGGTGCTTGCTTGCGGCGCCTTTCGGGAACATCGCTGGCTTTTGACCAGCCCCTATCTATTCGGCGCCAGCCTGCCCGCCGGCCTCCTCATCATCCCGAACCTCGCCTGGAATATGGAGAACGGTTGGGCAACCGTCGCGCATGTCGGGCAAAACGCCAATATCGGCGACTCGCTGTTTCATCCCGGGGAGGTCGCCTCGTTCCTGAGCGAGCAGGCGGTCGTCTTCGGTCCCCTGTTGTTCGGTGCTCTCATTTGGCGGGTGATCCAACTGGTGCGCGGCAAAGCGGACAGGCGCGAGGTGTGGCTGTTCTGCTTCTGCCTGCCGGTTTTGCTGATCGTGACGGCACAGGCGCTACTGTCCCGCGCCAATGCCAACTGGGCGGCCCCGGCCTATGTTTCGGCAACGATACTGGTCGCCGGTTGGACCGTGAGGCAGGCCCGGCTCTGGCTCGTCAAGGGGTCGGTTGCATTGCACGTGGCGGCGGCTTTGGTGCTGGCGCTGTTTTTTCTGGATCTGCCCGGACTCGAGCCGCCGGTGAAGAGCGATCCGTTGCGGCGCATGCGCGCCTGGCCCGAGACCGCGGCACCGATCATCGACGAAATGCGACGTGATCCTGCGCGTGTTCTGCTGATGGACGACCGCAAGACCATGGCCTCCTTGCTCTATCAGTTGCGCGGCACGCCTTGGCAGCCTCGGATGTGGGACTATGACGGTCATCCGGATCACCATTACGAGTTGAGCGCGCGCTATCAGCCCGCCGCCGGCGACCGGGTGCTGCTGGTTGCCAAATGGGACGACCCACAGCCGATCCTGCTTCAATTCAAGGATGTTCGAAGGCTGGCGCCGATACGGGTGCAGATCGGCGCGGGCAGGGAACGGGTGTTGCATCTTTTTATGTTGGACGGCTATGTCGGGCGCTGAGGCCTCTCCCGTAATTCTGTTCGGCAAGCCGGCGGCTCGGACCGTCGCGCTGCTGACCCTCGTGATGGCGGCGCTATTCATCGCGTTTCCCGCCATTGATCTGATGGTTGCGGAAGCGTTTCACACCGGCGGTAACGGCTTTCTGTGGCGGGATGGCCCGGTTCACCGTTTCGTTGACGAGATGATCCGCCCTTACATCAAGGAGCTGGTGATCGTGATGCTGGCGCTCGCCTGCATAAGCCTGATTTCCCGCGGGCGGATCCTCAAATGGCATCCGAAAGCGATCACTTTCGTGGTTCTCAGTTATGCAATCGGGCCCGGTCTCCTGGTGAATGGCGTTCTAAAAAATATTGTCGGCCGGGCGCGCCCGAAGCATATCGAGGTGCTGGGCGGCGAAAGAATGTTCAGCCTCGCCTTCGCCGACGCCGATCAATGTGTGAGCAATTGTTCTTTCGTGTCAGGCGATGTCGCCTTTGTTGCCGCCGGTCTCGCCTTCGCGCTGCTGCTCGATGGGACGAAACGGCGAATCGCAATCGCATTTTGCGTCGCCGCGACGGCGGTGACCGGATACTTCCGGATGGCGGTGGGCGCGCATTTTCTAAGTGACGTCGTGCTCGCGGGGTTGTTCTGTTTCCTGATCACTCTGGCTCTGCACCAGTTGGTCTATTTCCGGCCAAGTGCTGTGCCACCGCAATCATAAGAGCTTCCCGGTCTCCATCTCTCGGCGGGCGATGGATCGTCATCGACGGATACCAGGGGCTGTCGGCGCGACCGTGAAACCAGTACCAGAGCAAAACGATCTCGCTCGGATAGAGCATGTCGACCGGCTTGCCCAGCGCGCCGGCCAGATGGGCCGCGATGCTTGAGATGGAGATTACCCGGTCCATCGCCGCAATCTGGGCGGCATGCGCGTCCAAATCCGCGAAGGTGTCGAGCTCCTCATCCATCAGGATCTCGACACCATGTTGCTCCCGTGCCTTGGCGATCTCCCCGGGATCGGCATGATATTAGAGCGAGACGAAGCGCGCATCGAGGGCCTTGAAAACCGGACCCCATTGCACCAGCGGGACTGACTTTGGCGGCCCCTGAAACCCGAGCGGACTGGACCAGGAAATCCCGATCAGCGGGCGGCCAGCCGGATCACGGTAGCGTTCGCGCAAAATGGCAACCAGTTCAGGATCTGCGGTGAGATATCCCTTGTGCGCCGGAAAATCATCAAAACTTCGTCGCAAAACCGCCGTCGTGGCGATCAGCGGGTCTTCCGCCGGTCGGGCGCCGAGATTTGGATCCCGATTCGCGACCGCATCCGGAGAGGTGACGACAGCATCGGGAAAAGACCGCCGGACCAGAGTCTCCAATTTGGGCGAGCAGGAGATCATCAGGGATCCGATTCGCGCCACCAATTCCGATGCCGCGCTCAGATACATGACCTGCTCGCCGATACCGAACTGATCGTTCCAAGCGAGCAGGCCAGTCGGCGCGCTTTCCTCCGTTGGCCAACGTGGGAGCCGCTGCTTGCGGGAGAGGCGCGGAAAACTGAGCTTGCTGAACCAATCGTAACCCGCCCAGCCTGCCTCGAAGCGTCCGACCCTGAGATCGGTCAAGGCGCCAAAGAATCCGGCTTCCGGACTTGCCGGATCTATCGCGGCACCTCGGCGGAATAGAAACCGAACGCGGGCGACGTCGCCGCTCGCCAACGTCAATTGCGCTAGCGCGGTATGAACCACCACTTGTGCAGGCTGCAATATCAGCGATCGGTGATAATCGATGACCGCCGACTCCAGCCGGCCTTGGCGGCGAAGAGCGTGACCCCGGTGCTCATACGCTGGAGCATGGAAAGGGTCGATCTTGAGTGCCCGGCCAAAGTGCTTCGCGGTGGCCGCGTGATCGAATGCGGCGACCGCCGCCTCGCCTGCCGCGAACATCGCAACCGACAGGCCGGGAGCAAGACAACCGGCACGCCTTGCAGCGTTTGTCGATTGGTCCTCCTCGCCGGTGATTCGCAACTCCGCCGCCAGAATGCTCCAAGTCCGCGCGGAATAAGGGCGTGCCGCCAGTGCCTGACGAAAGTACCGGATCGCAGCCACTCGATCTCCGGCGAGCCGGGCCAACGTCGCGGCTCGGACCGCGGTTATCGCGTCAGAAGGGGCCGTCGTGTGCGCCCAGGCTCCGATTCGGAGATCGTCCGCGCGATTTGCCGACGCGACCATCGCCAACAAGAGACGATATGGTCGCGGCATATCAGGTTCCGTGACCGCCGCGATCCGGGCAAAGCACCTTGCCCGGAGCAATTCACCGATCCCATAGAGATGTTCCGCCAGATGGGTGAGCACCGGAATATTGATTGCCCCGACGGTCAGCAACCTCCAGGTCATGATCTGTGCCTGGTCGAGCGCGCGCGCTTCGACGGCGCGCCCATAGGCCACGAGCGCGTCTCGAATGGTAATGTGCGTCGCCGGACCGTTGGTCTCCGTCACCTTGTTCCCCGATGAGTTCGTCTGAAACTGGTGTTAGGCAAACCGGGCCTCGGCGTCAAAGCGCGATTTCCGATGCCGGGAGCGAAGGCGAATATTTTCAACTAGCGGGCCATCAGGCCATGAATATCGCCGATGATCCCGGCGAGGCGCTTGAGGCCGTCCCGGATCAAGGTGATTTCACGCTTGGAAAGGGCGGCGACGGTTACTTTGTTGGATATCTTGACACCGTCCAGAAGATCGCGGAGCTGCTGGGCGACCAAGGCAGTCATGAGGGATCGATGCAACTCGATCAGTCCTTCGACATCGGTTTGGCCGAGTCGGCCCCTGTCCGCGACATGGGTCAACCTATCCGGTGTCGACAGCGCGTCGGAGCCATCGGCGAGCGCAAGCGACCGAGCCAGGCTGACCAACGGCAACAGGCCGTTGCGTTTCACATCGAAACGGCCGTCCTCCACTGGCAAACCTCCGAACATGCCAAGTTTCGGCGTGATGCCGGAGAGCGACTGGGCCAGCAAGCCGAGGAACGGGCGGTTCCGCGCCGCCATCGCGACCGCATCCTGACGAAGTCCCTCCGCCAAGGAGAGCGTCCCCGCCACCGGCACCATATCGAAAAAGATATCAATGTTCAGCAGGTCCTCCGGCCTGGAACGACCCAGCCAGTCGCCGACCCTCTCGCGCCACGCCTGGCGGGTGCCCCGCCATTCGGCATTGGCCGCCATGACTCCCCCCGTGCAGCGCGGAATACCGGCGATATCGAGACTATCCGCGATCCGCTCGCCGAATGCCGCGAACCATGCGTCGTCAGCCGGACCTCCGGCATGGATGAGCGCGTTGTCCTGATCCGCGCCCAGCATACTTTCCCCTCGGCCGCCGGAGCCGAGAACCAGCACGCACCAGGGCGCTGGCGCCGAGCCCAGGTTCTCCTCGGAAAGCCGCCGCAGGGCGAGTTCGGCGGCGCGGGCGGTCCCGGCACGCAGCTCCCGGCTGACCACCCGCGCAATGGAGGTTCCGTCGAGACCGTCCCGCAACAACCCGGCGGCGGCTGAGGGAACCTGCGCCAATGCGGCAGCGAGTTCGGTATCCGATTCGGCGGTATCGACTGAGTCCTTGATCAGGGCTTCGGAACGTCCGCGGTGCGCCAGCAGGTCGCGCTGAGAGATGATACCCGCCGCGGATCCACCAAGCCGGCTGACTGCCAGATGCCGCACGCCGAGCCGGTCCATCCTGCCGATGGCACGATAGACGAACTCATCCTCAGGGAGGCTCGCCACCGGTCGGCTCATGACGTCGGCGACGGTTGCGCCGGGATACCCTCTTCCGACAAGACTGGCGAGCAGATCACGCTCGGTAACAATGCCGATGGGTGGTCCAGATGCTTCGCCCACCAAAAGGGCGCCGATCCGGCGCTCGATCAAGATCGCCGCGGCATCCGTGACCGGGGTTTCCGGCGCGGCAAATACCGGCGGCGCGCTCATCACCTCGCCGAGACGCCGGGAGAAGACGATCCCGTCGAGACGGCCCGGTTCCGATGCCGGAGCAGTCGAACTCCCGTCCTCCCTCCGTCCCGCATGCCATCCGGCCTCAATCTCACGGCGTCGCAATTCCGGTCGTCGTTCGGTCAAGACCTGCGCTTGCGCCAGGGTCCTGATTCCGGCTCCGGCAAGGTTGGGGAGAAGCGCCTGATACGCTTCGGCGGCCATCGTCGCGTCACCAAGTGCATCATGACGTCCGCGAACCGTGATACCGAGAAAGGCCAGAACGGATTCAAAGCCCAGATCCGCGAGGCGTGGTTCCAGACCGGCCAACAGGTGAGCGATATCAAGGCTTGGCGGGTCGTGCCAGGCAATGCCGAGACGGGACGCCTCGTGACGCAATACCGCCAGATCGAATGCAATGTGATGGCCGATCACGACCCGGCCCGCCAACCGTCTGATCAGCCCGGGCATCGCCTCCGCAAGACGTGGCGCGCCGGCGAGATCCGCGTCGCTAAGTCCGGTGATGCGCGCGGCGGGAGCCGGGATGGAAATTTCCGGATCAATGCGGGTTTCGAAAGTCCCCTCTTCAATGATCGATCCGTGGTCGAGCGTGATCAACCCGATTTGAATCACCCGGTCGCGCGTCACGTCAAGGCCGGTGGTCTCAAGATCGAGACTTACCGCCGGGAGCGCCACGAGAGGCGTGTGTCCTGGGGGAGGGATCGTCCCAGGCATCTCGATATCTCCATCACTTCAAGAAGAGCCCGACGATGTGCGCGACGCCGATAGCAATCTCGCTTTCCAAGGGGAAGGACAACATGCCCATCACTGAATAACCAAGCATCCACGGCATCAGATAGAAGCGGAACATGTAGAAGAACCAGGCGACATAAAGCGGGATCAGGATCGGCAGCAGGAAGCCCGGGGTGATCGGATCAAACCGCCGGATCAGAGGATCGGTCACCCGCACAAAAAACCGCATGAAGAAGAACTGACTGTCCTGAGGCAGAAAAATGCTCATGCCGAAACGGCCGATCAGAGTCCACATGACCATCCCGAGAGCGTAGTCGACGATAATCGCCCAAAGCGGAATGGCTCCCATTGAAACGCTCCCTCCTTATGCCGTGCGCGTCCGGACCGGGGTAGTTTAGCAGGCCAGAGGCGATCGTGACTATCTTGTGTGCAGGGCCTTTTCCAACATGACCTAAACGCCTAGTTTGGCCGTGTCATCGGAATTCGAGACGCGTTGCGGAGACAAAACCTTTGAGTGATCCAATCGCCGAAACTGTCACTCAAGAGCATGTTCGCGCCGTCGCGGACCAAAAGAACGGAGACAAGGCATCCGCCATCGGTCGATACCGGCGGGTGCTCTGTGCCGACCCGACCGACCGGCTCGCGGCAACGACTCTTGTGTGGCTGGCCAGCGGCATTGATCAAACTTCGGAAATGGCGAGTCGCGTCGGCCGGCGGGCGGTTCTGCTCGACCCTGGCAATTCGCGTTTGAAGTTTTTGACCGGCCGCACCCTGTTCTGGCGCGGCCAAATCGGGGCCGCCATCCCACTGCTTGGGGACACGGCGATCGAGGGGCCGGACCCGGAGCGCGCCTATGCGATGCTTGGACATGCGATGACCCTTCGGGAGGAGTGCACGAGCATGCGTGCGCTTGGCGGTCCCGTTTCGAGCTGGAACGGAGCACGACTGATTGCCTTCGTGCGCGACATGATCAGCCTCGACCATATACTTCCGATTGTCTGCCGGTGGGCCGAGGAAGACACGCACGACGCCCTCGTAATTCTGATCGGCGCGATGGCGCCAGGCGATTGGAGGATTGTGAAGACCGGTTCCATGCCCCGGATTCATGTCCGCGCATTGACCGATCTTGCGCCCAATCTCGATTTCGAAAAACTACTCGCAACCCACCTTCGAAGTGTTGAACGCGCGGTTGTTGCCTTCGACAAGAGCAACGACGTCATCGCCCGCGCGATCGGCGCGGCGGCGAGACAGCAGGGTGCGGCTTTCGTCGCTCTACCCCATGGCGAAGAGGCCTTCGGAAATCTGCTAACCCAAGTCGACCACTGGGCGGCTCCACCTCAGAGGCCGAATTCCGATCTGTATGACCTATCGATCCATCCGAGCGACTTTGCTCTACGAAAATTCGGCATCGCTCCCTCGGAAAAAAATCGGGTATTGGGAAGCGCCAGATATTGCCGGGGCTGGTTGCGCCGTGCCGGAGCGCTGGCTAAGCCCGTGCGGGATTTGCCCAATTCAGTCGGACGTCGAGTTGCGGTGCTGTTACCCAAGCCGGAGAAACTTATCGACTGGCGGGAACTGGAGCGGGTCCTCGCCTTTCTCGGGCAGCGATCAGATACAACAGTGCTCGTTAAACCTTATCCTCGGCTCGGTGGTCGGCGCCGTCTGACGCGACGCGATGGTGTGTGTCGGTTGGAACATGTGGTGACCGATGAGCGAGAGACGCAAGTAGAAATCCGCGCTCCGGCTCCGAACGCGGGATGGAACGCGGTCGAGGCAGAGGTCGAGTCGAGCGATCTTATAGCCTGGGCGGACGTTATCTTGTCGTGTGGCACCAGCGCCACCTGGCAAGCGGTGGTTACCAACAAACCTGTTCTCGAGCTAAGCTGGTGCCATGGAAACCGCACGACGATGGCGATGGCTATGCCGTCGACCGACATGCGATGCCGCGATGACATGCTCGGGGCACTCCAGCGTATCGACCAGCATGGAGCAGACGCCTTTTATCAGGCCGGCGAGCGCGAGGATTTCATGCGAAGGTTCGTTGATCCTTACGCCGACGGGAACGAGGATGCCGTTTTGAACGCCTACGTTGAAACCCTGAACCACATCGCCGGTCAAGCGATGGCGCGGACGGCTACATCGTCATGATCAAGGGATCTCGGAGGATCCGAAAATGAAATCCTTACTCGCGGCCCTGGACAGTTCCGATGTCGAGACAGAGCCGTTTCCCCATATTGTCGCGCGGGATGTGCTTGCAAGAGAGGATTTGCAGCGTCTCATTGACGAATTTCCACAATTGGAGACTTTTCCCGGCTATACGCGGGAAGGCAACGTCCGTCTTACTTTTCCGATGGCGCGCGCCTTGGAATCGGCGGATGTGACGCAATTTTGGAAGGAGTTCTTAGTCGCCAATGCGAACCGGGAACAGCTTGTTCATTTCGCCAGGATCTTCGGCGAGCACTTCAAGTCATATCATCCCCGCGCCGCCGATCTCATCAACAAGGCCGATAGTTTGAAGGTCGGCCTGAAGCATCGCGATTCCTTTGATGATCACTCGCTGCTGGTGTCGGCGGCGATTGACGTGAACACGCCTAATCAAGGCGACGCAACAAGCGTGCGCGGACCACATGTGGATAGTACGCGAAAAGCATGGTTCGCTCTGTTCTACCTGAGGGATGAAGACGAGTCGGAGGGAGGTGATCTCGGGCTTTATCGTCTAAGAGAAGGACAAACACTGGCCGGGAACATATTCAACGGATCCCATCTGCGGGAAGAGGCGGTTGAGTGTGTAAAAACTGTGCAGTACGAGGCCAACACGCTGTTCATAGGCGTGAACGGACCACATTCGATCCACGGCGTCTCGCCACGCCATGCGACGCCTCACCCGAGGAAGTTCGCCACGTTCAATTGTGATCTTCCGGAACGCCTCTTCTAATCCAAAATGCCCGGCTACTCTTCCAGACAGGGCGTACAATGACAAACGGGGCGGAGAAATTCTCCGCCCCGTTTTCGAAGGTTGATGATTGGTCTTAGTGGTCCGAGGACAGGATCGTATTGCCCTTGGGAACCCGGACCTCGTCGACCATCTTCTGGGTCTCTTCATCCGGCTCGGGTGTCGCCAGCGAGACCACGACCATGGCCACCAGACTGACACCGGCACCGATGATGCCGAAACGCAGATGGTCGATGCCGATCCACGGTGTCATACCGCCCCAACGTACCATGTAGAGGTACCAGGAGCCTGCCGCGAAGCCGAGGACCATGCCCGCGATCGCGCCCTGCCGGTTCGCCCGCTTCCACCAGACGCCAAGCACCAGGGGGAAGAAGAGACCGGACATGGCGAAGTCGAAGGCCCAGGCCACCG
>JAYOEU010000101.1:0-15917 GCA_038116915.1 Alphaproteobacteria bacterium
CCTGGTTGCCGTAAATCAGATCAGCACCGCCAAGCGCGCTGATCGTATCCGCCCCCGCGAGACCCGTAATGTCGTCCGAGTTACCCGTGCCGGTGAGATTGTCGGAAGAAGTCGTTCCGGTGATTGATGCCATTGAAAGTCCCCATTAGCGCTTCGGCCGGTATCCCCGGACGCATTTTCCTGGAAAAAGATCAGTCTAAATACATCACCATGATGCCCTGATCAATCGCTCTCGGTACGGATTTAGTCGCAAAGCTTCAAAAAAGTGAAGAAAAATCAGCATTTGGGCCTTTTTTTTCTGGCGCCTTGCGAACGGAGATTCGGCAATCGACGGATCGCAAGCAAGGCGCCGGACCACTGCCCATCCGGATCGGCTCGGTTTGATGACCCTGGGTGAAAGGGAGGTGAAAGTCCAATTCTTGCGCAATTGTAAATGATATTGTCGACAATGGATCGACCGGCTCTGCGGTCTTCCCTTAACGGCACGTCGCCTGCATAAACTTTTCGAGGCCATCATGTCTCCTTCTCCCGCCAGAACGCTGATTCAGAAAAGCTCCTACAGCACGGTGTGCTCAATGGTCAGCGACCGGGCCCGCGCGACGCCGCACCGCGCGGCCCTGCAGGAGCGCGACCGGATCCTGTCGTTCCGCGATCTGGACGGCCGAGCCGACGCGCTCGCCCGGGCCTTCTCGGCTCTCGGCGTGGAAAGAGGAGACAGAATCGCGATACTGTCCGAGAATCGAACGGAATACATTGAAGCGACGGTGGCGGCCGGAAAGATCGGCGCGATCCTCGCGTGCCAGAACTGGCGCCTCGCGCCACCGGAGCTGCGGCACTGCCTCTCGCTTGTCGAGCCGAAGCTGGTTCTCGTCTCCCCCCGCCACCGGTCCACACTCGATCACCTGGGCATCGCGCCGGACACCATCATCGAGTTCGGGGCTGATTACGAAACCCGGCTGGAAAACGCCGGCGGCGCCAAGGTCCAATGCGAGATCGACCCGGAGGATGGCCTGCTGATCCTCTACACCAGCGGCACCACGGGGCTTCCCAAGGGCGCGCTGATAAGCCATCGCGCCGAAGTCGCCCGGGCCACCGGCGCGCGCGCCGATTTCGGTCTCGCGGCCGGCGACAGTTTCGTGTGCTGGACCCCGATGTTCCACATGGGCGGCATGGATCTCGCACTGATGACATTGCTCGGCGGCGGCAAGGTCATCATCGAGGACGGCTATGACGCCGCTCGGCTCGCCGATATCGCGATTCGGGAGCCAATCGGCTGGCTGGTCGTGATCCCCGGCATGGTCGAAAGCTTCATAGAAGAGATGAAGCGCCGCAACCGGCCGCCAGCGGGGATCAAACTCTGCGGCGTCATGGCCGATCTCGTGCCCGGCCACCAACTGGCCGAGATCACCCGGCTGCTGAACGCGCCTTATGCCAATACCTTCGGCTCCACCGAGACCGGCAGCCTGCCCGCCGCCGGGATAACGGTCCCGATCGGCATCGTTCCGGAGCGCCTGACGAAATACCCGAGCCCGAATTGCGAGATTCGCCTGGTCGACGAGAACGACGAGGACGTACCGCCGGGCACGCCGGGAGAGCTTGCGGTGCGCGGCCCCACCCTGTTCAGCGGCTATTGGCGGGCCGAGGAAACCAACGCGCATGATTTCCGCGGCGGCTGGTTCCACAATGGCGATCTGCTGGTCCGCGAGGCCGATGGTGGCTTCAACTTCGTCGACCGGGTCAAATACATGATCAAGTCCGGCGGCGAGAACATCTATCCCGCCGAGATCGAACGCGTGCTGCTGACCGACCCCCGGGTGACCGAGGCCGCGGTGGTGCGCCGTCCGGACGACCGGTGGGGCGAGGTCCCCGTCGCCTTCGTCGCCCGTTCCGACGACAGCCTTGATGCCGCGAGCCTTGCAACGCTCTGCCGCGCCAATCTAGCCGGTTTCAAGCAGCCCAAGGAAATCCGCTTTCTGAACCATGATGCCTTCCCGAGAAACGTGTCCGGAAAAGTGCTGCGGCACGACCTGGAAACGCTGCTTCGCGAGTAGCCGTTTCAGGCGGTTCTTCCTGCCGGATTTAGCTCTTGCGGATGCTATCGACAAAGTGCGGGATCGGCCGCACTCTATCCAACGGATCGGTTTGCCGCGATGGGGGTCGCCATGGCAAAGGCAATGTTCGGAGCCGGCTGTTTCTGGGGTGTCGAGGAAGCCTTCAAGCATGTCCGCGGCGTCACGGAGGTTACCGTCGGTTACAGCGGCGGCGTCACCGACAATCCCTCCTACGAGGAGGTCTGCACCGGGATGACCGGCCATGCCGAGGTCGTCCAGGTCGGCTATGACGAGACCAAAGTCGACTACGAGACCCTGCTCGAGGTGTTTTGGGACTGCCACAACCCGACCCAATTGAATTTCCAGGGCCCGGATATCGGCACTCAGTACCGCTCGGTGATCTTCACCCATAGCGAGGACCAGACCGACGCGGCCATGCGCTCGAAGAAGGCCGAGCAGGACAGCGGACGCTACCACCACGATATCGTCACCGAAATCTCGCCGGCCAAGACGTTCTGGCCGGCCGAGGATCATCACCAGGGTTATCTTTCAAAACGCCGAAAACGCCGCTGGCGTCTTTTCGGCTGAAGGGGAGCTAGATCATGTGCCGTTGGCTTGCCTATGCCGGTCCCGATCTGCTGATCGAACGGCTGCTGTTCGCGCCGAGCAATTCGCTGATCCAGCAGTCGCTTTCGGCCCGCCGATCGATCGTACCGACCAACGGCGATGGGTTCGGTCTCGGCTGGTACGGCAATCAGTCCAGACCCGGGCTGTTCCGCGATACGCTCCCGGCATGGAACGACGCGAACCTGCGCAGCATTTCCGAACAGATCCATTCCCGCCTGTTTTTCGCCCATGTGCGCGCCTCGACCGGAACCTCCACCAGCCGGGAGAACTGTCATCCGTTCCGTCATGACGACACGCTGTTCATGCACAATGGCCGGATCGGCGGCTATCACGCGATCCGACGGGAAATCGAACAGATGATCCCGAGCGACTTTTACGGCGAAAGGCACGGAACCACCGACAGCGAGGCCTTCTTCCTTCTGGCTCTCGGCAACGGACTGATCGATGATCCGGCGCGCGGCCTCTCCGCCACCATCCGCGAGATCGTCGGAACGATGGAGCGGCGCGGCATCGACGAGCCGTTCCGCATGACCGCCGCTTTTTCCGACGGTGCCCGGCTCGTCGCGGTCCGCTATTCCAGCGACCACCAGTCGCCGTCACTCTATTGGGCGACGGGCGGCACATTGACGGTCGTCGACCGCTCGGTCGGCATGACCGACGGGGTCGGCGCGACACTGGTCCTCTCCGAACCGCTCGACGCGGGCGATCTTACCTGGCGGGAGGTGCCGGAAAGCCATGTGTTGAGCTCGCTCGGCGGCAAGGTTTCCATCGAACCGCTGGATCTCGCGCACTGACGGCGGGGTGATCGCGCGAGCGTCGATGTGACGCCGGAGCGTGGCTAGGCGGCGGCCGGGGCGGAGACGCTTTTTTCAATGCGGCGGATATGTTCCAAACCGGGATAGATCTCGGATTGCAGGAACTCGATCCGTTTCGACGGGCCGCCGCTGGCCTGCGGGAACCGGGTTTTCCAGTGCATCATCTTGACCGACAATCCGCAGAGCACCGCACCGATGCTCAAACGGTGCGAGGTGACGGTATCGCGGAACTCCTGAAAGGAGTCGGCCGAAATATCGGACCAGAAGTCCTTGGAAATCGTTTCGAAAAACTTGAAGCGTCCCGCGATCGACGTGGTGATCTCGTTGAACCCCTTCTCGATGTCCTCAAGCATCTTGCCGAGGGAGCGGTCGCCCTGAACCTGGTGATTGCCGCGAATCTCCTGCATCCATTCCAGGAAGGCCGGGATATCCTTGCGGGTCTCGTCGAGACAGTTCCGATAGTATGACAGCGACAGGAAGATATCGCCGTACTGCTCGATGAAGCTCGGCACTTCCATGATCGTGACGTTGAGCTCGTCCGCAAGGCGCTGCAGCTGCTTGATCGTCGCCTGGCGATCCGGCTGGGCAAGCATCTTGATGATCTCGCCGACATCCTGCACGTCGTTGTCGGTCCCGTAGACCCGCGCGATCAGGGGGCGCGTGAAAGTGCGCATGAAGGCATTGAGTTCGGTCTGCTTCTTGGGCGAAAGCGTGAGGCATTCGAAATCCGAGAGACCGATTTCAAGGCGCCGCAATTCGATCCGAAGCGAGTAAACGTCGAAGGATTGCAGCTTTCCCAGCGCGTCAAGCATCTCCATGTCTTGCCGCAGTTCCGGGGTATCCTGGTAAAAATCGGTGACCGCCCCCGGTTCGATCTGTCCGCTGCCGGTAACGCCGTCGCGAAACAGCTCAATCACGGATTCCAGGCGCGCGTTCTTGATCAGCGAAGACTTCCGCAAGCCGGGCGTCCCGAGCGGGATGATGGCCAGCGGCAGAATATGCAGCGAATCCATCGCTTCGCTGTCGATCGGCACCGACGTGCCTGTCGCAGCGTCCAAGGCGGGTTCGGCCATACCGCGCTCCGGGGTATTTTCGGTCACGCACTGTCGCCACAGTTGGTTAATAAATTCTTAATCAGTGTAATCTGTTCAGATCCCGTTGTCTTCACTAGGATCGCGGGGACCCGCGAGCCCGCTTCCTTCCCCGGGTTCATGATCTACTTTGAAACATTCTATTCTGGAGACACCCATGGACGTTCGCTTGGACGGAAAAGTCGCGCTGATCACCGGGGGCAGCAAGGGACTGGGAAAGGCGATGGCGCTTCGCTTCGCCGAAGCCGGGGCCTCGGTGGCCATCACCGCGCGGGGCGCCGACGCGCTTGATGCCGCGCGCCGGGAGATCCAGGCGGCTGGCGCCGGCAACAAGGTCGTCGCCGAGGCCTGCGACGTGAGCCGGGCCGACGAATGCGCGGCGCTTCACGCCACCGTCACCGCACAGTTGGGGCCGGTCGACATCCTGGTGAACAACGCCGGCACCTCCCAGCGTGGCCCGTTCCTGGAGGTTAGCGACGAACTTTGGCAGAACGATATCGACCTCAAGCTGTTCGCCGCGATCCGTCTCGCGCGGCTCACCCTGCCGGCCATGAAGGAACGCAAATGGGGCCGGATCATCAACGTCCTCAATGTCGGCGCCAAGGCCCCGCCGGCCGAGGGCGCGCCGACCGCCGTGACCCGGGCCGCCGGCATGGCGCTGACCAAGGTGCTGGCCGGAGAGGCCGCGCCGCATAATGTTCTGGTGAACGCGCTTCTGGTCGGCCTGATCGACAGCAACCAGCACGAGGTCAAGCACAAGGCCTCCGGGACCGCCAAGAGCTATGAGGAGTTCCTGCAGGGCATGGCCGACGCCAACAAGATCCCGATGGGACGGGTCGGCCGGGCTGAGGAATTCGCCGATGTGGCCTGTTTCCTCGCCTCCGACCGGGCGAGCTATCTGTCGGGGATCGCGATCAATGTCGATGGCGGTCGCAGCCCTGTTGTCTAGGGGCTGCTCTCACCCGGTCCCCACAGCGCGGGAAGGGTGACCGTGAAAAACAACGTCGCCCTGTCTCTCACCGCCATGGTCGCGGCCCAGGTCGCCATCGCCATGGCGATCATGACGGTGCCGGTGCTGGCCCCCAAGATTGCCGGCGATATCGGCATCGAGCCAAGTCGGATCGGGGTCTATTCCGCCATCGTCTTTGTCGGCGCAATAATTCTGACCTCGATCGGCGGATCGGTGATCGGGCGCTTCGGCTCGGTTAGAACGACGCAGATCGCGATGCTGCTCGGCGCCGCCGGGCTCGCCCTGTCCCTGAACGGCTGGGTTCCAGGCCTTGTTCTGGGCGCGCTGGCGGTGGGCATGGGCTATGGCGTGGCAACCCCGGCGGCAAGCCATCTCCTGGCCCGCACCATTCCGAGGGAGCGACGGGGCCTGGTTTTCTCGCTAAAGCAGACCGGCGTGCCGGTCGGAGGCTTCCTGCTGGGCCTGACGGTGCCGGCGATCGCCGATCGCCTCGGCTGGCCCTTGGGCATCGCGGCGGTGATCGGCCTGCTCGTCGTCATGGCGCTCCTGCTGCAACCGATCCGCGCGCGCTACGACGGCGACCGGGATCCGGAACGGCGGATCGGCCCGGGCGAAACTCTTGCCGCGATCCGGCTGGTGGCAGCCGAGCCGAGGCTGCGGCCGCTGGCGCTTGCCTCCTTCGTCTATGCGATGATGCAGCTCTCGCTGTTTTCCTTCTACGTCGTGGTGCTGGTGGACCGGGGCGGCCTCGACCCGGTGACGGCGGGAGCGGTGTTTTCGATCATGCATCTCGGCGGCATCGTCGGCCGCCCCCTGCTCGGCTGGATCAGCGATAGCCTCCTGCCCGCAAGGCCGCTGCTGGCGGTCATCGGCGTTGCCATCTTCGGCTGCGGCCTGGCGCTGGCGGCGCTCGACGAGACCTGGCCACGCACGCTGTTGTGGGCGGTATCCTTCATTTCCGGAATCATCGCGGCGGGCTGGAACGGCGTCTATATCGGCGAGATCGCACGGATCATGCCGGGCCCGCTGGTCGCGCGGGCGACCGGCGGCGTCTCGGCCTTCACGTTTCTGGGCGTCGCCATCGGTCCCGCCGTCTTCAGCGCGATCGTGGCAGCACGTGGAAGTTATATCGACGCCTTCCTCGCCGTCGGGGCCGTCGCCCTGATCCCGGCATTGATTCTGGGGACCGGGCACGTGTTCAATAGACAGCGATAACACGCGGCGAAATCACACCCGGGAGATGGACCATGAAAATCGGCACGGATGTCAGCGTACTCTCCGAGCCCGGGCGCTCCGACGCGGCGGTCCTGATGGACCATCTGGCGATCGCGGACCTTGCCGAGCCGCTCGGTTTCGACTCCCTGTTCGGCCTGGAGCACCATTTCACCGGCTATTCCATGTCGCCGAATCCGCTTCAGCTTCTCAGTTACTACGCGGCAAAGACCAAGCGCATCACGCTCGGCACCTGCGTCATCGTCCTGCCCTGGCATGACCCGATCCGGGTCGCCGAGGAAATCGCCTATCTCGACATCCTCTGCGGCGGGCGATGCCTGTTCGGCTTCGGCCGCGGCGCCGCCAGTGCCGAATACGCCGGTTTCCGGGTTCCGATGGAAGAGGCCCGCCCGCGCTTCGCCGAAGCCGCGCGGCTGGTGACCACGGCCCTGCGCGACGAGGTGTTCGAATGGGACGGCGAGTTTTACAAGATCCCCAAGATGTCGATCCGGCCCCGGCCGATGTCGCATCCGGAGCGCCGGTTCTATGCCTCGTCGGTCAGCCCGGAATCGGCTGAGATCATGGCCAAGCTCGGTTTCGGCATGATGGTGATCATGCAGAACGAGTGGCACAAGGCGGCCGCCGATATCGAGTCCTTCCGGGGTATCGCCGCCAGCGTCGGGCACACGCCGCCGCCGCCGATCATCCTGACCAACGTGTCCTGTTCCGAGAGCCGGGGCGAGGCGCATGAGCGCGCGATGCAGTTCCTGGGCGCGAAATGGGACTCGATCGACGCCCATTACAACTTTTCCGACGGTCACCTCGCCAACGTGAAGGGCTATGAGTCCTACGGAAAGATGGCAAAGACCTACTCCAAGCTGAAGGACCCGGTGGCGCGGCAGAAGATGACGGAGTTCTACGTCGGCATCCAGATCGTCGGGACCCCGGACGACTGCGTCCAGCAGCTCGGAGAATTGCGGCGCCTGACCGGGACGGACCACATCGTCTGCGACTTCTCCTATGGCCGCATGACGCGCCAGGAGGCCGAACTGAACATGCGGCTCTTCGCGGACCGTGTCCTGCCGGTGATGCAGCGTGACGCCGCCTTCTCCAGCGACGAGCCGGCATCCTTGTCGAAACCAGCGGGTGCGCCGCAGGCCGACGTCTTCGCGCCGGCCTGAGCCGTCGCCGGCTCTTTTAAAGCCGGTAACCTCGCGCGCCCGGTCCATCACCTATCAGGGAAACCAGAGATATGAAGATCATCGTCATGGGCACCGGCGGCGTCGGCGGCTATTTCGGCGCGCAACTGGCGAAGGCCGGTCATGAGGTGGGATTCGTCGCCCGGGGCAGGCATCTCGCCGCCATCAGGGAGAACGGCCTCAAGGTGCTGAGCGAGTTTGGCGGCGCCACAATCCATCCCGCCCGGGCCAGCGACAGGCCTGGGGATCTCGGCGTCGCGGACATCGTGCTGTTCTGCGTCAAGGCCTATGACACCGAAAGCGCGGCCGAGCTGATCAAGCCGGTAGTGGGCCCGGAGACCGGCGTCATCCCCTTCCTCAACGGCATCGCGCATATGGACGTGCTGCAGCGCGTGCTGGGCGCCGGTCACGTCATCGGCGGCGTTGCCAATATCAGCGCCCTGATCGAAGCGCCCGGCATGATCCGGCATTTCGCGACCATGCAGATCCTGCGGGTCGGCGAGTTGGACAACAGCGCGAGCCCGCGCATCCAGGCCTTCCGTGCCGCCTGCGCCGAAGCCGGGATCGACGCGCCGGTGCCCGAGAATATCGAGCGCGAGCTGTGGCAGAAATTCGTGATGATCTGCACGCTTGCCGGCGCCAACTGCCTGACCAGGCTGCCGCTGGGCGCGTGCCGGTCGGACCCGGCGACGCGGGCGCTGATGGTGGAGCTTGCCGGCGAAGTCGTTGCCGTCGCCCGGGCGCTCGGCAAGCCGCTGCCCGAGGATCAGGTCGACCGGACGATGGCGCTTCTCGACATGCTGCCGGAGACGATGAAAGCCTCGATCCTGGCGGCGCTGGAACGCGGGGAGAAACTCGAAGCCTCGGCCCTCAACGGCTCGGTGGCCCGGCTCGGCGCCGAAACCGGCGTCGCCACCCCGATGAACCGCGCCGTCTACGCCGCCTTGGCGCCGCATGAGAATGGGGCCTGAGCCCGACCTTAGTACCCCGTCGTGACCTCGAGCAGGATGTCGTCCGGGTCGCGGAAATAGACCGCGCCCTTGGTGTCGCTGCCGTGGATATCGTGCTTGATGCCCCGCTCGCGGACCGACTTCACCACGGCGGCATATTGCTCGGGTGTTCCTTTCAGCGCGACGTGGTGCATGCTGCCGACGCCGCGCTCTGTCCGGGCCGGGCCCTTCTTCGGGAAATCGAAGAACGCCAGCATGTTGCCGCCGCCCATGTCGAGGAAGATATGGGTTGAGCTCGGCTCGTCCCGGTTCGGCACGATCTTGGCGAGCCGCATGCCGACGACATCGGTGTAGAACTCGATGGTCTTTTCGATATCCGAGCAGATCAACGCCAGATGGTCGACACCGCCGGTACCGACCGGGCTGGAGCCGGCGGGTTTGTTCGATGGTTGGTATTTCGCCTCCAGCGCGGCGCGCTTGGCGTCGTAGTCGATTTCCTGCTTGTCGGGCACGGCTTCCTCCTCGCGTCTAATAGAAAACGGCCGGCAAATCGCCGAGCATGATCTGTCCCACGGCCTCGAAATGGGAATCCCGCGACTGGATCTGCTGGCTGAGCGTATGGATATCGCGCCAGCGGCGTTCGAACGGGCTCTTGCCGACGAAGATCGCCGACACGCCGGCGGCCTTGTGGATCCGGTCCGCGACATCGATGGCGCCGATGATCGCGTTGGTGGTGGCGAGCCGCACCTTCGCCCGATCCTCGATCCCCATGGCGCCGGTATCCTCGGCGATCGCATAGTACCCCGACAGCACATCCACCAGATAGGACCGGGCCGAGCCCAGCCGCGCCTCGGACATCGCCACCAGGGCCCGGGTCGCATCCCGGTCGGCCAGCCGCGCGAGCCCACGGGGCGTCTTGTCCCTGGCAAGCTCGATGAAGGCGGAGAGCATCCCGCCCGCCGTGCCCAGCGCGACGGCGGCAACCCCGACCGCGTAGAGGCCCTGCTGGGTGAACCAGTAGAGCGGGCCGGCGACGTTCCTGTTCTCCGGCTCCTCGCGGGTTCCGGTAAAGGCCTCCGGCACGAAAACATTCTCGACGGTATAGCTGTCGGACGCGGTGCCGCGCAGGCCGATCGTGTCCCAGGTGTCGTGCAGGGTCACCTGATCGGCCGGGAACAGAAAACTGGTCACCGACGGCCGACCGGCGGCGTTGAGGCGGACCGACCCGTCCTTCTCTTCCACCATGCAATGGGCGCCCATCCAGTTCGCCTGGCGGCAGCCGCTGGAAAACCCCCAGGTGCCGTTGACGATGTAGCCGCCGTCGACCGCCTTGGCCTTCTGGGCATCCGGCGGCCCCCAGGACATCCAGGCATGCGGCTCGGCATAGATGGTCCGCGCGGTTTCCGGTCTCAGGAACGGCGTGATCAGGGTCGAGCTGTTGGCGACGAACAGGTTCCACCCCACCGAGGCGTCGTGCCGCGATACCGCCTCCAGCGCGTGCAGATAGGTGCAGGGATCGACCTCGTCGCCGCCATGAACCTTCGGCAGGAACATCCGGGCGAGCCGCGCCTCGTGGATCTTGGCGAGCAGCGCCTGGGGTATCCGCTTGGTGCGCTCGATCTCGTCTCCCGCCGCGTCGAGATCGGGACCCAGGGCCCGGGCGCGGGCAACGGGGTCGACCGGATTAAGCTGATCCATCGGTCGGTCTCCTCGGGGTCATCGGCCCATTGCGGCGGAGCTTGGCCGATCTGTCAATGCCCCTCACCGCTTCGCCGCCGCCGGGCCATGCGGATCGGCGAACAGAAAACTCATGGGAATGGCGAAGGCCGCCGCGATGCCGAATAGCTGAAACGCGTTGAGATAGCCGATCATCTGCGCCTGCCGGCGGATCTCGCCGCTGAGCGCGGACAGCCCGCTCAGATTCTCGAGTGTCCAGCTTCCGCTCACCTCGGGGAAGCGCAGCAGCTCGTTGAACGGGGTGATCAGCGCCGTCATGTCGGAATAGTTCCAGGCGGTGCTCTGAACCAGGACCATGACGCTGATGGAGATGAAGACGCTGCTGCCGTAATGCCGCAGCAAGTTGAACACCGCCGAGCCCTCGACCATCAGCCTCGGCGACAGGGTGCAGAAGGCCAAGGTCGCCATCGGCGTGTAGGCAAGCCCGAAGCCGAAGCCCTGAAGCGTGTTGGTCCAGAACACGTCGCTTTCTGTGAGGTTGATGTCGAGCGCCGCCATCTGCAATCCCGCCACCGCCTGGCAGGCGAGCCCGGTCGCCAGTGCCAGCCGCGGCGCCTTGCGGGTAAACGGCACGACGATCAGGAAACTCAGCCAGTTTCCGAACCCCCTCGCCGCGATCAGGGTGCCGACCACCGAGTCCGGATAGCCTCGCAATTCCTGCAACAGCGGCGGGAAAAGCACGATGGGCGTGTAGCTCATCCAGCCCATCGCGAAGGCGGTCAGGCACCCGAGCACGAAATTGCGGTCCAGGAACAGCCGGGGATTAAGAAACGGGTTCTCGGTCGTGAAGGTATGGACGACGAAGGTGTAAAAGCCGGCGACGGCGACGCAGGCCTCGGCGATGATCTCCCAGGATTCGAACCAATCCAGGCGCGAGCCGCGATCGAGCATGAGCTGGGTGGCGCCGATCGCCAGCGCCAAGGCGACGAAGCCGGTCGCATCGAAGCGCTTGGCGTCGCCGCGCCCCTGGTGGCCGACGGAGATCGCGGCGACGAAAATGCTGAACAGCCCCAGCGGAACGATCATGAAGAACACCCAGCGCCAGTTCAGCGCCTCGGCGACGAAGCCGCCCATGATCGGCCCCATGACCGGCCCGATCACCCCGCCGATCCCCCAGACCATCAACGCCATGGGATGCAGACGGCGCGGGAAGGTGGCCAGGATCATGCCCTGTCCCAAGGGCATGAGCGGCGCCCCGAACGCGCCCTGGCCGATGCGGAACAGCACCAGGGCCTCGAGCGACTCCGCGAGACCGCATAGCGCGGTGAACGCCGTGAAGCCGGTCAAGCTGCCGAACAGCAGATAGCGCCAGCCGAAATTGCCGGCGAACCAGCCGGTCAGAGGCGTGGCGATGGCGGTCGCCACCAGGTTGAAGGTCACGACCCAGGCGATCTGGTCCGGCGTCGCCGACATCGCGCCCTTGAGCTGCGGCAGCACCACATTTGTCCCGGTGATGGTCATCCCGAAGGTCAGCGTGGTGATCTGAACCGTCGCCAGAATGAGCCAGTGCCGCAGACCGACGGGCGCGGTCTCCGGATCGAATGCAGGCTCTGAGGATCGGTCGGTCATTGCAGCGGGTCGTAAACGGCCTCAAGGGCTTGTCGGAGGATACGCGAGGCCCGGCGCCCGCGCATGTCGGAAAGGCTTCTAGTCGCCAGGGTTTGTTGTCTAAACTGCCCGGAAACCGAGAAAGATGAAACCATGAGCGAACGGGCGATCAGCGATCTCGGCGGCCTGCCCGGCGGACCGATCGACACGGATGAGCACGAACCGACCCTGACCGAAAGGCGGATCGACGCGATGATGATGCTGTTGCGCGCCAAGCCACGGTCGTTCTGGGTGACCGACGAGAACCGCCGGACCATCGAAAGCCTGGAGCCGAAGACCTATGCCGAAGCTTCCTACTATGAGCGCTGGGTGCGGGCGATGCGCGGCCTGCTCATCGAAAAAGGGGTGCTGAGCGAAGCCGAGATCGAGGCCAAGCTCGCCGAGGTGCGCGCCCGCCATAGCAAGGCCGGGCCATGACCGGTCCCTTCGCGATCGGCGCGCGGGTCAAGGTCGCCCGGGGCCTGCCGCCCGGTCATGTGCGCACGCCGATGTTCCTGCGTGGGCGCGCCGGCCAGGTGATCCGGCATTTTGGAACGTTTCCCAATCCCGAGCGGCTTGCCTACGGACTGTCGGGCCTGCCGCTTCTGCACCTCTACCAGGTGCTGTTCACCATGGACGAGACCTGGAACGGCGACGGCGCCTACGCGCCGGGCGATACCGTCACCGCCGATATCTACGAGACTTGGCTGGAGCCGCTATGAGCACGCATGGGCACCATGATCACGGACATCCGCACGGCCACGATCACACGGTCTTTCAGCCGGACATCCGCGAGCCAAGCGAGGAGTGGGAGTTTCTGGAGATCGCGCTGCGCGAGTTGCTGATCGAGAAGGATATCGTCACCGCGCGTGAAATTCAGGATCAGATCGAAGCCTGGGAGCGGAAATCGCCGGAAGGCGGGGCCCGGATCGTCGCCCGGGCCTGGACCGATCCGGCCTACCGCGCCCGCCTGTTGGAGGACGGCAACGCCGCCGTCGCCGAGATGGGTTTCGAGGTCGAGGCCTTGAAGCTGGTGGCGCTGGAGAACACCGAGGACCTGCATCACATGGTCGTCTGCACGCTCTGCTCGTGCTATCCGCGTCCGATCCTGGGCATGCCGCCGCTCTGGTACAAGTCGCGGGAGTATCGTTCCCGCGCGGTGCGCGAACCGAGGGCTGTGCTCAAGGAATTCGGCACCGATCTGCCGGAGACGACCGAGGTGCGGGTGGTCGATTCCACCGCCGATTGCCGCTATCTGGTGATCCCGCGCCGGCCCGAGGGCACCGACGGCATGAGCGAGGCGGAACTCGCCGCCCTGGTCAGCCGGGACTCGATGATCGGCACGGCGACCGCCTTTGCCCCGGGTAGCGGAGGGCGGAGCGTTTAGAAGACGATGACGTTGCGCAGCGCCTCGCCCCGTTTGACCGACGCGAAAGCCTCGTTGATCCGCTCCAGCGGATAGCGGCTGGTAATCAGCTCGTCCAGCAGAAGCCGGCCGTCCTTGTACAGCTCGATCAGCTTCGGAATATCCGTCTTCGGCCGGGCCGCTCCCATCTTGCTGCCGATAACGGTCTGGGCGTAATCGGCGATGTCACCGACCTCCAGCGGCAGTTTCGCGCCGGTGGCGGGCATGCCGACCAGAACCACTGTCCCGCCCCGCCGAGGCAGTGCCATCGCCTGAACCATCGCCGGCGTGCTGCCGACCGTGACCAGGACCGCGTCCGCGCCCCGTCCGCCGGTCAGAGCCCTGACCTGATCGGTGACATCGCTGTTCGCCGGATTGATCGCGTGGGTCGCGCCGAAGCGGCGGGCGGCTTCGAGTTTTTCATCGGAAAGATCAATTGCGATGATCGGATGCGCGCCGGACAGCCGCGCACCCTGAACCGCGTTCAGCCCGACGCCGCCGGTACCGACCACCACCACGCTCGAGCCGACCGGAACCTTGGCCGTATTGGTGACCGCGCCCAAACCGGTGATCACGCCGCAGGCCAGAAGCGCCGCCTGCTCGAAGCCCAGATCCGCCGGCATCAACACACATTGGCTCTCATGCACGACCGTGCGTTCCGCGAAGGCGGCGGTGCGGATCCCCTGCCCGATCGGCACGCCGGAGGAGTCCTTGAGGCGGCCTGGCGTGTCCAGCGGGAACCGGGTCTCGCACTGGGTCGGCTCACCGCGCGCGCAGTGAAAGCAATGCCCGCAATGCCGGATCAGCGAGACGATCACCCGGTCGCCCGGTGCGACGTCCCGGACCCCGGGGCCGACCGCCTCCACAATCCCGCTCGCTTCATGCCCGAGGATCAATGGCGGCGTGCCGCCCCAGGCGCCGTCCGCATAGTGGATGTCGGAATGACAGATCGCGCAGGCCGCAACCGCGACCGTCACCTCGCCGGCCTCCGGCGGTGCCAGGGTAACGTCCTCGATGACGAGCGGCATTTCGAACGCGCGTAGGACGGCGGCCTTCATGGTCTGGTTTCCCCCGCTAGAAATGGCCGACGGCAAGTCTCTAGGCTCCGCCACCATCGAGCGCGACATGTGACAGGTCCGCGAACTCACACCAAGGCCGCGTTAAGCGTACCGGGCGGCTCTTCTGTTCTGATAGGCCCTGCGGACGCCGTTCATCAGGGACGTTTCATCGAACGGCTTGACGACAAAATAGTCGCCGCCGGAGGCTTTCGCCAGTTCGATATCCCGCTTTGACTTGTTGCTCGTGACGAAGACGATCGGGCAATCCACATGCGGCATTTCCTGGCGGATCCGAGCACAGATCTCATAGCCGTCCTCGCCGGGCATGTTGACGTCGAGAAGGATCACGCTGGGCGTGACGTTCTTCAGCATCCGGTACACCTGCTCGGCGGACTCGCATTTCATGACCGCATAGCCCGATCCCCGCAGCATGCTTTCGGTCAGATCACGCATCGATTTCATGTCATCGACGACGATGGCGGTCTTGCGGATGTCCCGGGTCGCGGAGCTTGGATCCTTCTTCTTTGCCGCGCGGATCTGGATCGCGCGTTCGACCCCCTTGATCAGGCTGGCCTCATCGAAGGGTTTCTTGACGAAATAGTCGCCGCCGACCGCTTTCGCCTTCTCCATATGGCTTTTCGACGTGCCCGCCGTCACGAAAAGCACGGGAATATCGCTGTAGCCGAGCGCGTTCCGCAGCCAGTCGCAGATCTGGTACCCGTTTTCGTCCGGCATTTCGACATCAAGCAGAATGACGTCCGGTGCGGCGCCATGCAGCGACTTGTAGAAATCTCCGGCGGTGGAGCATTGGGTAACGGAAAATCCCTGCCTTTTGAGATAGGTATCGATCATGTCGCGGATGGTTCTCATATCATCCACGACGATTGCGGATCGCGGTCCTGCCATTTTGCGATTCCCGGGCCTCTGCCTTTGACGTTCGGCTTCCCCTTCGCGGTCGAAGCAGGGACCTCATAGCGAAAGTTCACCGCGCGCAATACTAGGTATTTACCGACGCTGGGCATCGCCCCCGCCGAGCATGTGATTGGCAATCCACTTCCCAGCGGTCAAGATCCCAACCACGATGTACGCCGCCTTCCCGGAGACCTGCCGTGTCCACGATTGTCGACCCGATCACCGTTTCGGTGGTCCAGCACCGCCTGACCGCCATCGTCGCCGAGATGGGCGAGGCGATGCTGCGTACCTCCTACTCGCAGA
>JAYOEU010000102.1:0-15885 GCA_038116915.1 Alphaproteobacteria bacterium
CCGATGTGCTGAGCGATCTCGCGGCGGCGCTGAGCGGCAGCATGGGGATCGCGCCCACCGGCAACCTCAATCCGGAGCGCAAGTATCCCTCGATGTTCGAGCCGATCCACGGTTCCGCCTTCGATATCATGGGCAAGGGCGTGGCCAATCCGATCGGCGCCTTCTGGTCGGCCTCGATGATGCTGGAACATGTGGGCGAGCCCAAGGCGGCGGCGGCCCTGATGGGCGCGATCGAGGCCTTCGCCGCGCGCGGCGAGGCGATGCCGCGCGATCTTGGCGGCACGGCGGGCACGGCCGAGGTGACGGCAGCGATCATCGCGCTGATCGAGGGACGGAACTGAAGCCGGAGACCGGCCGGACGGACATGCTTCGCCGGACCGGTCCGAGAGTCTAGGTCAGGGCCTCGATCTGTTCCATCGTCAGGTTTCCAGGAACGATCGTCACCGGGATCCGCAGACTGTTGGCGCCCTTGCCGGCAAGGAAGCTGATCAGCGGGCCGGGGCCGTCCTTGCTGGTGCCGGCGGCGAGCACCAGGATCGAGATCGTCGGTTCCTCGGTGACAAGCGCGACCAGTTCCTGGACGATCGGGCCGACCCTGACATAGAGGGCCGGAATCTGGCCGGACAGCTCGATCACTTCGCCAGCCAGATCGGCCAGAAGCTTTTCCGCCGCCTCGCGCGCCTCGTCCTGCATCAACTGACCGACGCCGGCCCAGTGATGAAAGCCGCCGGCAGGCTCGATATCGCGAAACAGGGCGACCCGGCCACCGGTATTCTTGGCCCGAAGCGCGGCGAACCGGAGCGCGACCCGCATTTCCTCGGAATCGTCCACGACCACCAGGAAGACCCGATGATGGTGATGGTCGATTTGGCTTTCAGAGCCGGAGGGCGCGGTGTCGGACATGAGTCCAGTCTCGGTTGAATGCAGCTAGACTTTACGAAAGATAACGCCGCCAAGCCAGCCCGCGAAAACGGCGATGACAATGGCCGCAATTCCGTAAAGCGCCGACTGATTGTGGGCGAAACTGTAGATCTCGGCGCCGATGCCGACCTTTTCGACCAGGATCGGCGTGCTGACTGCCTGAACCGCCTCGCCCTTGCGGAAAAGATAGACAACGGCGGTATAGTTCCCGGTCGCCATGTTGGAGGGGAACCGGATCTGGGTGCGGAAAAGCCGATCGGAAACGATGCCGATATGCTCCGGTTCGACGCTGTAGAGACCGCTTCTCTGCTTGTTCCGTATCAAGGCCGCGCGGAATTGTTCGATTTCCTTGGCGGGTCGGGCCCGGTCGTCGGCGCCGGTGGTGGTGGCGACGTTCTGGGGGCCGATCTGCTGGGTTTCCAGGATATCGGGACTGGTGATCTCGTCCAGCGGGCGGCTGGAGGCGACGGCGTAGAAATTGGGAACGCCTTCGAATTTCACCGATTCAGCGTTGATCCAAATTCCCGCGATCCGTTGCTTGTTGCGCACGACCACGGTTTCGGGCGGTCCGGTGATGACGACGACGATATCGCCCTTGCCTTCGACGGCGCCGAACAGCAGAACATCGGTGCCGGTGAAACCGGTGGTGATCGCCACGTGGTGGTTGGACAGATCGGCGACCAGGGCTTGCCCGCGCGCCGTCGAACCGGCGCAGGAAACGAAGGCGACGATGAGCAGAAGCAGGGCGGTCGGATTTGCTTTCACAGGCCGCTCCGTCAATGCGCCACGAGGGGGGCGATCGAGTAAAGGTCCGCCGGCGTCACGATCAGGTCGTAACCGATTTTTGCGCACACCGCGAGAACCATCACCGACAGCAGGATTCGCAACTGCTCTCCCTTGAGGCGGACACTGTACTTGCTGCCGAACTGCGCCCCGATGACCGCGCCGACGAGCAGCAGCAGCGCCAGCGGCACATCGACGGTTTGGGTGGTGACCGCCTGGAGAAAGGTCACGTTCGCGGTCACGAAGATGATCTGAAACAGCGAGGTGCCGATCACCACCGATGTCGGCATCCCCAGCAGATAGATCATTGCCGGAACCATGATGAACCCGCCGCCCACCCCCATCAGCGCCGAAAGCACGCCCACTCCGGCGCCGACCATCAGGGGAAGAAGCGCGCTGATATAGAGTTTCGAGCGGCGGAACCGCATCTTGAAGGGGAGGCCGTGCAGCCAGTTGTGCTGGTGCAGCTTGCCGCGGGTGGCGCTCACCGATTTCGACCGGATGATCGTGCGGGCGCTTTCGGCGAACATCAGGCCGCCGATGATCCCGAGGAAAATCAGGTAGCAGAGCTTGATCGTAAGGTCGATCTGGCCAAGGCCCTGCAGGAACTTGAAAAGCACCACGCCGGCGGATGAGCCGATGAAGCCGCCGGCGAGCAGCACCCCGCCCATCTTGAAATCGACATTGCCGCGCCGCCAGTGGGCGATCACGCCGGAAACCGAACTGGCGACGATCTGGTTGGCCTCGGTGCCGACGGCGACCGGCGCCGGAACGCCGATGAAGATCAGCAGCGGCGTCATAAGGAATCCACCGCCCACCCCGAACAAGCCCGACAGAAATCCGATACCTCCGCCCATCCCCAGGATAAGGAAGATATTGACCGACATCTCCGCGATCGGCAGGTAAAAGTGCATCGGACCTTTTCGGATCGGCGGACCAGGACAGTGCCACCGCGCCGCCACCGCAACCTACCCCGCGCGGCAACGTCAGTGGATTCAATACGTTATCATATAGAACTTCGCGTCCCGCCGCTACGGGTTGTTGGCGAAAATTACCGAGATTCAGCCATTTCCCGGTTGAATATTTCCGCCATGGGCCTTCCACGCCAAGATTCCACCCTCAAGACGGTAAATCGGCCCCGTGAAGCCGGTTGAGCGCATGATCTCCGAGGCCATGCCGCACCGCACGCCGCTCTTGCAGTGAAACACCAGCCGGCGCCCGGAGTTCGTGTCCACGGCGCCCGGATCAAAGACGGAAAGCGGGTTCAGCGTCGAGCCGGGAATCCGTTCGGCGGCGAATTCCGGCGCCTCGCGCACGTCGTACAGATCAACGTCACCCGTCTTCAGCCAGACGGCGAGTGTTTCGGCGTGGATCATCGTGGTTTCGTTCATTCCAGTCATGGGGGACTCCGGTTGAGGGTTTGCGCACCATGCGCGGCCCGGCCTCGCCGATCAAGGCTCGGCAGACGCTTCAGACATTTCGGGTTTCGCGCGGCGCCTGCAGGCTCGCCATGACCTCGTTGCGAAGCAGGGCGGAGATGCGGGCCTTGAGTTCGGAATGGGCGGCCTCGGTACGCTGTCCTGGATCGCGCGGACGCCGGAACGGAACCGCGACTTCACTCAGGATCACCCCCGGCCGCGCCGACATCACCAGAACCCGGTCGGCCAGATACAGGGCTTCGTCAATATCGTGGGTGACCAGCAGCATGGTGCGCCGTTCCGTGCGCCACAGGGTTTCCAGCATTTCCTGCATCAGGCCCCGGGTCTGCTGATCCAAGGCGCCGAACGGTTCGTCCAGCAGCAGGAGATCCGGACCCGGTGCAAGCGCTCTTGCGAGCGCGGCGCGCTGCTGCATGCCGCCCGACAGGTGCGCCGGAAACTGGTCGGCGAACCCGGCGAGGCCGACCGCATCGAGCAGCCGGTCGACGGTCGCCTCCCGCTCCGCTCCGGCCTTGAGGGCGAAGCCGATATTGCGCCGGACCGACAGCCACGGGAACAGGGCGAACTGCTGGAATACCATGCCGCAGGCCGGCGCCGGTCCGTCGACCGTTCGGCCGTTCATGTCAATCCGTCCCTCGCTCGGTTGATCGAGCCCGGCGATGAGCCGCAGCAGGGTGGACTTGCCGCAGCCCGACGGCCCGACGATCGCCACGAACTCCCCATCGGCGACCGCGAAGCTGACCGGCCCCAGGGCCTCGATGCTTCCGGGCTGGCCGCGGCGGGGAAAGCGGCGCGTCGTCTGGTGTATGGAAAGCTTGCTCACCGTGTCTCGATTTGTCCCATTGCCGACGGGTCACTATTCCGCCGCATGCGGCAAAATTTATCCTCGGTGATATGCACCAAGTTGAACCTTATGTCATAGTTCAGGTTCATTGTTCAGTCTCGAGCGACCTAGCGAGCGTGCCATGATCAAATATCTCATGAGTCTTGTCGGTCTGGGAGGCAAGGAGAATCGTCGGAAATATGAGCGATATCCGATTGTCACGGCCTTGGAGGTCATGATTGATGGTCAGAATTTCCGATGCGAGGCCGAGAACGTATCCGCCGGGGGATTGCGCCTGACCCCCGCCCTGTCGGTCAAGGCCGGAGAAACCATAACGATCCTGCATCCGCGCTCCGGGATGAGTTTGGAGGCCACCGTGGCCGGCTCGGATCCGTCCGGCACGCGGGCGCGGTTCAACACCGATGATGCCGGAACCGTGGTTTCGGTTTGGGTCCGCATGACCCAAGAGGACGCATAGCCCTGGCCGCCGCCGGCGCGCCGATCCGGCTTTCATGACCCAGTCCAGCCGCCTATAAAGGCGGGATGCGCATTCTTTTCATCTCCGCCAGCCGGTTGGGCGACGCAATCCTGTCCACCGGGTTGCTCGATACGTTGGCGCGGTGCTATCCCGACGCCCGCTTCACGGTCGCCTGCGGCCCGGTGGCGGCCCCGCTTTTCGAGGCGCTGCCGGGTCTCGAGGCCATCATTCCGATGCGCAAGGGACCCTGGCTTGCGCATTGGCGCGCACTGCTGGGCACGGCATTGACCAAGCGCTGGTACATGGTGGTCGACGTCCGGGGCTCCGCCACCGCCTATGTGCTGCCGACCCTGCGCCGTCACGTCTATCGCCGCCGGGACCGCGACGCGCACCGGGTCATGGACATGCGGCACACCTTGGGTCTCGCGGAGCCGGCGGCGCCGCGGATTTGGCTCGGGCCGGAGCACCGCGCGGCCGCTGACCGGGTCCTCGGCGAGGCGGGCGGCGGCGCTAGGCCGCTGCTGACGCTCGGGCCGACGGCGAATTGGGATGCGAAGATCTGGCCGGTCGACCGGTTCATCGGCCTCGCCCGGGCCCTGACCGGACCGGCCGGCGCCTTGTCGGGCGCGCGGGTGGCGGTTGTCGGCGGGCCGGGCGAGCAGGCGATGGCGGCGCCGTTGCTGGACGCGCTGGCGGCGCAGGACCGGATCGATCTGATGGGCGCGCCGGTGCTGGACACGGCGGCAGTGTTGGCCCGGTCCTCGCTCTATATCGGCAATGACAGTGGTCTCATGCACCTGGCGGCGGCGACGGGCGCGCCGACCCTCGGACTGTTCGGCCCCACCCGCGACGAAAACTACGCGCCCTGGGGGGATCATTGCGCGGTGGTGCGCACGGAACTCAGCTATGAGGAGCTGCGCGCCGATCCGAACTACCGGCCGCGTCCCGATGCGGATCTCATGAAGGGTCTCGCGGTGGAAACCGTGATCCGGGCGGCAACCGATCTATTGGCGGGGACCAAGCCTGTCGAGTGAGTGAAGCACCTGCTCGACCCTGATATCCGCCATCCTGTCCTTGCCGTATTTCACCCGCCCCGGCGGGGTGATCGCGGTGAGCCTCGGATCCTCGTTGATCGGAAGCGATCCGCCGAACAGGCCGAGCGCCGGTGTCCCGACGGCGGCGGCGATGTTGAGCATGCCGGTATCATTGCCGATACAGACGCCGCAGCGTGATACCACGGCCGCGGCCTCGAGAATGGGCTCGCCGATCATCCGGATCAGCCAGGGCGGGTTGCCGAACCGGTCGCCGAGCCGGGCGGCGGTTTCGGCGTCGGACGGGCCACCGACCAGAACGATGCCTTGCTCGCCCCGGGCCCGCAGCGCGGTGATGAGTGCGGCGAAATTATTCTCGCCCCACTGCTTGAAAGACTCGCTCGAGCCGATGGCCAGAGCGATCGGCGCGTCGGGCAATGGTGCGACGATCCCGGATGCCGCCTCCAGGGCCGCGGGAGGAAGCGGGAGCTCGGGGGGCGCGCCGGAGACGGCCAGGTCATGCAGTTCCAGAAGGCGGTTGGCCTTGGCGACGGCGGAAAGATGACGGTCGCGCCTCGAAAGACCATGCGGCGATGTGAGCAGGGCATCCTGCCAGCCGATGCCGTAGCCGATCCGTTTCGGGATCCCGGCCCGGAACGCGGCCAGGGCATAGCGGCTGGAGGCATGCAGGATCCACACGGTCTCGAAGCCATGCCCGCTGAGATCCTCGCCCAGCCGCCAACCGCCGAGCGGGCCGGAATGGCGGCCCCGGTCCGGCGCCAGATACAGCACCTCCCGCACGAACGCCGCCCCCGCCAGCAGGTCGCGGGCGAGCGAGCGTTCCTTGGTCAGCAGGGTGACGGCCCCCTCACGCGCTCTCGCGGCGATCGCCTTAACGTGCGGCAGGTGCCAGATCGCATCCCCGATGCCGGGCAGCGGCTGGATCACCAGGGTTCCGCCTTGCCCGCCGTTCCTGGAATTCATGCGGCCCCTCCATGCCGGACGATCCCGGCCATCAGATTGCCATGGCCTTGCCGTGGCTGAGTGCCTACAACACAATGCCCTCGAATGGCAGATCTTTTAGCGCGGCGGATAGGCGGACGGCCCGGAGCATGGTGAAACTGCTGCAAGCGATGGCCGGGGCGCGGCACGGTGGGGCGGAGGTCTTCTTCACCCGCCTTGCGGTCGCGCTGGAACGTGCCGGCCAGGATCAGCGGGTGGTGATCCGGCGTGATCCGGACCGCGCGGCCGTCTTGCGCGCCGGCGGGGTCGTGCCAGCCGAGTTCAGTTTCGGCGGCGCGCTGGATCTGATCACCAGACGCCGGCTCGCGCGGGAAGTTCGAACCTATCGGCCCGATGTGGTAATGACCTGGATGAACCGGGCGACGGCGAAGATGCCGCGCGGGCGGTTCGTCCACGCAGCGCGTCTCGGCGGCTATTACGACCTCAAATACTACCGCCATTGCGATCATCTTGTCGGAAACACGCCGGGGATCGTCGAGCATATCGTCGCCCATGGCTGGCCGGCCGAGCGGGCGCATTACATCGCCAATTTCGTCGACGCCGATCCCGGCACGCCCGTCCCCCGCGCAAGCCTGGATACGCACGAGGAGGCGCTGGTCGTCGTGGCGCTCGGACGGCTGCACGAAAACAAGGCCTTCGACAGTCTGATCCGGGCCCTGGACCGGGTGCCGCGCGCGGTGCTGTGGCTCGCCGGTGACGGGCCGCTGGAGGCTGATCTCCGCGCTTTGGCGCGCCAGACCGGGGTCGCCGGCCGGGTGCGGTTTCTCGGCTGGCGGGATGATACCGCCGACCTGATCGCCGCCGCCGATATTCTCGCCTGTCCGTCGCGCCACGAACCGCTCGGCAATGTGGTGATCGAGGGCTGGGCGCGGCGTAAGCCGGTGGTCGCGGCGGCGAGCGACGGGCCGAGCCACCTGATCCGCGACGGCGAGACGGGCCTGCTTTGCCCGATCGATTCGGTTGAGAGCCTGGCGGACGCGTTGAACACGCTCGCCTCGGACCCGGCGCTTTCGGCCCAGCTCGGCGCGGCGGGCGAGGCCGAATTCAAGGCGCGATACACCGAGGAAACCGTGGTCCGCCAGTACATGGAATTCTTTCGGCGGATCGCCTGATAGGCGTTGGTTCGCGCCGGGCTTTTGCCTATAGTGCGGCTCTGTTTTCAACCCCTGTGGAACCGTTGGCACTGCCCGGAACCGGGAGGGAGCTCACCATGTCGACGCCCGAAACCAATATGCCCAATGATCTTGAATCGCTGTGGATGCCGTTCACCGGCAACCGCCAGTTCAAGAAACAGCCGCGGATTCTCGCCGAGGCCGAGGGAATGCACTACACGACCCCGGACGGGCGCAAGATCCTCGACGGCACGGCGGGCCTGTGGTGCGTCAATGCCGGCCATCGCCGCAAGCCGATCATCGAGGCGGTCCGCAAGCAGGTCGAGAAGCTGGACTACGCGCCCGGCTTCCAGGTCGGCCATCCTCTCTCCTTCGAGTTCGCCTCGCGCCTGACCGGCATGATCGAGGGCTACAGCCAGGTGATGTTCACCAATTCCGGCTCGGAAGCGGTCGACACGGCGCTGAAGATGGCGCTCGCCTATCAGCGCACCATCGGCCAGGGCACCCGCACCCGGCTGATCGGCCGCGACCGGGGCTATCACGGTGTCGGCTTCGGCGGAATCTCGGTGGGCGGCATGTCCGCGAACCGCAAGATGTTCGGCAACATGCTCACCGGCATCGACCATTTGCCGCACACCCACGATCCCAAGGGCAGCCGGTTCACCCGGGGGCAGCCGGAAAACGGCGTGCATCTCGCCGAGGAGCTGGAGCGCATCGTCGCCCTGCACGACGCCTCGAACATCGCGGCGGTGATCGTCGAGCCGGTGGCCGGGTCCACCGGTGTCCTGGTGCCGCCGAAGGGATATCTGCAGAAGCTGCGCGAAATCTGCACCAGGCATGGCATTCTGCTGATCTTCGACGAGGTGATCACCGGGTTCGGACGGCTCGGCGACAGCTTCGCCAGCGAGTATTTCGGCGTGCAGCCGGATCTGTTCACCACCGCCAAGGGCATCACCAACGCGACGGTGCCGATGGGCGCGGTTTTCGTGCGCGACGGCATCTACGATGCCTTCATGAACGCCGCGAGCGAGCCGAACGCGATCGAGTTCTTCCACGGCTACACCTATTCGGGACATCCGCTCGCCTGCGCAGCCGGCCTCGCGACAGTGGATCTTTACCGCGACGAGGGTCTGTTCGAGCGGGCGGCCGGCCTGCGGCCCTATTTCGAGGACGCGATCCATTCGCTGTCCGACGCGAACCATGTCATCGATATCCGCAATATCGGCATCATGGGCGGGATCGATCTGGAGCCGATACCCGGCAAGCCGACGGCCCGCGCCTTCGACGCCTTCAACCGGGCCTTCGAGAAGGGACTGCTGATCCGCACCACCGGCGATACCATTGCTCTCTCGCCGCCGCTGATCATCGAGGAAAAGCAGATCGACTTCATCGCCGAGACGGTTCGCGACGTGCTGAAGGCGGTCGCCTGAGGCCGATCAGGCCGGGCCGACGGGCGCCCCGAATAGGGGCTCCGAGGCTTTTATCTTGCCAAGGAATCGCGGAATTGCGAGTGTTATGGCGATTCCGTCATGCAGGGGTCTGGTGATGCGACGCTTATTCGTTGCCGTGGCAATTCTTCTCTCGCTCGTTGGATGCGCCCAGGATATCCGCGCCGGGATCGACCGCACCTTCGGTAAAAAAGAGGAGCCCAAGAAGACCGTGGCCACCGAACCCCGTTACTGTTATCGGACCATCGGCAAGGTGAATTGCTATGCCGAACCGCTGGAAGGCCAGGAGGCCAATCGGCTGATCGGCTACGACGGGCCTTCTCCCCGGTCGACTTCCGGTACCGGGCCGCTCAGGCCTTGAGCCGGCCCGCCCGCTGAGTGGCTGATTCATTGAGGCTGAAACTTTCCATCCTGGTACTGGTTCTCGCGGTTGCGGCGGGCAACGCGGCTCTTGCGCAGAACGACGTTCCGAAATCCTACACCGAGGCGATGCGCTGGTATGAGGCCGGCGCGAAAGCCGGCGATGCCAAGGCCCAGTTCTATCTCGGCGTGGCCCTCGAGCAGGGCGCGAGGGGGAAGCCGGATTTGCCGGCGGCCCGGTCGTGGTTCGAAAAGGCGGCGGCGGGCGGACACGCGCTGGCGCGCTACAAGCTGGCGGTGATGCTGCAAAGCGGCCGGGGTGGTCCGGCGGATCTGCTTGATGCGCGCCGGCTGTACCGGCAGGCCGCCGATCAGGGCGTGGTCGAGGCGCGTTATAATCTGGCGGTGATGTTGCAGGACGGCGACGGCGGCCCGGTCGATCTCGACTAAGCGGCGAAATTTTTCGAATCGGCGGTGCGCGACGGCGTGAAGATCTCTTTCCTGCACCTCGCGGTCCTGAACACCTGGGGGAACAACGCCGATCTCGTCGAGGCCATGAAATGGGCCCGGCTCGCCGAAGCCGCGAAGGTTGACGGGACGTTGGGCTATATTGACGCGCTCAAGCCACTCCTGTCGGAGGCAAAGCTGGCCGAAGCGGATGCGCGCGCGAAAGCCTGGAAGTAGCCGCCCGATCGCGCCAGGATCGCACCCATGACCCGACCTCCGGAACAGACACCGGCCCGAAGCCCCAGATACCTGCCGTATCTTTCCGGCGAATTTCGGCTCGCCATGGGCCTGGTGGCGTTGGATCTTGCCGACTGGATCGAGCCCGACGGGCTGTTCGCGGCGGAGCTCGCGGAAAAGCACGCCCTGTTGAGCGGGCGGCATGGCGAGGTGGTGGGCATGCGTCCAGGCAGCGAGGTTGCCCAGCGCGAGGTGCTGGATCTTCTAGTGGCGCACATGGCCCGGTATTTTCCGGACCTGCTGCGCCTCGGCGGCGCCGAGGTGACGGTGCCTCCGGCCGGCGCCACCTATCGGCTGGAAGAGTGGGCGGAGCGCGCGATCGACCTTGCCGGCCGTCTGGTTCAGGAGGATTTCTGCCTGATGGCGCCGGGCTCCGAGGGGTACACGCTGGAGGCCGCGTCCCTGTGTTTTCCGGCGCGCTGGCGTCTCGCCGACAAGCTGGGGCGGCCGATGTCGGTCATCCATGAACCGGTTCCGGGGTTCGCCGACAAGCTCGCCCGGCCGGTCGACCGCTTCTTCGACCATCTGCATGCCGACCGCCCGGTCTGGCGGGTCAACTGGGCGTTGAACGACGATCCGTCGCTGTTTCAGCCGGTGCGCCGTCAGGAGCGCGAGACGGACCAGGCGATCACCGCGGAGAATGCCGGCGAACGTCTGTTCGTGCGCTGCGAGCGCCAGACCCTGCGGCGGTTGCCGATAAGCGGCTGGATCCTGTTCACGATCAAGACCTATGTTGATCCGATCGCCTCGCTCGCCGGACGTCCCGACGCGGCGGCGGGGCTAGCCTCGGCGGTCCGGCAACTGCCGAAAGGCACGCGGCGATACAAGAACGTCGCGCCGTATCAGAAGGCGTTGCTGGACTATTTGGACGGTTGCGCCGGTTTATAGAAAATCAAGGATCGCGGTCACGCCCGCCACCAGCAGGACAACCCAAGTCGTGAGGGCACCGATAACCCGCGGAACGCTCGGGCCGACGCCGACGCGTAGGCCAAACGGATGAACCACGCGCGCGACGACCAACGCGATCCCAAGACCGTGAACCAGATCTTCCGAAGCGCCGCCGAACTCCAAGAACCCGATCAGCACAACCGCCAGGGGCACGTACTCCACGAAGTTGGCTTGTGCCCGAACGACCGGGGTCAGTTCTTCCCTGCCGCCATCACCATAGGGGACATGGGCCTTGGCGCGCGCGACGATGACCACGCGTATACTCAGCGCCACGAGAATGATCGCGAGGATCCCCGCGTAGAAAGCCGTAATCGCAACGCTCGCCATGTCTCTCTCCAATTCCGTCTAGTCGGTTGATGAAAACACTCCAAGGTTACCTTTGTTGTTATATTTCGATTTGCGGTACTGAGGACTCTCGCCATGACGCCTATCTGTCGTCGCCCTGGCGAAGGCCAGGGCTCTCGCCGCCACCGTCATGAAATCGGGGTAGGTGGAATCAATCATATATTCAGAACTTTAAACATCCTCGCCAAAAGCCCTGGCCTTCGCCAGGGCGACGGCAAGCTTGGCGAGCCCGAATGGGAGCGGGTTCTGGTCAACGCCGTTTGGTATTGGAGCCGCTTGGCGCTTTTCCGGTTCAGCGCGCCCTGTCGAACCAACAAATATCTCGTGGCGTTACCCCGCCTTTTCCGCCTCGAAGATCCGCCGCAGTTCGGTTTTCAGGATCTTGCCGTAGTTGTTCTTGGCCAGGGCCTCGACGAAGCGATAGTCCTTCGGGCGCTTGAACCGCGCGATGTTGTCGAGGCACAACCGGTCCAGCTCCTCGGCCGTGACGGTCTTGCCCGGGTGCGGGACGATGAAGGCCACCACCTCCTCGCCCCAATCGGCGTGCGGGCGGCCGACCACCGCGCATTCGTAGATCGCCGGGTGCTTCAGCAGCACTTCCTCGATCTCGCGCGGGTAGATGTTGGTGCCGCCGGAAATGATCATGTCCTTCGAGCGGTCCTTGAGCGTCAGAAACCCCTCGGCGTCGATCGCGCCCACGTCCCCGGTCCACAGCCAGCCGTCGCGGATCGCGTTCGCCGTGGCGTCCGGATTGTTCCAATAGCCGCTCATCACCACATCGCCGCGCACGGTGATCTCGCCGACCTCGTCCACCGGCAGGGGGGTGCCGTCCTCGGCGCGGATGCAAAGCTGAACGTCGGTGCGGGCGATCCCGGCGGAGGCGAGACGCTCCTCATAGCGGGGATGCGCGCTGTCCTCGAAGACCCGCTTCGGCAGGCCGCTGATGGTCATCGGCGATTCGCCCTGGCCGTAGATCTGAACCAGCTTGTTGCCGAGCAGCTTGACCGCCTTCAGGGTGTCGGTCAGGTACATCGGCGCGCCGCCATAGACGATGGTCTTCAGATTCGAGGTGTCGGCGTCGGCGATATTCGGCGCATTGATCAGCCGCGTGACCATGGTCGGCGCGAAGAAGAAGGTGCAGCCGGGCCAGTGGCCGATCAGCTCCAGGGTCTCGGCGACATCAAAGGCGCCGCTTTCGGGAATGATGTTGTTTGCGGCCCGCGCCACATGGGGCAACGCATAGAGGCCCGAGCCGTGACTCATCGGGGCGGCGTGGATCATGCAGTCGCCAGGCTCGATCCCGTCGACATCGACCAGATAGTTCATGGTCATCGAGACCAGATTGCGGTGCGAGAGCATCGCGCCCTTAGGCCGGCCCGTGGTGCCCGAGGTATAGAACAGCCAGCCGAGATCGCCCGGCGCGATCTCGGCCATTTCCATGGCCGCCCCAGCGAACAGCGCCTCGTATTGCGGGCTCGCGACCTCGATCAGGTGGGCGAGGGCCGGCGCGTCCGAGCGCGCGTCCGCCACCGCCTCGGCAAGGTCTGACGTGATGAAACAGGCCTTGGTTCCGCTGTTTTCGAGGATGTAGCCGAACTCGCGCGGATGCAGCTTGGCGTTCACCGGCACCGCGGCAAGGCCGGCGTGCCAGCAGGCATACATCACCTCCAGATCCTCGACGCAGTTCTTCATGATCAGCGCGACCCGGTCGCCGGTCTCCAGGCCGAGCGTGCCGCGCAGCGCCGCCGCCAGCCGCGCCACCCGGTCTGCGAAATCGCGATAGGTGTGAATGACCCGCGAGCCCTTCGATATCGCCGGGCGGTCGGGGTAGGTCAGCGCGATCTTGGCGAGGGTGGCGGCGATATTCATCTCTCGGGCTCCGGCGCGGCGGCTTTTCGCCAGCCTACCAAGACCGGCGCCGGATTTCAGCGCCCGATGTCCGGTCCGCGCCGGCGTTCCGGAACGCCATCAAGAGCGTGCTTGCGAATCCGCGTGAGGGCCCGGCCCTCTGCCTTTAAGCTTGCGCCGCAAACAGGGGAGAGGCCGATGATCATCAAGGAAATCCGCACCCGCCATATCCGCGCGCCCTGGGTCGAGCCGCCGGTGTTCGGCGCGAATCCGCCCGAGACCCGCGATCTTCTGGTCGCCGAGGTCGAGACCGCGTCCGGCATCGTCGGCATGGGGTATCTGATCCTGCTGCGCGGCGGCGTGCCGACGGTGCGCGCCTGCCTCGACGAGCTGGTGATCCCGGAACTGATCGGCCGCGACGCCACCGATATCGAAGGGATCTGGCAGCATCTTTGGAAGGCGAATTACTGGATCGGCCGGATGGGGGTCACTGTCCTCGCGCAGTCGGTGATCGACATCGCGCTCTGGGATGCGGTGGGCAAACGAACCGGTCTGCCGCTGCATCGGCTATGGGGCCATTGCGCCGATGCGATCCCGGCCTATGGCAGCGGCTGCTGGCGCGGCTACGGGCCGGAGGGAATGGTCGATCGCGCCAAGCGCTATGTCGATCAGGGCTTCAAGGCGATCAAGATGCAGTGCGGTCATCTGTTCGACCGGCACCAGGATGTCCGCAATGTCGCGATGATGCGCGACGCGCTAGGGCCCGAGATCGACATCATGATCGACTGCAACATGGGCTGGACGGCGGATCAGGCGATCATCACCGGGCGCAAGTTCCAGGACTATGACCTCTATTGGCTGGAAGAGCCGGTGGACTGCGAGGATTTCGCCGGATACGCCCGCATCGCCGAGACCCTGGACCTCAGGATCGTCGGCGGCGAGACCCACTTCACCCGCTTCGACATGCGGCCCTTCTTCGAGCATTCGCGGCTGCCGATCCTGCAGCCCGACGTGATGCGCGGCGGCCTGACCGAGCTGCGCAAGATCGCCGTAGTCGCCGACACCCATGGGATGACCATCGCGCCGCATCTGTTCCCGGAACTGATGGTCCAGCTCATGGCGTCGATCCCGAACGGCCATATCCTGGAATATGTGAACTGGATGGACGACGCCTGGGTCGACCCGGTGCTGCCGGTGGACGGTGTCTATACGGCCCCGGAACGTCCGGGCCACGGCCTTGCCTTCAAGGACGACTTCCTGGCCGAATACACGGTGGGCTAGCGGCGAGGCGGCAGCGGCGGACAGGACCCTTCGAGACGCCACTTCGTGGCTCCTCAGGGTGAGTGGAAAATTAAAGTTCAATCAATCACCCTGAGGAGGCGCGCTCGCGCCGCCTGCCCTGGACTCGATCCAGGGTCTCGAAGGGTTCTGTCCGCGACAGTGGTTAGCGTGTTTAGCGCTACTCCGCCGCTTCCATCCGGATGTTGAGACCCGCCAAGGCCTCGCGAATTCCCGCCTTCTGAGCCTCCGAGGGGGCCGGCATCGGGGCGCGGGGCAGGCCCGCCGGGCAGCCTTGCAGGGTCTGGGCGTATTTGGTGCAGGCCGGCAGGTTGTCGGCGATCAGCGCGTTCCACAGCCGCAGAAGCTTGGTGTGCAGATCGAGCGCGCGGGCATGGTCGCCGGCCTGGACCGCGTCCCAAAGCTCGACGCTGGCATGCGGCGCGGCGGTCAGGATCGCGGCGATCGAGCCCCGGCAGCCGAGCGCGTAGGACGGATACATCAGGGCGTCGACGGCGCTGAAGATGTGATCCTCGGGCCGCGCGTCCATGACCAGATCGGCCATCAGCTTCAGATCCCCGGCGCTCTGCTTGACGCCGATCACGCCCGGCACTTCGCGCATGATCCGGAGCAGCAGGGCGGGTGAGAGATAGGTCCAGGGCACGACGTTATAGATGATGATCGGCACCTCAGTCTCTTCGGCCATGACGCGGAAATGCTCGATCATCGCCTCGTCATCGGGGCGGAACAGATAGTGGACCGGCGTCACCTGAAGCGCCGCCGCGCCCATGTGGGCGACCGCCTTGCCGCGCTTGATCGCGTCGCGGGTGCTGTCGGTGATGATCCCGGCGATCACCGGAATGCGCCCGGCGGCGGCATCGATCGCGGTCTCCACCAGCTTGGTGTATTCGCCGATTTCCAGGGTGTGACCCTCGCCGGTGCTGCCGCCGACGGCGGTGCCGTGCGAGCCCGCCGAGATCAGCCATTCAATCTGCCGGCGCACAAGGGAATGATCGATTTCATCGTCACTGCCGAACGGCGTGCTCGCGGGCGGGATCACTCCCTTCAGTTCAACCATGGTGTCGTCTCCGTTTGAAAAGTCGTCGATTGGGCCGGTTTCGGCGTGTTCGAGGGCTGTTGCCGGGAGTTTAGTCCGCAACATTTCTATCGGCAATCCGGCGGCAACCCGAAAACTGGCACGTGTCTTGCTTGTTCTGTGGTGTGACTGTTTCAACCACTAGCCCGAGGAGGCTAATACCAACTTTCGTTGATCAGAACCCATGTGCCCATTCTCGCATGCCGAT
>JAYOEU010000103.1:0-15838 GCA_038116915.1 Alphaproteobacteria bacterium
ACCAACGATTTCGTCATCCGCCGTCTCAACATCAGCCTGGCCCGGCTGGCTGAACGCTTGAAGTCGTTTTTCAACAGTCCCCAGAAGCTGATGTACTTGTAGTGGTTCACGGAAAGGGTTTTGTCCCTGTAAATGACGTATCCCGCATCGCTCAGGCGAAACCCGAGCTCCGGATCCTCCTCGCTCATCATTTGCTCGTTGAAGCCCTCGACGCTGTCGAAGGCCTGTTTTTTCACGGCGCAGATGGAGGTGTAAAGGTGCCCGATTCGTTCCGGAAGATTGATATAGTTGAAGTGAATTCGAAGATTGAAGTGCTGGCTGGCCCAGTTTGAGAAACTGTTCTCGGAGTCGGGCAGCCCCACGACCGCATCGGCGTCTTCATGCGTGTCGAAAAAGTCTGCGACCTTCTTGACCGTGTCTTCGCTGATGATGATGTCGGAATCGATGAACATGAGAATGGAGCCCTTTGCCATTCTCGCCCCGACGTTGCGCGCGCTGGCGGCACCTCGGTTCTGGGCCTGCTCGGACAAGGTGTAGTTTTCCTTGCCTTCGATCCGGGAACGGATCAAGGCGACGGAATCATCCTGGCTGCCGTCGTCGACAATAATAACCTCGAAATCATCGAAAATTTGCTTTTCCAAGGTGTCCAGGGTGTGGGCAATCGTATCACTTCCATTATAGTTTGGGATAACAATGCTAATTGACGGCATGTATATCTCCGAATTTTGATCGGTTCAGTAAGATGGTTTGAGTCAAAACAGGCCCCGAAACAGGTCGTCCGCGCACCCTCGTTTTCAAACCCGGAAGCCTTTTCCATAACGGCTCACCCCGGCGAGGGACTACGTGGCATGAGAACCGAGTTTCCGTCAAGCGCGGCGTGGGGACGCGAGCAGTGAGCAGGTTGACGTCAGGAAGTGCCATTGAGAAACACAGGAAAACGGCCGGGAAACTTAGGACGCCGGCCTCAATTCAATAGGAGGGTGGTGCTCGTTGTTGTGATGTTTGCGTCCGTATGGGTATTGGGTGCCGGCTCTGACGTTGCCGACCCAGATTACCGCGATATCAATGCGGAGATCATCAACAACCATATCCGCCCGGGGTACGAGGCTTTTGATATCAAGGCGCGGAACCTAGGCGATGCAATCACCCGGCTTTGCCATAAGGCGGATGACCGGTCATTAGGCGCCGCGCACACAGCGTTTCACGAGGCAATCGATGCATGGCAGGCCGTCGAGCATCTGCGGTTCGGCGCGGCTCAGCATCTGAGCGCTCATGCAAGATTGAATTTCTGGCCCGACAAGCGTGGCCGTGTCGGAAAACATTTACGCAGGCTCCTGTCGGCGAAAGACCCGACAACCGCACTGCAGCCGGCCGCGTTTGCCGGCGGCAGCGTGGCGGTTCAGGGGTTTCCCGCGATGGAGCGAGTGCTTTTCGCCGGCGGCGCGCCGGCAGACTTGAAGGTGCCGTCCGGGGCACTATCGCCCTGCGACGTTCTGGGCGCGATATCTGTGAATATTGCCGGTATAGCCGATGAACTCGTCACCGCATGGCGCAAGGCCCCTGTCGAGGTTGAAAGCGCCGGCGTGGTCGCCAACCGGATGATCGACCGGTTGATCAATGAGGTCGTCGCGATGTTGACCTGGAGCGAGTACACGGCGCCATATAGTCCGAACAAAAAAGCTTCTGTGGAGTTGTTGGGCAGTCTTTCCGGCGGATTGCATGCGGTGGTGGATTTGAAGCTCGGCGGACCGCTCGGCAAGAATGCCGGGCGCACACACCCGAAGCGGGCGGAGAATTGGCGCAGCGCGAGGGCGCACCGGAACATCGAGATCAATCTGTCAGCACTCCGCGATCTTTACGTCCGGCTTGCCGAGGGTGCCGGTGTGCGCCTGGCAGGCACTGCCGAGGACCGGTCGATCCGAGCGGCTTTCGATCAGGGGATCGCCGAGGCCCAGGCGCTCGGGCCGTCGCTCCAGTCCGCCGTTGACAAGGATCAGGGGGGATGCGGTTAAAGGCGCTTGCCGCCAGCGTACAGGACTTGCGAAAAACGGCGGTACCGCGCATCGTTGAGGTATTGAACCTCGTGCTCGGCTTCAACAGTTTCGATGGCGATTGACGGCTGCTGGTTCGGGGCTGGCCACCATGGTGCCGAATTGATTCAGAAGATCTATCGGGAGAAATCATGGAAGTTCGTTGCGTAACGGACGTCCGGGCGTTGCTGGGGGAGAGCCCGGTTTGGTCGGATGCGGAAAAGACCGTCTACTGGATCGATATTCTGGGGAAACATCTCCACCGGACAGACCCGTCCAAGCATGAGACGACCACCTGGGATCTGCCAAGTCATCCCGGAATGATAGCCTTTCGGGAAAGCGGGGGTTTGGTCATTGCCTTGCAAGATGGGCTCTACGGGTTCGAGCCGGCATCGGCTCGGCTCGAGCGCCTAGTTGCGCTGGAAGCGGACATGCCCGAGAACCGAGCCAATGACGGAAAGGTGGATTCCGCGGGCCGGCTATGGCTTGGAACAATGAACTTGCGGGATGGCTCCGAACCGACAGGGGGCCTCTACCGCATCGATGCCGATGGAACGGCGGCCAAGATCAACGACGGCTACCGTATTCCCAACGGCCTCGCCTGGAGCCCCGACGGCCAGGTCATGTACCACACGGACACCCGCTCGGGTGTCGTCGACAAATACGCCTTCGACAAGGCATCGGGGAGCATTTCGAACAGGGAAAACTTCTTCACCTTTGACCGGCAGAATGAAGGCGGGGTTGACGGCGCTTCCACCGATCGCGACGGTGGCTATTGGGCGGCCTTCTATGGCGGTTCGAAGATCAGGCGCATTCTGCCTTCGGGAGAGGTCGATCAAGAGATCTCCCTGCCGGTTTCTCAGCCGACCATGCCGGCTTTCGGCGGTGCGGACGGAAATACCATCTTTATCACCTCTGCCCGGCAGAACCTGGATGGGGATAGCCTCGCCAAGCAACCCCTGGCCGGTGCCCTTTTGGCCGTGACCGTGAAACACCGCGGGCATAGGACTTTCGCCTTTCGCGGCTGACACCGGTCTGGCCGGCCCGTGCACGGGACTTACCCTTGCCGGCGAGTGCCGTATCCAGGAGAAAACGGAATTTTGGGCTGCAAGGCTTCGAGGACGGCCAGCCGGTTATCCAACAGAACGGCAGGCGGCCGTTCATGCGCTTCTCCGTCCTTCAGAATATCGATGATGCAGATGGAGGTATCGGTAAAACGGATATGGCGGTAGACAGGGGCACCGAAACCATGGTGATGCCCAAGAAAACAGGCTTCGGAAAACTCATCGCATTCTGCTTTCGCCTCGTCCCCCAGGTGGAACAGGCCGAAGTTGAGGTTTCCAGGCTCTCGTTCGTCAAGCCGCGGTGCGAAATGAGCCGTGACCGAACGGTAGGCGTTTCTGACCTCGGGCAGCGGCGTATAGAGATAGCTGCCGGGATCGCTGATCCAATCTTCGCCATCGATCGCGAGTTCGACGGAAAGCTGGTCGTTGTGGGCGTGCGGCCCGCGGCCGTTCATTCCCATCGGGCCGCAGCGTACGGAAAGGAACATGCGGTCGGAACGGTAAACATACAGGCCGAAATCAGGGTGGGCGGCGATACCGAGGCGATCGGTCAGGACCCCGTCCGGCGTAAGAATTTCCCAATGGCCGAGGCAGCGGCCTTCCGGCAACGCATCGTCCGGTGCGGTGCCGGTTGATTTTTCGGGGCACCGGCTTCCGGCGGCGCACCTTGGGTGAGCCCGGCCATCAGCGCCGCCTCGAGCTCGAAAGCTGGGGTGGCAACAGGCTTCGGTGCGGAGGTCAATAGATGCGATCCGAAAAAGCCCTGCCCGGCACCCAAGAGATGGCGATGGTCCAAATGATTTTCGGTCGGATCGCCGCAGAGGTCGAAGTCAGGGGCGAGTTTCAAGAACCGGCCTGAATCATTGTCGCCGATCTGCGGTGCTTGCCCCGCAGGTTTGCAAATCCACGCAGTGAACCGCAGCGCCTTTCGAAGCCGATCATAATGACTGACCGCAAAGACGGGCGCCTTTGCGGCGGCATCGGCGATCGCCGTCGCGTATAGGGCGATCTCGGTCGAAAGCCGGTGATAGGCGGTGGAGGCCTCGAAATTTCCACCGTCTTCATAGAACTGAAAAACCATTTCACGCTGCAGTTCGGCTTTTGCAAACGTCAGCCAATCAGCCGCTTCGAGGTGATCGGGCAGATAGGCACCGATGAATATCAGGCCCGCGATGTTCGCCAGATAATGATTTCCTCGGTGATGCTCGTCCCATTCCAAGTTGGCCATGACATGGCGGCCATGATCGATAAGGGCGGCCTTGAAGTGCCTGTCAAAATCCTCATCAAGCTGGATACCTGCGTCGCGCAGCAGGTCGTAAGCGACCAGCCAGTTGGCGGCGCGAATGGCGACGTCCATGGCACAGCGCCAGTTGGCTCCGAAGCGCGGCGGATTGTGGGCGATGAAATCGAGGATCTGATTGTGCACTTCCGCCGCATAAACACTGCAATCCCGAAACCCGGGCTCCTGCTGTTTTGCCAGCCGCGCTGCCAGTGCGAGGTGCACTTGGTGCTGCATGCGTGCCAGTTTCCAGGGAAGTTTGATTTCGATCCCCGGTCGCTGCCCGTAAGGAACATCCAGATACCAGGTGTCCTCGCGCCAGCGGAATCCGGACTTGAAGTCGATATGCCAATCGATGGGGCGGTAGGACCCCGGGATGAGTGCCGCAGTGGCTGCCGAGGATGCCCGGTTGGCGGTGTTGATGCGATCCACGGGCGCGCCGTCGGCAAGGCAATCGTAGCGGTGACCATCGAGGCCGGCGCAGCGCATGCCATGATGAACTTCCACCCAGCCCGAGCCCAGCAGGTCAAACCTGTGCTCCAAATAGGATTCGGTGACGGCCCTCAGCGCTGCCGCAAACGGCCGCAGCAGTTCTGGCGACGGGCCGGAAATGAACCGCGCCAGGTCGCCATTCGGCACATCGTCACCGTAGCTCGGTGCATGGCGGTCTTGCTTGCGCAATTGCCTCGTATTCCAATGTGCGGCGACATGCTTGCGGATCTTCGCCGCGGCTTGTCGAGGCGGCAGGCGAAGCAGTTGCACCATACGGTTGCGTGACATGGAAGCTCCTCAGGCTCGCCCGGGGGTTGCATGGGCCTGAATAAAAGGCGTTCCGCCACATGGTACCTGCCATCAAAAACACTTGGCCGTGTATGCCTTGGATCCACTGGATGATTCGGCTTGTCTTGATTTTACCTTTAGCCGAGGCTGTTGAAAAACTCGGAACAGGCACCGATTTCGACGTCCGCTATTGGTAATAGCGGACATTTCCTTTCCGCCTCCGGCCGATGCCGGGGCGGTTTTGGGCTTCGGTGGCCGGTGGTTGGTTGTTTTCATGCGGTTTGCAGTCCGATCGGCGGTCCGGTGGCGTGTTTGGCTAGGCGTTTCAGGTTCTGTGCGATGGCCGTCAGATGGAACTCGTCGGCGGCGCCGGTGAGACCGCGCAGCCGGAGCCGGGTGAAGCCGAGGTTGCGCTTGGCCTCGCCGAACAGGGTCTCGATCCTTTTGCGCTTCGCCCTGGACTGGCCGTAGGCCTCGGTTTCCATCAGGCCTTGCGTGTAGTCTCGGGCCGCCTGATTGACGTCGCGAGTGAGGCGCCGTTCACGGCCGGTGGTACACCGGGGCTTGAGCGCGCATCCGGCGCAGTCGCTGCGTTTGGCGAGGTATTTGAGCGTCGAGGTCTTGTCGACCCTGCCCGAGGTGGTGAGTTGGTTGCCGGCCGGGCAGATGTAGACATCGCGAAGTCCGTCATAGGCGAAGTCGGCGCGGGTGCACTTGCCCTCCGGCGCGACCTTGCTCTGATCCCAGAGCGGAATGTGCGGCTCGATGCCGTGCCCGACCAGCCAGCCGAGCATCTCACCGGTGCCGTAGGCGACGTCGCCGGCGATATGACGGGGCTCCAGGTCGAACCGGCGCCGCGTGCGTTCAAGCATGGTCTCCGTCGCACGGACCTCCTTGGAGATCCGCGTCGGCGTCGATCACCGAGGCATCGACGGCGAAGCCCTCGCCGCCGACCAGGCCGGCGTCCATGCAACGCCGGACCACGCGCTCGAACACCCGGCGGAACACCGCGCCATCGCGGAACCGGCCGTGCCGATTGACCGAGAAGGTCGAATGGTCCGGCACCCGATCCTCGATCCCCAAGCGGCAGAACCAGCGGTAGGCCAGATTCAACCCGACCTCATCGCACAGACGACGCTCCGAGCGGATCGAGAAGCAATAGCCGATCACTAACATCCGGACCATCAGCTCCGGACAAACCGATGGCCGGCCCGTGTGGCTGTAATAGGGCCGCAACTCGCCGCGCAGCCAATCCAAATCCAGCACCGCATCGATCCGCCGCAGCAGATGATCGCCGGGCACCACCTCATCCAGGTCGAACTCGTAGAAAAGCCGGTCCTGATTGCCCTGGCGCGATCCCAACATCTCTCGGTCCTCCACGAATCACCGTGAAAACCGAATCACGATCCATGAACACGATCAATGGAGAGTTTTTCAACAGCCTCAGCCACAAGGCGCTGATGGATCAAGCGGCGGCAACCTTCCCGCCGCCTCTTGAAAATGCATGACTTTTACGTTGGGGCGGTTGGATTCTGTCCATGGTGGGAATGTCCGATGGCCAGCCTGAAGCACGCGCTGTTGTCAGACCGTACCCCCTGAAGCCGTAAAGAATTCAAAGATGTACCCCCAACCATCGGGCTTCGTCTGGCTGCCAATAAAACTTGTTATCCATCGGCATCATGGTAAATCAGGTGCCCTGTGAAAAATGGGGCTCAAGAGCCGATTTGAAGCTGACTTGGAACTCTTGCATGGCCTATGCGTTTGCGGCGCTGATCGGTGCCGTCGTTCCGATGATCGTGTTCGGGCGGGCCGTATTCGCGGCCGCCCTCGGGTTCGCCGTGTTGGCATTGGTGGTCAGCGGCCTCCGACGTCCCGCCTGGCGCGAACTGAGAAAGAGCAGCCAAACGCCCGTGGGGATCGCGGTAACGGTCACGATCGCCGCGTGGGTCTTGAGTTCTTTCGGCTCGGAATTTCCTTGGCGTTCCTTCGAGGCCGCGGCACGGACCGGGATTTTCGTCGCCATCGGCGTCCTGGCAATCGGGGCGCTGAACAGTGAACCCCGGCTACGGGAGGTTTGCTTGCGGGCCTTCATCATTGTCGGGGCGGGCGCCGCACTGTTGGCCGTTGTCGAGATGACGATCGCACCAGAGCTATTCTGGGCTCTCAGGCTGAAAGGTTGGCTGGACCAGCCGTTGCACTCGGAACTCAAGAGTTTCTCGTCCCTCGCCGTCATCGTGGTGCCCTCCTTGATCCTGGCGGGCAGGGTTCTCCGTGGGTATTGGATGGGCTACGCGGTAGCGACCTCCGTGGCCTTTTCATTTCTGGTTTGGGAGAACTACAACCGGGCCGCCATTGCGGGGTTTCTCGCCATCGTCGGCATTCTCGCCGTGTTTCGTCTACTGCGATCCGGCGGCCGTCGTTCCGCGGCATGGCTTGCTGGCATCCTTGCCGTGGGGAGTCTTTCGGTGGCTGTCTGGCTGGAGGCCGTGCGGGGGATGATGCGGGATATAGCCCCCGATGCGGATTGGCTCTTTCCGCTGTGGCTCGTGGATTTCCAGAGACAAACCATTTGGAAGCAAGCGCTCGAGATTTGGCATAAGGCGCCCTGGTTCGGTGTCGGACCGAATACCATCAATTTCGATCCAAGCGCCGCCCGTCCGCTTCCCGGCAATGAATCCCTGCATATCATTCCGGCCCATCCACACAATTGGGTGGTGGAGGTTCTGGCGGAGACCGGCATCATCGGTCTCGCTAGTCTTCTCGTTGCACTGCTCACGCTGAGCCTGCATCTGGCGCGCCGCTATCGTGCCACGGGAAGTCTCTGCATTCTCGCCGCCATGGCGGTCATGGCCGGTTATTGGGTGTCGGGCTTGTTCAATTTTTCTTTTTGGTCGGCCTGGTGGCAAGCCGCCTTCGTGCTGACACTGACCATTGCGCTGAGCGCCGAAGATACCTCTACGGCCAATCGATAACGTCAAGATCACGAAAAACGGCCGCTGCTACATCCGACAAGAGGCTTTCGATCCTGCGCATGAAAGACTATGACAAGCTTCAAGTTCTGAATTGCCGTATCGGATCCAGAGGGAATTCCACGTTTTCATGACAACGGTTCTTCTTGTCGGCGGGGCGGGGTATATCGGCAGCCACTGCGCGAAGGCGTTAGCGGGGAAAGGCTTTTCGCCGGTGGTGTTTGATGATTTCTCCACTGGATACCGGGGGTTTGTCCAATGGGGCCCCTTTGTTGAGGGCGATGTGCGTGATATCTCCGCGCTCCGTCATGCCTTTGAGCAGTTTCGCCCCGACGCCGTCATGCATTTCGCGGCCCTGATCGGGGTGGCGGATTCATTCGACCGGCCGTCCCTCTATGAAGATGTAAACGTCGGCGGCACGAAGAACATTCTGGCCGTCATGCAAGAATGCGGCGTCTCCAAAATCGTCTATTCCTCGACCGCGGCGGTTTACGGCATGACGGAACCGCAGCCGATCGATGAATCGGCGCCCGTCGGCCCTGCAAGTCCCTACAGCGAGACCAAGTGGCGGGCCGAAGAATTGATCGCGGAACAGGGCCGATCAGCCGGCATTGACGCCGTGGTGTTGAGATACTTCAACGCGGCCGGCGCCAGCGGCGAGGCGGAAATCGGCGAAGACCACCGGCCGGAAACTCACCTGATACCGTTGGTTTTGGATGCCGCCATGGGCCGCCGAAAAGACATACAGGTTTTCGGCGGCGACTACCCCACGCCCGACGGCAGCGCCATCCGCGACTACATTCACGTGTGCGATCTGGCGGATGCCCATGTTGCCGCGCTTGCCTATCTGCTCGAAGGCGGTGGCAGTCTGACATGCAATCTCGGCACCGGAACCGGCCATTCCGTGCTTGAGGTCATTCGGACCGCGCAGTCGGTGGTTGGCCGTCCGATTTCCCATCGCATCGCGCCGCGCCGACAGGGCGATCCGCATAGCCTGGTGGCGGCGAACGGCATCGCCTCGGATCGATTAGGCTGGACCCCGCAAAGGTCCTGCCTGGAAACCATCATCCGGGACGCTTGGCGTTGGCATGAGACCCGGTTTTCTTGAGCCAGGGCTGCGCTCGGTTCCTCGTGCGGGCCCGCTTACTTTCGATCATCCGCCTTCCCTTGCCAGGCGCCACTTGACCACCGTCTGGCGGCGCGCATGCCGGCCGCGGATGACGATCTGCGTGGTGTTCTGTACGGACCCGCTGCCCGCATAGATGCTTTCCTCCAGCGCCACGTCTCCGTCGGAGCTGCGCAGCCGCCAGCCGCGCCCGGTGGAAAGCCGCATCAGCGCCGCCCGGCCGCCTTCCAGCAGGGACACGGCGACGTCCGGATGTAAGTGAAAACGGATATCGAAGGTGCGCCCTGTCGGCTGTTCCGCATCGAGAATGTCCTCGCCCCTCAGGTCGAGCCCGTCGTCGCTCAGGTAAAGCGAGCGCCGATGCGTGAGACCGAACATCGGCCTGTAGCCGTCGTGCGTTGCTTCGACCAGCACATTGCGTTCGTGCTCGCGCCGGCGCACGCTGACGTCCGTGACGCGGCGCTCGCCGTACCCATCGTCTGAAATTAGGTCGGTTGAATGGATGTCCGCGACGGTCAGCGTCGAATGCGCGGCGGTAGCACGGAGCGCCTCCGCCAGTTGCCGATTGGCATCGCCCGTTACGGTGCCGCAGTTGACGATCAGGCGCTGCGGCCCGACGCTCATTTCGAACGATAGCGTGCCGGCGTGGCCACGCACGAACGGCGCGCTCGCAACGGGGGCACCGGCGTCGAAGATCACCGTGGTGCGCCGCGCGCTCAATCGGTGAAAGCCCGTGTGCGGGGCACTGGATATTGGTTTGGCGCGGCTGCCGGAAAGTTCCAGGACCCGCTCGATCAGGGCCGGCGCGCCGGCCGGGCCGGCATTGAAAAGCGCCAACGCGCCGTCGCCGTGACGGAAGCTCCGCAGCATCGGGGCCATGCGGTCAATGGCGCCCTGTAGAATTTCCGGCACCTCGACGCGCGACGTTCCGAGCGCCATGCGGATATGCACGATTTCGGCGAGGGCTTCCAGGTGTGCGTGCGGCGAACGCGCGAAATGCCCGCCGTCGGGGCGAACCAGTTCGGGTAGCGCATCGACGAGCCCGGCGAGCGCGCCGCTCAGCCGCTTGTGAAACGGCGGTAGATAGAGCGCGGCGATCACGCGTCCGCGCGAGAACCGGAGCCCGTCGCAGTCGGCTCGTTCCGGCGGCGGCAGGCGGAACAGGTGCCGGGCCTGGCGGTTCAGGGCTTTGGCCAGAAGGGCCGCGGTCTCAGGCGCGGCATCGCGGCAGAACGGTTGAAAGTAGGTGGTGAGAAAGGTGACCCGGTCGGCCACGATATCGGCGCGCCAGGTCAGCGGATGCCAGCTCCCGTTTTCAACCAACCATGTAAGCGCGCGGGCTCGGGCGCCGGCGAGATCGATCGGGTCCTCGTCGCTGGAGAGTCGGCACAGCCATTGAAAATCACTTGTCTCCGGCCGGGCCGCGACGGGCTGCGGCCAGAGAATCGGCGGCGCCGACGACGGCGGGGTCGTTCCGGCACCGAGTGACAGATCGTAAAGGCGGCTCCCGAAAATGCTGGAGCGCAAGCCTTTCAGCATCGTCTCAATCCAGTTCGAAGGCGTTCTTGTAATCCTGGCGCAAATCCGGGTTCTGGTCGTCCTTGGTCAGGATGGCGTTGCCTACCACCAATACCTCGATATCGCTGCCCATGAAACAGCGAAAGGCGTCTTCCGGCGTGCACACGATCGGCTCGCCGCGCACGTTGAAGCTGGTGTTGACCAGCACCGGGCAGCCGGTCAGCTCGTTGAAGCGGGAGAGGAGAGCGTGGTATCGCGGATTGGTATCGGCGTGGACGGTCTGAATACGCGCCGAATAATCCACATGGGTCACCGCGGGAATCTCGGAGCGCGGCACGTTCAGTTTTTCGATGCCGAACAGTGCCTTTTCATCATCAGTCATTTCGCGGCGCCGGCTTTCGACCACATCGGCGACCATCAGCATGTAAGGACTGTCGGAATCGATCTCGAACCAATCGGCGACCCGGTCGCGCAGGGCCGAAGGCGCGAAGGGGCGGAAGGATTCTCGATATTTGACCCGCAGGTTCAGGGTCTTCTGCATGCTCGGTGACCGCGGGTCGCCGAGGATCGAGCGGCCGCCGAGTGCGCGCGGTCCGAACTCCATGCGGCCCTGGAACCAGCCGACGGCCTTACCGGCTTCCAGCGCCTTCGCTGTTTCGTCGATCATGGATGCCTCGTCGACGCTCTTGAAATGCGCGCCCGCGGCCCGCAGCCGATCTTCGATCTCCGCCTGCTCGTAGGCGGGGCCGAGATAGGCGCCCTGCATGGCATCGCCGCCATTGACGCTTCGCGGTTGCTCTTTGAACAGGTAGTGCGCGGCCAGCGCCGCCCCGAGCGCGCCACCGGCGTCGCCGGCCGCCGGCTGGACCCAGACGTTCTCGAAGGCGCCGTCGCGCAGCACCTTGCCGTTGGCCACGCAGTTGAGAGCCACCCCACCCGCCAAGCAGAGGTTTTTGGAGCCGGTTTCCTTCGCCAGGCCGCGCGTTAGGCGCAGCACGATCTCCTCCGTTGCCGCCTGTACCGACGCCGCCAGGTCCATGTGCTTCTGGGTCAGCAGCTCCTCGGATGCACGCGCCGGGCCGCCGAACAGCTCGTCGAACTTGGTATTGGTCATGCGCAGCCCGGAGCAGTAATCGAAATAGGACTGGTCGAGGCGGAAAGAGCCGTCTTCCTTGACGTCCATCAGTTTCTCGAGGATCAGGTCCTTGTATTTGGGCTCGCCGTAGGGGGCGAGGCCCATGACCTTGTACTCGCCCGAATTGACCTTGAAGCCGGTGTAGTAGGTGAAGGCTGAATAGAGTAGGCCGAGCGAGTGCGGGAAATGGATTTCCTTGACCATGTCGAGCCGGTTGCCGGAACCCATGGCCACAGAGGTCGTTGCCCACTCGCCGACACCGTCCATCGTCAGCACCACGGCGTCTTCGAATGGCGACGGGAAGAACGCGGATGCCGCGTGACTCTGGTGGTGCTCGGCGAACAACAGTTTGTTTTGCCAATCGAAATTCTCGTCGAAGGCCTTGAAGCGTTTGCGCAGGAGGTCCTTCTGGAACAGCTTTTCCTTGAGCCACACCGGGATCGCGGTCTTGAACGACTTGAAGCCCTTCGGCGCGAATGCCAGGTAGGTTTCCAACAGCCGTTCGAATTTCAGGAACGGCTTGTCGTAGAAGACCACGAAGTCCACATCGGCGAAGCCGATACCGGCCTCGGCAAGGCAGAACTCGATAGCGTGGGTTGGAAACCCGGCATCGTGTTTCTTTCGCGTGAAACGCTCTTCCTGCGCGGCAGCGGTAATGGCACCGTCGGAGACAAGTGCGGCGGCACTGTCGTGATAGAAAGCGGAAACGCCGAGAATGTGCACGCTGAGGCCTAGAAGATCGTATAGATGAATGGCGCCACCGCCGAGCCCTGGCTGAGCACGACCAAACCGCCGAAGATCACCATCATGATGACGATCGGCACCAGCCAAAACTTTTTGCGCGCCCGCAAAAACGACCAAAGTTCAGCGAGAAATCCCATTCTTCATCCTTAGAATTGACGGCGCATTGTATCGGGGGTGAGTTCGCCCGAATCGCGCTCGATCCAATAACTGTGGGCGTCGGCATCGAACCGCCGGTGCAGCGGATCCTTGCCGAGCCAACGCATGATAAGCGCGATCGGCGTCACGGTCAGGAAAAACAGCAAACCCATGACCAGGGGATTGACCACGGCATGCAGCAACAGGCCGAATCGGAACCACAACAAGCTCAGCGGCCGCAGGAGCTTCGGTGTGACAAATGCGGAGACCAGGAACAGGGCCGCGACGACAAGCGCCCAAATCCGAACTGGCGCGCCCGACCATAGTGGCACGGCGGCGACGATCGCGAACACGATCGCGAACACGATCCCAAACGACCGTTCCGAGCCGGCCTGAACGTCCGTTTCCGACCGAAAGCTTTCGTGCGTTTCCTGTGATTCGGACATCGCTACCTGCCTTGTCTTGTGGTTGTTTAGCCTTATCCGCGGGAAAATGCAAAGCCGCTGTGGCCTTGCGTCATGTGCGCGTAAACCGGGCCGCGAAGAAACCGTCGACACCGCCTTTTTCAGCCAATTGGCAGGGGAGCGAGCGGAACCAGCCTTCCGGCGTCAGCGCTTCCGGCAAGGCGGCAAGTTCGTCGGCTCGAAACGGCAGCGAGCCCAACCCAAGGCCGGCGGAAAGGGCATCAGCGGCGATTGGCGGTCCTTCGTCGGGTTGCAAAGAGCAGGTCGCGAACAGCAACGTTCCGCCGGGCTTCACCATCTCTGCGGCACCGGCCAACAGCCGCCGTTGTGCCGCCGCCAGTTTGGCGACGTCGTCTTCGGTTTTGCCCCATCCGACGTCCGGGTGGCGCCGGAGCGTGCCGGTGGCGCTGCACGGCGCATCGAGCAGCACCGCGTCGGCCAGGGTGTCGGGACGCCACTGGGCGGCGTCGGCGACCACAACGCCAGCCTCGAACCCGAGCCTCCGCATGTTGGCCTCCAGCCGTTCGAGTCGCGTTTGCGAGCGGTCGACGGCGGTGACGCGTGCGCCGGCGTTGATCAGCGACGCGGTCTTGCCGCCGGGCGCAGCGCAGAGATCGATGACCTGCTTGCCCCGCACGTCGCCGATCAGTCCGGTGACCAACCGCGCGGCGGCGTCTTGTACCCACCAGCCGCCCTCCGCGAAACCGGGCAGCTTGGAGACTGCGTCGGCTCCACTCAGCCGCACGCTGGCGCCGGCGATGACCTCGCCACCCAGCCGTTCGGCCCAGGCGTCCGGGTCGGACTTGACGGAAAGATCCAGCGGGGCGGGTGTCTGGTGCGCCTCGGCGATGCGCCGGCAGGTCGTCTCGCCGTAGGCGTCGGACCACGATCGCCACAGCCAGTCGGGGGTGTTGAGCCGCGCCGCGTCCTGAGCGGCGACCCAATCGGCGCCCTCGCGCGTCAGACGCCGAAGCACGGCATTGACCAGCTTGGCGAAGCCGCCTTCGCCAGCGGCCTTGAACAGCCTGACCGAGGTGTCGACGGCGGCGTGGTCGGGAATTTCCATGAACAGGATTTGCGCGGCGCCGAGCCGGAGCACGTTCCGCGCCGCGCGGGCCTTGGCCGGCAGCGGCCGTTCCAGGGCGCGCCCGATGACGTCGTCGATCTGGCCCAGGCGGCGGATGGTGGTCGTTAGAAGGCGGCGGGCGAAGGCCTGGGTGGCGCCGTCGGCGCCGGCCAGTTCATGGAGACCGCCGAGCACCGCGTCCAACGGCTGGCGGCCATGCAGCACGCGGTCGAGAGCATCCAGGGCTTGGCTGCGGGCGAGATCGGTCATGCGGTTTGATGCCGCAAAACCGCCGCCGCCTCAACCCATCGTTTCAACGCACCGGCGCCTCAAACCCGCGGACGGCGTTGCAGGGCGCCGCCCTGAGGGGCGCCGGCCATTTCATGCAGGCGCTGGATGCGGTTTTGCATGTTGGGATGGGTCGAGAACAGGCCGTCGACCGCGCGCGCGTGGAGCGGGTTGACGATGAAAAGGTGTGCCGTCGCCGGGTTGTCCTCTGCCGTCGGGTTGTCGATGCGGGCGGCGCCGTTCTCCAGCTTCTGCAGCGCCGAGGCCAGCCACAGCGGGTGGCCGCAAATCTCCGCGCCGGCCCGGTCGGCGGCGTACTCGCGGGTGCGCGAGATCGCCATCTGCACCAGCATGGCGGCGAGCGGCGCCAGGATCATCACCGCGATGGTGCCGACAATGCCGAGCGGATTGTTGCGGTTGTTGCCGAAAAACAGGGCGAAATTGGCGAGCATGCCGAGCGCACCGGCGAGCGTCGCGGTGATTGTCATGGTCAGGGTGTCGCGGTTTTTCACGTGCGCCAGTTCGTGCGCCATGACGCCCGCGACTTCTTCCGCCGACAGCGTGTTCAAGAGCCCGGTGGTCGCGGCCACGGCGGCGTTCTCCGGGTTGCGGCCGGTGGCGAAGGCGTTAGGCTGCGGGTTGTCGATGATGTAGACCTTGGGCATCGGCAGGCCGGCCTTGCGCGCCAGGCGCCGGACGATGCCGAACAGCGCCGGCGCGCTGGTTTCATCGACCTGGCGCGCGCCGTACATGCCGAGCACCATCTTGTCGGAATTCCAATAAGCGAACAGGTTTCCGCCGAGCGCGAAGATGAGCGCGATCATCATGCCGGCCTCGCCGCCCAACAGATAGCCCGCGGCCAGGAACAGCCCGGTCAATCCAGCCAGCAGCACAGCGGTACGCGCGTAACCCATCAGGGTCTCTCCTTCGTCCATCACCGTTGCAATGACGGCCCAAAAAGGCCATCTCTTGAATTGTCAGCCAAGGGGAAAAGGTCAAGGGCCATGACAGACGCATCGCAACCGAAACCGCACCTCAGCCGGGCGATGGCCGTGCTCGGCGGCGCGCCGGTTGCCGCGACCGCACCCGAGTCGCAGCCCGGGTCGCTGGCCAAGTCGCAGCCCGAGCCGGCTGCCCCCCCCCCCCCCCCCCCCCCCCCACCCCGGGCCCCCCCCCCCCCCCCCGCCCCCCCCAGCGCCCATCCCGCCCGGTTCGGGGGAGTTGGGGGCCCAGGGGGGGG
>JAYOEU010000104.1:0-15753 GCA_038116915.1 Alphaproteobacteria bacterium
GCACCGCCAAGCGCGCTGATCGTATCCGACCCGGTGAGACCCGTGATGTCGTCGGAGTTACCCGTGCCGGTGAGATTGTCGGAAGAAGTCGTTCCGGTGATTGATGCCATTGAAAGTCCCCATTAGCGCTTCGGCCGGTATCCCCGGACGCATTTTCCTGGAAAAAGATCAGTCTAAATACATCACCATGATGCCCTGATCAATCGCTCTCGGTACGGATTTAGTCGCAAAGCTTCAAAAAAGTGAAGAAAAATCAGCATTTGGGCCTTTTTTTTCTGGCGCCTTGCGAACGGAGATTCGGCAATCGACGGATCGCAAGCAAGGCGCCGGACCACTGCCCATCCGGATCGGCTCGGTTTGATGACCCTGGGTGAAAGGGAGGTGAAAGTCCAATTCTTGCGCAATTGTAAATGATATTGTCGACAATGGATCGACCGGCTCTGCGGTCTTCCCTTAACGGCACGTCGCCTGCATAAACTTTTCGAGGCCATCATGTCTCCTTCTCCCGCCAGAACGCTGATTCAGAAAAGCTCCTACAGCACGGTGTGCTCAATGGTCAGCGACCGGGCCCGCGCGACGCCGCACCGCGCGGCCCTGCAGGAGCGCGACCGGATCCTGTCGTTCCGCGATCTGGACGGCCGAGCCGACGCGCTCGCCCGGGCCTTCTCGGCTCTCGGCGTGGAAAGAGGAGACAGAATCGCGATACTGTCCGAGAATCGAACGGAATACATTGAAGCGACGGTGGCGGCCGGAAAGATCGGCGCGATCCTCGCGTGCCAGAACTGGCGCCTCGCGCCACCGGAGCTGCGGCACTGCCTCTCGCTTGTCGAGCCGAAGCTGGTTCTCGTCTCCCCCCGCCACCGGTCCACACTCGATCACCTGGGCATCGCGCCGGACACCATCATCGAGTTCGGGGCTGATTACGAAACCCGGCTGGAAAACGCCGGCGGCGCCAAGGTCCAATGCGAGATCGACCCGGAGGATGGCCTGCTGATCCTCTACACCAGCGGCACCACGGGGCTTCCCAAGGGCGCGCTGATAAGCCATCGCGCCGAAGTCGCCCGGGCCACCGGCGCGCGCGCCGATTTCGGTCTCGCGGCCGGCGACAGTTTCGTGTGCTGGACCCCGATGTTCCACATGGGCGGCATGGATCTCGCACTGATGACATTGCTCGGCGGCGGCAAGGTCATCATCGAGGACGGCTATGACGCCGCTCGGCTCGCCGATATCGCGATTCGGGAGCCAATCGGCTGGCTGGTCGTGATCCCCGGCATGGTCGAAAGCTTCATAGAAGAGATGAAGCGCCGCAACCGGCCGCCAGCGGGGATCAAACTCTGCGGCGTCATGGCCGATCTCGTGCCCGGCCACCAACTGGCCGAGATCACCCGGCTGCTGAACGCGCCTTATGCCAATACCTTCGGCTCCACCGAGACCGGCAGCCTGCCCGCCGCCGGGATAACGGTCCCGATCGGCATCGTTCCGGAGCGCCTGACGAAATACCCGAGCCCGAATTGCGAGATTCGCCTGGTCGACGAGAACGACGAGGACGTACCGCCGGGCACGCCGGGAGAGCTTGCGGTGCGCGGCCCCACCCTGTTCAGCGGCTATTGGCGGGCCGAGGAAACCAACGCGCATGATTTCCGCGGCGGCTGGTTCCACAATGGCGATCTGCTGGTCCGCGAGGCCGATGGTGGCTTCAACTTCGTCGACCGGGTCAAATACATGATCAAGTCCGGCGGCGAGAACATCTATCCCGCCGAGATCGAACGCGTGCTGCTGACCGACCCCCGGGTGACCGAGGCCGCGGTGGTGCGCCGTCCGGACGACCGGTGGGGCGAGGTCCCCGTCGCCTTCGTCGCCCGTTCCGACGACAGCCTTGATGCCGCGAGCCTTGCAACGCTCTGCCGCGCCAATCTAGCCGGTTTCAAGCAGCCCAAGGAAATCCGCTTTCTGAACCATGATGCCTTCCCGAGAAACGTGTCCGGAAAAGTGCTGCGGCACGACCTGGAAACGCTGCTTCGCGAGTAGCCGTTTCAGGCGGTTCTTCCTGCCGGATTTAGCTCTTGCGGATGCTATCGACAAAGTGCGGGATCGGCCGCACTCTATCCAACGGATCGGTTTGCCGCGATGGGGGTCGCCATGGCAAAGGCAATGTTCGGAGCCGGCTGTTTCTGGGGTGTCGAGGAAGCCTTCAAGCATGTCCGCGGCGTCACGGAGGTTACCGTCGGTTACAGCGGCGGCGTCACCGACAATCCCTCCTACGAGGAGGTCTGCACCGGGATGACCGGCCATGCCGAGGTCGTCCAGGTCGGCTATGACGAGACCAAAGTCGACTACGAGACCCTGCTCGAGGTGTTTTGGGACTGCCACAACCCGACCCAATTGAATTTCCAGGGCCCGGATATCGGCACTCAGTACCGCTCGGTGATCTTCACCCATAGCGAGGACCAGACCGACGCGGCCATGCGCTCGAAGAAGGCCGAGCAGGACAGCGGACGCTACCACCACGATATCGTCACCGAAATCTCGCCGGCCAAGACGTTCTGGCCGGCCGAGGATCATCACCAGGGTTATCTTTCAAAACGCCGAAAACGCCGCTGGCGTCTTTTCGGCTGAAGGGGAGCTAGATCATGTGCCGTTGGCTTGCCTATGCCGGTCCCGATCTGCTGATCGAACGGCTGCTGTTCGCGCCGAGCAATTCGCTGATCCAGCAGTCGCTTTCGGCCCGCCGATCGATCGTACCGACCAACGGCGATGGGTTCGGTCTCGGCTGGTACGGCAATCAGTCCAGACCCGGGCTGTTCCGCGATACGCTCCCGGCATGGAACGACGCGAACCTGCGCAGCATTTCCGAACAGATCCATTCCCGCCTGTTTTTCGCCCATGTGCGCGCCTCGACCGGAACCTCCACCAGCCGGGAGAACTGTCATCCGTTCCGTCATGACGACACGCTGTTCATGCACAATGGCCGGATCGGCGGCTATCACGCGATCCGACGGGAAATCGAACAGATGATCCCGAGCGACTTTTACGGCGAAAGGCACGGAACCACCGACAGCGAGGCCTTCTTCCTTCTGGCTCTCGGCAACGGACTGATCGATGATCCGGCGCGCGGCCTCTCCGCCACCATCCGCGAGATCGTCGGAACGATGGAGCGGCGCGGCATCGACGAGCCGTTCCGCATGACCGCCGCTTTTTCCGACGGTGCCCGGCTCGTCGCGGTCCGCTATTCCAGCGACCACCAGTCGCCGTCACTCTATTGGGCGACGGGCGGCACATTGACGGTCGTCGACCGCTCGGTCGGCATGACCGACGGGGTCGGCGCGACACTGGTCCTCTCCGAACCGCTCGACGCGGGCGATCTTACCTGGCGGGAGGTGCCGGAAAGCCATGTGTTGAGCTCGCTCGGCGGCAAGGTTTCCATCGAACCGCTGGATCTCGCGCACTGACGGCGGGGTGATCGCGCGAGCGTCGATGTGACGCCGGAGCGTGGCTAGGCGGCGGCCGGGGCGGAGACGCTTTTTTCAATGCGGCGGATATGTTCCAAACCGGGATAGATCTCGGATTGCAGGAACTCGATCCGTTTCGACGGGCCGCCGCTGGCCTGCGGGAACCGGGTTTTCCAGTGCATCATCTTGACCGACAATCCGCAGAGCACCGCACCGATGCTCAAACGGTGCGAGGTGACGGTATCGCGGAACTCCTGAAAGGAGTCGGCCGAAATATCGGACCAGAAGTCCTTGGAAATCGTTTCGAAAAACTTGAAGCGTCCCGCGATCGACGTGGTGATCTCGTTGAACCCCTTCTCGATGTCCTCAAGCATCTTGCCGAGGGAGCGGTCGCCCTGAACCTGGTGATTGCCGCGAATCTCCTGCATCCATTCCAGGAAGGCCGGGATATCCTTGCGGGTCTCGTCGAGACAGTTCCGATAGTATGACAGCGACAGGAAGATATCGCCGTACTGCTCGATGAAGCTCGGCACTTCCATGATCGTGACGTTGAGCTCGTCCGCAAGGCGCTGCAGCTGCTTGATCGTCGCCTGGCGATCCGGCTGGGCAAGCATCTTGATGATCTCGCCGACATCCTGCACGTCGTTGTCGGTCCCGTAGACCCGCGCGATCAGGGGGCGCGTGAAAGTGCGCATGAAGGCATTGAGTTCGGTCTGCTTCTTGGGCGAAAGCGTGAGGCATTCGAAATCCGAGAGACCGATTTCAAGGCGCCGCAATTCGATCCGAAGCGAGTAAACGTCGAAGGATTGCAGCTTTCCCAGCGCGTCAAGCATCTCCATGTCTTGCCGCAGTTCCGGGGTATCCTGGTAAAAATCGGTGACCGCCCCCGGTTCGATCTGTCCGCTGCCGGTAACGCCGTCGCGAAACAGCTCAATCACGGATTCCAGGCGCGCGTTCTTGATCAGCGAAGACTTCCGCAAGCCGGGCGTCCCGAGCGGGATGATGGCCAGCGGCAGAATATGCAGCGAATCCATCGCTTCGCTGTCGATCGGCACCGACGTGCCTGTCGCAGCGTCCAAGGCGGGTTCGGCCATACCGCGCTCCGGGGTATTTTCGGTCACGCACTGTCGCCACAGTTGGTTAATAAATTCTTAATCAGTGTAATCTGTTCAGATCCCGTTGTCTTCACTAGGATCGCGGGGACCCGCGAGCCCGCTTCCTTCCCCGGGTTCATGATCTACTTTGAAACATTCTATTCTGGAGACACCCATGGACGTTCGCTTGGACGGAAAAGTCGCGCTGATCACCGGGGGCAGCAAGGGACTGGGAAAGGCGATGGCGCTTCGCTTCGCCGAAGCCGGGGCCTCGGTGGCCATCACCGCGCGGGGCGCCGACGCGCTTGATGCCGCGCGCCGGGAGATCCAGGCGGCTGGCGCCGGCAACAAGGTCGTCGCCGAGGCCTGCGACGTGAGCCGGGCCGACGAATGCGCGGCGCTTCACGCCACCGTCACCGCACAGTTGGGGCCGGTCGACATCCTGGTGAACAACGCCGGCACCTCCCAGCGTGGCCCGTTCCTGGAGGTTAGCGACGAACTTTGGCAGAACGATATCGACCTCAAGCTGTTCGCCGCGATCCGTCTCGCGCGGCTCACCCTGCCGGCCATGAAGGAACGCAAATGGGGCCGGATCATCAACGTCCTCAATGTCGGCGCCAAGGCCCCGCCGGCCGAGGGCGCGCCGACCGCCGTGACCCGGGCCGCCGGCATGGCGCTGACCAAGGTGCTGGCCGGAGAGGCCGCGCCGCATAATGTTCTGGTGAACGCGCTTCTGGTCGGCCTGATCGACAGCAACCAGCACGAGGTCAAGCACAAGGCCTCCGGGACCGCCAAGAGCTATGAGGAGTTCCTGCAGGGCATGGCCGACGCCAACAAGATCCCGATGGGACGGGTCGGCCGGGCTGAGGAATTCGCCGATGTGGCCTGTTTCCTCGCCTCCGACCGGGCGAGCTATCTGTCGGGGATCGCGATCAATGTCGATGGCGGTCGCAGCCCTGTTGTCTAGGGGCTGCTCTCACCCGGTCCCCACAGCGCGGGAAGGGTGACCGTGAAAAACAACGTCGCCCTGTCTCTCACCGCCATGGTCGCGGCCCAGGTCGCCATCGCCATGGCGATCATGACGGTGCCGGTGCTGGCCCCCAAGATTGCCGGCGATATCGGCATCGAGCCAAGTCGGATCGGGGTCTATTCCGCCATCGTCTTTGTCGGCGCAATAATTCTGACCTCGATCGGCGGATCGGTGATCGGGCGCTTCGGCTCGGTTAGAACGACGCAGATCGCGATGCTGCTCGGCGCCGCCGGGCTCGCCCTGTCCCTGAACGGCTGGGTTCCAGGCCTTGTTCTGGGCGCGCTGGCGGTGGGCATGGGCTATGGCGTGGCAACCCCGGCGGCAAGCCATCTCCTGGCCCGCACCATTCCGAGGGAGCGACGGGGCCTGGTTTTCTCGCTAAAGCAGACCGGCGTGCCGGTCGGAGGCTTCCTGCTGGGCCTGACGGTGCCGGCGATCGCCGATCGCCTCGGCTGGCCCTTGGGCATCGCGGCGGTGATCGGCCTGCTCGTCGTCATGGCGCTCCTGCTGCAACCGATCCGCGCGCGCTACGACGGCGACCGGGATCCGGAACGGCGGATCGGCCCGGGCGAAACTCTTGCCGCGATCCGGCTGGTGGCAGCCGAGCCGAGGCTGCGGCCGCTGGCGCTTGCCTCCTTCGTCTATGCGATGATGCAGCTCTCGCTGTTTTCCTTCTACGTCGTGGTGCTGGTGGACCGGGGCGGCCTCGACCCGGTGACGGCGGGAGCGGTGTTTTCGATCATGCATCTCGGCGGCATCGTCGGCCGCCCCCTGCTCGGCTGGATCAGCGATAGCCTCCTGCCCGCAAGGCCGCTGCTGGCGGTCATCGGCGTTGCCATCTTCGGCTGCGGCCTGGCGCTGGCGGCGCTCGACGAGACCTGGCCACGCACGCTGTTGTGGGCGGTATCCTTCATTTCCGGAATCATCGCGGCGGGCTGGAACGGCGTCTATATCGGCGAGATCGCACGGATCATGCCGGGCCCGCTGGTCGCGCGGGCGACCGGCGGCGTCTCGGCCTTCACGTTTCTGGGCGTCGCCATCGGTCCCGCCGTCTTCAGCGCGATCGTGGCAGCACGTGGAAGTTATATCGACGCCTTCCTCGCCGTCGGGGCCGTCGCCCTGATCCCGGCATTGATTCTGGGGACCGGGCACGTGTTCAATAGACAGCGATAACACGCGGCGAAATCACACCCGGGAGATGGACCATGAAAATCGGCACGGATGTCAGCGTACTCTCCGAGCCCGGGCGCTCCGACGCGGCGGTCCTGATGGACCATCTGGCGATCGCGGACCTTGCCGAGCCGCTCGGTTTCGACTCCCTGTTCGGCCTGGAGCACCATTTCACCGGCTATTCCATGTCGCCGAATCCGCTTCAGCTTCTCAGTTACTACGCGGCAAAGACCAAGCGCATCACGCTCGGCACCTGCGTCATCGTCCTGCCCTGGCATGACCCGATCCGGGTCGCCGAGGAAATCGCCTATCTCGACATCCTCTGCGGCGGGCGATGCCTGTTCGGCTTCGGCCGCGGCGCCGCCAGTGCCGAATACGCCGGTTTCCGGGTTCCGATGGAAGAGGCCCGCCCGCGCTTCGCCGAAGCCGCGCGGCTGGTGACCACGGCCCTGCGCGACGAGGTGTTCGAATGGGACGGCGAGTTTTACAAGATCCCCAAGATGTCGATCCGGCCCCGGCCGATGTCGCATCCGGAGCGCCGGTTCTATGCCTCGTCGGTCAGCCCGGAATCGGCTGAGATCATGGCCAAGCTCGGTTTCGGCATGATGGTGATCATGCAGAACGAGTGGCACAAGGCGGCCGCCGATATCGAGTCCTTCCGGGGTATCGCCGCCAGCGTCGGGCACACGCCGCCGCCGCCGATCATCCTGACCAACGTGTCCTGTTCCGAGAGCCGGGGCGAGGCGCATGAGCGCGCGATGCAGTTCCTGGGCGCGAAATGGGACTCGATCGACGCCCATTACAACTTTTCCGACGGTCACCTCGCCAACGTGAAGGGCTATGAGTCCTACGGAAAGATGGCAAAGACCTACTCCAAGCTGAAGGACCCGGTGGCGCGGCAGAAGATGACGGAGTTCTACGTCGGCATCCAGATCGTCGGGACCCCGGACGACTGCGTCCAGCAGCTCGGAGAATTGCGGCGCCTGACCGGGACGGACCACATCGTCTGCGACTTCTCCTATGGCCGCATGACGCGCCAGGAGGCCGAACTGAACATGCGGCTCTTCGCGGACCGTGTCCTGCCGGTGATGCAGCGTGACGCCGCCTTCTCCAGCGACGAGCCGGCATCCTTGTCGAAACCAGCGGGTGCGCCGCAGGCCGACGTCTTCGCGCCGGCCTGAGCCGTCGCCGGCTCTTTTAAAGCCGGTAACCTCGCGCGCCCGGTCCATCACCTATCAGGGAAACCAGAGATATGAAGATCATCGTCATGGGCACCGGCGGCGTCGGCGGCTATTTCGGCGCGCAACTGGCGAAGGCCGGTCATGAGGTGGGATTCGTCGCCCGGGGCAGGCATCTCGCCGCCATCAGGGAGAACGGCCTCAAGGTGCTGAGCGAGTTTGGCGGCGCCACAATCCATCCCGCCCGGGCCAGCGACAGGCCTGGGGATCTCGGCGTCGCGGACATCGTGCTGTTCTGCGTCAAGGCCTATGACACCGAAAGCGCGGCCGAGCTGATCAAGCCGGTAGTGGGCCCGGAGACCGGCGTCATCCCCTTCCTCAACGGCATCGCGCATATGGACGTGCTGCAGCGCGTGCTGGGCGCCGGTCACGTCATCGGCGGCGTTGCCAATATCAGCGCCCTGATCGAAGCGCCCGGCATGATCCGGCATTTCGCGACCATGCAGATCCTGCGGGTCGGCGAGTTGGACAACAGCGCGAGCCCGCGCATCCAGGCCTTCCGTGCCGCCTGCGCCGAAGCCGGGATCGACGCGCCGGTGCCCGAGAATATCGAGCGCGAGCTGTGGCAGAAATTCGTGATGATCTGCACGCTTGCCGGCGCCAACTGCCTGACCAGGCTGCCGCTGGGCGCGTGCCGGTCGGACCCGGCGACGCGGGCGCTGATGGTGGAGCTTGCCGGCGAAGTCGTTGCCGTCGCCCGGGCGCTCGGCAAGCCGCTGCCCGAGGATCAGGTCGACCGGACGATGGCGCTTCTCGACATGCTGCCGGAGACGATGAAAGCCTCGATCCTGGCGGCGCTGGAACGCGGGGAGAAACTCGAAGCCTCGGCCCTCAACGGCTCGGTGGCCCGGCTCGGCGCCGAAACCGGCGTCGCCACCCCGATGAACCGCGCCGTCTACGCCGCCTTGGCGCCGCATGAGAATGGGGCCTGAGCCCGACCTTAGTACCCCGTCGTGACCTCGAGCAGGATGTCGTCCGGGTCGCGGAAATAGACCGCGCCCTTGGTGTCGCTGCCGTGGATATCGTGCTTGATGCCCCGCTCGCGGACCGACTTCACCACGGCGGCATATTGCTCGGGTGTTCCTTTCAGCGCGACGTGGTGCATGCTGCCGACGCCGCGCTCTGTCCGGGCCGGGCCCTTCTTCGGGAAATCGAAGAACGCCAGCATGTTGCCGCCGCCCATGTCGAGGAAGATATGGGTTGAGCTCGGCTCGTCCCGGTTCGGCACGATCTTGGCGAGCCGCATGCCGACGACATCGGTGTAGAACTCGATGGTCTTTTCGATATCCGAGCAGATCAACGCCAGATGGTCGACACCGCCGGTACCGACCGGGCTGGAGCCGGCGGGTTTGTTCGATGGTTGGTATTTCGCCTCCAGCGCGGCGCGCTTGGCGTCGTAGTCGATTTCCTGCTTGTCGGGCACGGCTTCCTCCTCGCGTCTAATAGAAAACGGCCGGCAAATCGCCGAGCATGATCTGTCCCACGGCCTCGAAATGGGAATCCCGCGACTGGATCTGCTGGCTGAGCGTATGGATATCGCGCCAGCGGCGTTCGAACGGGCTCTTGCCGACGAAGATCGCCGACACGCCGGCGGCCTTGTGGATCCGGTCCGCGACATCGATGGCGCCGATGATCGCGTTGGTGGTGGCGAGCCGCACCTTCGCCCGATCCTCGATCCCCATGGCGCCGGTATCCTCGGCGATCGCATAGTACCCCGACAGCACATCCACCAGATAGGACCGGGCCGAGCCCAGCCGCGCCTCGGACATCGCCACCAGGGCCCGGGTCGCATCCCGGTCGGCCAGCCGCGCGAGCCCACGGGGCGTCTTGTCCCTGGCAAGCTCGATGAAGGCGGAGAGCATCCCGCCCGCCGTGCCCAGCGCGACGGCGGCAACCCCGACCGCGTAGAGGCCCTGCTGGGTGAACCAGTAGAGCGGGCCGGCGACGTTCCTGTTCTCCGGCTCCTCGCGGGTTCCGGTAAAGGCCTCCGGCACGAAAACATTCTCGACGGTATAGCTGTCGGACGCGGTGCCGCGCAGGCCGATCGTGTCCCAGGTGTCGTGCAGGGTCACCTGATCGGCCGGGAACAGAAAACTGGTCACCGACGGCCGACCGGCGGCGTTGAGGCGGACCGACCCGTCCTTCTCTTCCACCATGCAATGGGCGCCCATCCAGTTCGCCTGGCGGCAGCCGCTGGAAAACCCCCAGGTGCCGTTGACGATGTAGCCGCCGTCGACCGCCTTGGCCTTCTGGGCATCCGGCGGCCCCCAGGACATCCAGGCATGCGGCTCGGCATAGATGGTCCGCGCGGTTTCCGGTCTCAGGAACGGCGTGATCAGGGTCGAGCTGTTGGCGACGAACAGGTTCCACCCCACCGAGGCGTCGTGCCGCGATACCGCCTCCAGCGCGTGCAGATAGGTGCAGGGATCGACCTCGTCGCCGCCATGAACCTTCGGCAGGAACATCCGGGCGAGCCGCGCCTCGTGGATCTTGGCGAGCAGCGCCTGGGGTATCCGCTTGGTGCGCTCGATCTCGTCTCCCGCCGCGTCGAGATCGGGACCCAGGGCCCGGGCGCGGGCAACGGGGTCGACCGGATTAAGCTGATCCATCGGTCGGTCTCCTCGGGGTCATCGGCCCATTGCGGCGGAGCTTGGCCGATCTGTCAATGCCCCTCACCGCTTCGCCGCCGCCGGGCCATGCGGATCGGCGAACAGAAAACTCATGGGAATGGCGAAGGCCGCCGCGATGCCGAATAGCTGAAACGCGTTGAGATAGCCGATCATCTGCGCCTGCCGGCGGATCTCGCCGCTGAGCGCGGACAGCCCGCTCAGATTCTCGAGTGTCCAGCTTCCGCTCACCTCGGGGAAGCGCAGCAGCTCGTTGAACGGGGTGATCAGCGCCGTCATGTCGGAATAGTTCCAGGCGGTGCTCTGAACCAGGACCATGACGCTGATGGAGATGAAGACGCTGCTGCCGTAATGCCGCAGCAAGTTGAACACCGCCGAGCCCTCGACCATCAGCCTCGGCGACAGGGTGCAGAAGGCCAAGGTCGCCATCGGCGTGTAGGCAAGCCCGAAGCCGAAGCCCTGAAGCGTGTTGGTCCAGAACACGTCGCTTTCTGTGAGGTTGATGTCGAGCGCCGCCATCTGCAATCCCGCCACCGCCTGGCAGGCGAGCCCGGTCGCCAGTGCCAGCCGCGGCGCCTTGCGGGTAAACGGCACGACGATCAGGAAACTCAGCCAGTTTCCGAACCCCCTCGCCGCGATCAGGGTGCCGACCACCGAGTCCGGATAGCCTCGCAATTCCTGCAACAGCGGCGGGAAAAGCACGATGGGCGTGTAGCTCATCCAGCCCATCGCGAAGGCGGTCAGGCACCCGAGCACGAAATTGCGGTCCAGGAACAGCCGGGGATTAAGAAACGGGTTCTCGGTCGTGAAGGTATGGACGACGAAGGTGTAAAAGCCGGCGACGGCGACGCAGGCCTCGGCGATGATCTCCCAGGATTCGAACCAATCCAGGCGCGAGCCGCGATCGAGCATGAGCTGGGTGGCGCCGATCGCCAGCGCCAAGGCGACGAAGCCGGTCGCATCGAAGCGCTTGGCGTCGCCGCGCCCCTGGTGGCCGACGGAGATCGCGGCGACGAAAATGCTGAACAGCCCCAGCGGAACGATCATGAAGAACACCCAGCGCCAGTTCAGCGCCTCGGCGACGAAGCCGCCCATGATCGGCCCCATGACCGGCCCGATCACCCCGCCGATCCCCCAGACCATCAACGCCATGGGATGCAGACGGCGCGGGAAGGTGGCCAGGATCATGCCCTGTCCCAAGGGCATGAGCGGCGCCCCGAACGCGCCCTGGCCGATGCGGAACAGCACCAGGGCCTCGAGCGACTCCGCGAGACCGCATAGCGCGGTGAACGCCGTGAAGCCGGTCAAGCTGCCGAACAGCAGATAGCGCCAGCCGAAATTGCCGGCGAACCAGCCGGTCAGAGGCGTGGCGATGGCGGTCGCCACCAGGTTGAAGGTCACGACCCAGGCGATCTGGTCCGGCGTCGCCGACATCGCGCCCTTGAGCTGCGGCAGCACCACATTTGTCCCGGTGATGGTCATCCCGAAGGTCAGCGTGGTGATCTGAACCGTCGCCAGAATGAGCCAGTGCCGCAGACCGACGGGCGCGGTCTCCGGATCGAATGCAGGCTCTGAGGATCGGTCGGTCATTGCAGCGGGTCGTAAACGGCCTCAAGGGCTTGTCGGAGGATACGCGAGGCCCGGCGCCCGCGCATGTCGGAAAGGCTTCTAGTCGCCAGGGTTTGTTGTCTAAACTGCCCGGAAACCGAGAAAGATGAAACCATGAGCGAACGGGCGATCAGCGATCTCGGCGGCCTGCCCGGCGGACCGATCGACACGGATGAGCACGAACCGACCCTGACCGAAAGGCGGATCGACGCGATGATGATGCTGTTGCGCGCCAAGCCACGGTCGTTCTGGGTGACCGACGAGAACCGCCGGACCATCGAAAGCCTGGAGCCGAAGACCTATGCCGAAGCTTCCTACTATGAGCGCTGGGTGCGGGCGATGCGCGGCCTGCTCATCGAAAAAGGGGTGCTGAGCGAAGCCGAGATCGAGGCCAAGCTCGCCGAGGTGCGCGCCCGCCATAGCAAGGCCGGGCCATGACCGGTCCCTTCGCGATCGGCGCGCGGGTCAAGGTCGCCCGGGGCCTGCCGCCCGGTCATGTGCGCACGCCGATGTTCCTGCGTGGGCGCGCCGGCCAGGTGATCCGGCATTTTGGAACGTTTCCCAATCCCGAGCGGCTTGCCTACGGACTGTCGGGCCTGCCGCTTCTGCACCTCTACCAGGTGCTGTTCACCATGGACGAGACCTGGAACGGCGACGGCGCCTACGCGCCGGGCGATACCGTCACCGCCGATATCTACGAGACTTGGCTGGAGCCGCTATGAGCACGCATGGGCACCATGATCACGGACATCCGCACGGCCACGATCACACGGTCTTTCAGCCGGACATCCGCGAGCCAAGCGAGGAGTGGGAGTTTCTGGAGATCGCGCTGCGCGAGTTGCTGATCGAGAAGGATATCGTCACCGCGCGTGAAATTCAGGATCAGATCGAAGCCTGGGAGCGGAAATCGCCGGAAGGCGGGGCCCGGATCGTCGCCCGGGCCTGGACCGATCCGGCCTACCGCGCCCGCCTGTTGGAGGACGGCAACGCCGCCGTCGCCGAGATGGGTTTCGAGGTCGAGGCCTTGAAGCTGGTGGCGCTGGAGAACACCGAGGACCTGCATCACATGGTCGTCTGCACGCTCTGCTCGTGCTATCCGCGTCCGATCCTGGGCATGCCGCCGCTCTGGTACAAGTCGCGGGAGTATCGTTCCCGCGCGGTGCGCGAACCGAGGGCTGTGCTCAAGGAATTCGGCACCGATCTGCCGGAGACGACCGAGGTGCGGGTGGTCGATTCCACCGCCGATTGCCGCTATCTGGTGATCCCGCGCCGGCCCGAGGGCACCGACGGCATGAGCGAGGCGGAACTCGCCGCCCTGGTCAGCCGGGACTCGATGATCGGCACGGCGACCGCCTTTGCCCCGGGTAGCGGAGGGCGGAGCGTTTAGAAGACGATGACGTTGCGCAGCGCCTCGCCCCGTTTGACCGACGCGAAAGCCTCGTTGATCCGCTCCAGCGGATAGCGGCTGGTAATCAGCTCGTCCAGCAGAAGCCGGCCGTCCTTGTACAGCTCGATCAGCTTCGGAATATCCGTCTTCGGCCGGGCCGCTCCCATCTTGCTGCCGATAACGGTCTGGGCGTAATCGGCGATGTCACCGACCTCCAGCGGCAGTTTCGCGCCGGTGGCGGGCATGCCGACCAGAACCACTGTCCCGCCCCGCCGAGGCAGTGCCATCGCCTGAACCATCGCCGGCGTGCTGCCGACCGTGACCAGGACCGCGTCCGCGCCCCGTCCGCCGGTCAGAGCCCTGACCTGATCGGTGACATCGCTGTTCGCCGGATTGATCGCGTGGGTCGCGCCGAAGCGGCGGGCGGCTTCGAGTTTTTCATCGGAAAGATCAATTGCGATGATCGGATGCGCGCCGGACAGCCGCGCACCCTGAACCGCGTTCAGCCCGACGCCGCCGGTACCGACCACCACCACGCTCGAGCCGACCGGAACCTTGGCCGTATTGGTGACCGCGCCCAAACCGGTGATCACGCCGCAGGCCAGAAGCGCCGCCTGCTCGAAGCCCAGATCCGCCGGCATCAACACACATTGGCTCTCATGCACGACCGTGCGTTCCGCGAAGGCGGCGGTGCGGATCCCCTGCCCGATCGGCACGCCGGAGGAGTCCTTGAGGCGGCCTGGCGTGTCCAGCGGGAACCGGGTCTCGCACTGGGTCGGCTCACCGCGCGCGCAGTGAAAGCAATGCCCGCAATGCCGGATCAGCGAGACGATCACCCGGTCGCCCGGTGCGACGTCCCGGACCCCGGGGCCGACCGCCTCCACAATCCCGCTCGCTTCATGCCCGAGGATCAATGGCGGCGTGCCGCCCCAGGCGCCGTCCGCATAGTGGATGTCGGAATGACAGATCGCGCAGGCCGCAACCGCGACCGTCACCTCGCCGGCCTCCGGCGGTGCCAGGGTAACGTCCTCGATGACGAGCGGCATTTCGAACGCGCGTAGGACGGCGGCCTTCATGGTCTGGTTTCCCCCGCTAGAAATGGCCGACGGCAAGTCTCTAGGCTCCGCCACCATCGAGCGCGACATGTGACAGGTCCGCGAACTCACACCAAGGCCGCGTTAAGCGTACCGGGCGGCTCTTCTGTTCTGATAGGCCCTGCGGACGCCGTTCATCAGGGACGTTTCATCGAACGGCTTGACGACAAAATAGTCGCCGCCGGAGGCTTTCGCCAGTTCGATATCCCGCTTTGACTTGTTGCTCGTGACGAAGACGATCGGGCAATCCACATGCGGCATTTCCTGGCGGATCCGAGCACAGATCTCATAGCCGTCCTCGCCGGGCATGTTGACGTCGAGAAGGATCACGCTGGGCGTGACGTTCTTCAGCATCCGGTACACCTGCTCGGCGGACTCGCATTTCATGACCGCATAGCCCGATCCCCGCAGCATGCTTTCGGTCAGATCACGCATCGATTTCATGTCATCGACGACGATGGCGGTCTTGCGGATGTCCCGGGTCGCGGAGCTTGGATCCTTCTTCTTTGCCGCGCGGATCTGGATCGCGCGTTCGACCCCCTTGATCAGGCTGGCCTCATCGAAGGGTTTCTTGACGAAATAGTCGCCGCCGACCGCTTTCGCCTTCTCCATATGGCTTTTCGACGTGCCCGCCGTCACGAAAAGCACGGGAATATCGCTGTAGCCGAGCGCGTTCCGCAGCCAGTCGCAGATCTGGTACCCGTTTTCGTCCGGCATTTCGACATCAAGCAGAATGACGTCCGGTGCGGCGCCATGCAGCGACTTGTAGAAATCTCCGGCGGTGGAGCATTGGGTAACGGAAAATCCCTGCCTTTTGAGATAGGTATCGATCATGTCGCGGATGGTTCTCATATCATCCACGACGATTGCGGATCGCGGTCCTGCCATTTTGCGATTCCCGGGCCTCTGCCTTTGACGTTCGGCTTCCCCTTCGCGGTCGAAGCAGGGACCTCATAGCGAAAGTTCACCGCGCGCAATACTAGGCCATGAACCCATAAAAAGGATTCCTAGTTTGTCGTGAATCAGATTCAACCTTCCGATAGCCGGGAGGTTCTG
>JAYOEU010000105.1:0-6822 GCA_038116915.1 Alphaproteobacteria bacterium
CACCACCGAAATCACCGGTACGACCATGGACTCGCTCCCCGCGTCCCTGCGCCAGCACCTTCCGATAGTGCGCGCGCTCTCAGGCGACCCCAAGGTCATCATCATGGACGAGTGCAATTCAAACCTCGACCACGAGGCTGACACGAAGTTCCGCTAGGCGTTGCAGCGACGCAAAGGCACCCACACCGTCATCATGGTGACCCAGCGACCGTCATTCATCGCGCTCGCCGACCGCGTCATCGATCTCGACGATCCGTCCACCGTCCACGCCGATCCGGAAGAATTGGTCTCGCCGGTGGACATCCTGCCGCCTCGGGACCGGTCCGACCCGGCGTCGGGGATTGGCGGCGGACGCGTTACAGTGGCGCGCGCCGATGACTGATCTCCAAATCGACGGGACATTGGCCGATGCCCTTCGGCGTCAGGATGTCGAAAACTTCGAATCAACCTCTAACTTCGCCTCCTGCCTGCTTCCGCTGCTCTCCGCCCTAGGGTGGAGTGGCGATACCCGGGAGCTTATGGAGGCTCTTCCGCATTTCGCCCGCCGGCTTGATCTGATTGATCTGCGCAACAGCCTGAGCGAGCTCGGTTTCGACAGCCAGCGAAACAAGGGCCGGCTCACCAACCTGGATCGCCGTCTCTTGCCCTGCCTGTTTTTACCTGGCAACAAGCCGCCGATGGTCGTGCATATGCGGGACGGCGACGGCTTCGCCGTCTTCGACAGCGCCGATCACCAGGTACGGAAAATCAACGGGCGAGGGCTTAAGGGCTACTATTACACGTTCGAGCGCAAGGACGAGCAGGCCGAGCGCAAACGCGAACCCCGAAGCTTCACCTGGCTCACCGTGCGGCGCTTTTGGGCCGCAGCCCTTATCGTCGCGGCGGCCAGCATCCTCACCTCCATGTTCGGGCTCGCGATTCCGCTCTTCGTCATTGCCGTATACGATATCGTCATTCCGGCGGCGGCGGCGGAGAGCCTCTATTGGCTGATACCCGGCGTCCTGCTGGCACTTTTCGCGGATCTGATGCTGCGGCGGATCAGAACCACCGCGGTCGCCCAGGTGGCCGGCCGCCTGGACTGCCTGATATCCACGGAGACCTTCCGCCGGGTCCTCGAGTTACCACCAGCGACGAACGAAACCGCGAATCTCGGCGCACAGCTCAGCCGTCTGAAAAGTTTCCAATCGATCCGGGACCTGGTGAACAGCCCGCTCGCCAATACAGTGCTCGAACTGCCGATGACCATCGCCGCCATGATCCTTATCGGCGCCGTGGCCGGATCACTTGTGATCATACCGCTGCTCGGAATCCTGGCTTTCGTCATTCTCGGCATCGGCTTCATTCCGGCGATACAACGCGCCGAGGCCGATGCCGGCAGGGCCAAGTCGAACCGGGATCAGCTCCTGACCGAACTGGTCACCCATCAGCGCGCCGCCCGCGAGGCGGTGATCGAGGAAAATCTCTTCGACCGCATGCGCCCGCTGTCGGCCCGGATGGCGGTGGAACGTTCCAGCGCGACCATGCGGATGCTGGTCCTGCAGACCATGAGTCACACCGTGGTGCAGGGGACCGACCTGCTCACCCTGTTGGTCGGCACCTTCGCAGTGATCAACGAGACGATGACCACCGGCGCGCTCGTTGCCTCGATGACCTTGATCTGGCGCGCGCTGGCGCCGATCCAAATAGGGTTTCAGGCTCTGCCACGGTTGACGCAGATCCGTTAGACCTTCGACCAGTTGAACCGGCTCATGCGGACGGCGGCGGAGCCGCGCGGCGATGACGCCGAGATCAGCGAGCACAGATTTTCCAACGTCGTTTCAATCCGCCGGGTCTCGATGCGCTACAAGGAAGACGCGGACCCGGCATTGCTTGCGGTATCGACGGATATTCAACCCGGAGAACTCATCGCGCTCACCGGTCCCAGCGGAGCCGGAAAATCGACATTGCTCAAGATCATTGCCGGGGTGCTCAAGCCGCAGGCCGGAAGCGTTTTTTACGGCGGTGTTGAACAGCGCCAGTTGCGGGCGACCGAAATCCGCAAGTCGATCGCCTATCTGCCCCAGGCCTGTCACCTTTTCCATGGCACGATTGCGCAAAACCTGCGGCTGGTGGAGCCTGCGGCGACCGACGAAATGTTGCGGGACGCCACGATAGCCGCCGGTGTATTCGAGGAAATCGCCAATCTCCCAGACGGTTTCGAAACCTGGATCGCAGATGAAAAGCTCGAAAGCCTGCCGGAAAGTTTCCAGCAAAAGCTAAGCCTCGCGCGGCTCTGGCTCAAGGATGCGCCGATCCTGTTGCTGGATGAGCCTTCGCAGAACCTGGACGCCAATGGCGAGGAGGCACTGGCAAAAACATTGGCGTCGCTGCGCGGCAAACGAACCATCATTTTCGTCAGCCACCGGCCAAGCCAAATGCGGTCCGCCGACCGGGTTCTGGTCCTGACAGCCGGCCGGCTGACTTCCGAGTCCAGGAACGATTCGACTGAAGCGATTCAATCCAAGCGGGGAGCCGCCTAGATGAGCAATTCCGACAGCCTGCCGGCGGTTGCGCCACGCAAGCGCCCGCCGGCATTGCGCACCTCTTACCTCGCCCAGTCCATTCAGCTTGAGGAAGGCACGTCGCCCCGGCTGGTGCGGTTGATGATCTATCTTTTGGCTGTGTTCCTGATTGCCGCCATCATCTGGTCCATGTTTGCCCGCCTCGATCAGGTTGCCCGCGCAGATGGCCAGGTGCTTCCTTCCAGCGCGGTACGTCAGCTCCAGCATCTGGAGGGCGGTATTGTCGCCGATGTATTGGTCGAAGAAGGCCAGATCGTCGAGAAAAGTGATCTGCTGTTACTGCTGAGCCCGACTTTCGCGCAATCGGAACTTGCCCAGCTCCGCGCCCGCGAGGCGTCGTTGCGGGCGCGGTTCATCCGCCTGAACGCCTTCGTCACGGGTACAGAGCCGCGTTTCGGCAATCTCGGCCAGCTCTTCCCGGAATTGGTAGCGGAGCATGAGGCCCTGCTTCGCTCGCAGAACGAGAGCCGTAACAATCAGCTTGAGGTTCTCGGTCGTCAGATCAACGAGCGCAAGGTCGCGCTCAAAACTCTTTTCGAGCAAAAGGCGACGATCGCACGCAGTGTCGCTTTGGTGTCAGAGGAAGCCAAGCTTCGCGAAGGTCTCATGGAGAAGGGCCTTACTCCCCGTTTCAAGTATCTCGACGTCCTGCGCCTGCTGAACACAACCCAAGGCCAGCAGTTGCAAGTCGAGGGACTGATCGCTCGGGCGGAAGAGGGGGTCGCGGAGTCCGAAACCCGGCTTGCCGAGGTGCAGAGCCGGATGAAAAACGACGCGCTCGCGGAAATAAGCAACGTATCGGCGGAACTGTCCGAGATCCGCGAGTCCATGGCCCGCTATGAGGATCGCGTGAAGCGGCTTGAGGTTCGCGCGCCCGTGCGCGGCGTGGTTCAGAAACTGACCTATTCAACCGTCGGCAGTGTCGTCGCCGCAGGCGAAGCGGTGGCGGAAATTGTGCCGCTGGACGACCGGATGGTGGTCGAGGTCAAGCTCAACCCCAAGGATGTCGGCTTCGTCGAGATCGGCCAGGAAGCAACGGTCCGCTTCACCGCATACGACTATGCGCAGTTCGGCGGTGTTGCCGGTCATGTGCGTCATATTTCGCCAACCACGGTCGCCGGCGACACCGGCAAGGCCTTCTACAAGGTGGTGCTGGAATTGGAGGGCGACCATGTCGGCGGGCGGGCGGATGAGAACCGTATTCTCCCCGGAATGGTGGTTCAGGCCGATATTCGCACCGGCCAGCGCACCCTCTTCGAATATCTGAGCAAGCCGGTCAGCCGGGCCCTGTCGCTGGGATTCACGGAACGCTGAAGATAGTCGCCAGCTAGACCAGGGTCGAAATCTGGATGCTCGAATCCAGATCATCCGTGGTGGACGAGTCGTCCGCGTCGGCGGTTTCGCCGCCGGCCCAATCGGCTCCGTCCGAACCTGTCTGTTCACCGCCGGACGACACCTCATCCTCCGCCGGTTGCTCGGATACCGTCATCCAATCCGGCGTACTCTCGGAACCACTGTCCATCTCGGCGTAAATCGCAAAGTCCTCGTCGTCGCCCGCATCATCGAAATCGCCGGCTGAATCTTCACCATCGTCGGCCGCCATGCCGCCGGATTCACTATCCTCGTCCGACTCTTTTTCATCAACCGACGCCTTGCCGGCTTTCTTATCCTGCTTTTCACCGGCGTCATCGTTTTTGGCATTCGCGGACTTCTCGAATCCCTTACCGTTGTTGGACTTGTCGCCGCCAACAACATCATCGCTCCCAGCGGCAGAATCCGTCTCATCTTCATTGGAGGCGGTCTGCGTCCCGGTTTCAGGTTCGGCGTCGTCATCAGCTTCGCTGTCGGCTTCGACATCGTCGCTCCGACCCTTACCGACGGCGCCAGCCTCATCGTTCTTCGCATTCTCGGACATCTCGGAACCGCGGCCGTTATTGGCACCCGGTCCCTTGCCGCTGTCGTCTTGTGAACCCGGATCAAGGTCGTCGTTAGCGTCGCCGCCCTGGAGAGCGTCATCTCCCTCACCGGCCGAGACCAAGCCGTCCATTTCCGGCTCCGTCGCCTCGCCGGCTCCCGTGCCGTCCTCCGTTCCGGTGACCGCTTCACTCGCTTCCGTTTCCACCGCGTCGGGGTCTTCTATGATTTCCAATTCCGCCGTCGCCGGATCACTGGACACCCCGTGCTCATCTTCTACAGTGACGGAAATCCCGTGCGAGCCTCCGTCCTCACTTACCGAGCCGTTCCTCACCGCCACGGACTTGAGCACCGAGGTATAGGATGCCGGATCCGCGGTCCCGGAGAAGGTGATCTGGATGCCGCCGCCGTCCAGATGCTCGACATTCACTTGAATGCCGGTGCTGCCGGTATCGAATGTCACCTCGGCACTGTCACCCAGATTGTCGATCTTCACCGTCGCGGATTTGAGATTATCCTCCCGGTCATCGTCGGATATCTCGATTTCCGACAAAAGCGACGTCGTCGCTTCATTGCCCCTCGAGTAATCCTGCCCCTGGTCCGAAGCGGCGCCGGAGGTACCGGTACCCGGCGTTTCATCGAGAATCCGGCTGCCGTCCTCTCCGACCAGGAGCGGTCCGTCAGCGGGTGCGTCCACCGGTTCAGCCATGGAAGCAAAATCAATCTGGACCGCCTGAACACCCCGCACCACCGGCTTGCGGTTCAGTTCAACCGCCCGGCCGTTGACCGACACCTCCATCTGCTCGAAGCCTCGAGCCCTCAGGTTCAATCCATCAAAGCGCGCGGTTGCATCGGCATCGACCTTGCCTTCCGCGATATCCGCGAAATGGTCCTTCGCCTCGAAAAGCGCATCATCGAAGTCGCCGCTGTCGAGCTGATCCTGGGTCAGTTCAAGACGCAGGGTGTCTTCGCCGGCGCCGCCGGTAAGCTGGTCCTCGCCTCGCTCGCGGACATTCTCGGCGACATTGACCACCACGACATCGTCGCCCGCGCCGGCATCAATCACATCGGCGCCGGCCCCGCCGCTGATGGTGTCGTCACCCGCGCCGGCGACGATGCGATCGGCGCCATCACCGCCTTTGATAAGATCATCACCGCTGCCGGCCGTGATGCGATCATCCCCCGCACCGCCGTCGATTGTATTGTCGCCGTCACCCGCGATGATCGTATCTCGTCCGGACCCCGCCGTAATCCGATCGTCGCCAGAACCGGCGGTGACCGAATTGTTGCCGTCACCGGCATTGATGGAGTTGTCGCCGCCACCGGCATTAATCCGGTCATTACCTCTGCCCGTCGTGATCCGATCCTTGCCAGAGCCGGTCGTGACCGTGTTGTTGCCGTCGCCGGCATTCACCACGTTGTCACCAGCGCCAGCATTGATCCGGTCGTTACCTCTGCCCGTCGTGATCCGGTCTTTGCCAGAGCCCGTCGTGACGGAGTTGTTGCCGGAGCCCGCGTTCACCACGTTGTCGCCGGCGCCGGCATTGATCCGGTCGTTTCCGGAGCCGGACCGGACCGTGTCATCGCCGGAACCAGCGGTGACGCTGTTGTTGCCGCTTCCGGCATTGATGGAGTTGTCGCCGGCGCCGGCATTGATGGTGTCGGAACCAGAGCCGCCGTTGATCGTATCGTCACCCCGGCCCGCCGTGATCCGGTCGTCGCCCGAGCCCGCGTTGATCCGGTTGTCGCCGTCTCCCGCGCTGATCGTGTCGCGGCCCGAGCCCGTCGTGATCCGGTCGTCGCCGGCACCAGCCGTGACGGAGTTGTTGCCGGAGCCCGCGTTCACCACATTGTCGCCGGCGCCGACATTGATCCGGTCGTTTCCGGAGCCGGACCGGACCGTGTCATCGCCGGAACCAGCGGTGACGCTGTTGTTGCCGCTTCCGGCATTGATGGAGTTGTCGCCGGCGCCGGCATTGATGGTGTCGGAACCAGAGCCGCCGTTGATCGTATCGTCACCCCGGCCCGCCGTGATCCGGTCGTCGCCCGAGCCCGCGTTGATCCGGTTGTCGCCGTCTCCCGCGCTGATCGTGTCGCGGCCCGAGCCTGTCGTGATCCGGTCGTCGCCGGAACCGGCCGTGACGGAGTTGTTGCCGGAGCCCGCGTTCACCACATTGTCGCCGGCGCCGGCATTGATCCGGTCGTTGCCGGAGCCGGATCGAACCGTGTCATCGCCGGAACCAGCCGTGACGGAGTTGTTGCCGCTTCCGGCATTGATGGAGTTGTCGCCACCGCCGGCATTGATGGTGTCGGAACCAGAGCCGCCGTTGATCGTATCGTCACCCCG
>JAYOEU010000105.1:6922-15647 GCA_038116915.1 Alphaproteobacteria bacterium
CGTCAGTACCGGCGCGGATTCAGGATCGCTCCCCGCCAACGGGGCCTCGGTCGGCACCGGCGCCGGTTCAGGATTACTTTCGGTCGCCGAAGGCGCCGTCAGCGTCGGCGGCGGTGCGGGTTCGGGGCTGCTTTCCGCGGCTGGGACCGTTGGCACGGTTTCAACTGTGGGCGTTGCTGTTTGCTCAACGATTTCAGGTTCCACCCGATCCGCGAAGATCGCCGCCGTAGTGTCGTCCAGCGGATCGCCTGCCTGGCCACCGGTGATGATTTCCTCGGTCAAGGGATCCCTTGCGGGCACTGTGGAAGGGTTAATACCGACCCCGGCGGCGCCGGTTCCACCCGGTTCTCCAAAACCCGCAACCGCTATGTCGGAGCCGCCGCCGGATTGGACGCCCCCGTTATCTCCCACTCCGATCCGTTCCTCTCGTCCCGCGCGCGCTGTCCGCCCGGAGGTTTCGGTATCGTCGGATCGCGTCTCGCTGGAGCGAGGCTGCCGCGCCGCCGCGGGAGAATTCAGATTATCTCCTCCGGAGCCCGCTCCGGTTCCGCCGGCAAGAGCCTCGTCATCACCGCCGGTTTCAGCGCTATCGCCGGACCGCTCTGGAGTAGCGGCCGCGCGCGCGTCGGTTGCACCCTCGGATGATCCCGGTCCGCCACCCGGGTTGCTTTCTTCCGCTCCCAGCGCGGTCTGGCCGGTTTGCTGACCACGCCCGTCGCCGAGCGGATTGAGAGCGTTATTTTCGGACCGGCCTCCGACGATCTGGTTCGCCGGGCCGCCGGGAGCCTGGATGCCGGCGCGCGCGCCGTCCGCCGGCTCGCCGCCTTGCGAATTGCGCTCCGACCTGCCGCTATCTCCCCCGCGTGCATTTTCGCTTTCGCGATCCTCCGGACGGCGGTCTCCGCGGGCAATATTCGCGCTTAAATTCACCTCGCCGCCACGATCGTCGCCGGCGACGCCGTCCTGCGCCTCAGCCTCCCTGGAAACCGCTTCCAGCGTATCCTGATTGCTGAAGGAGGACGTGCGCCGCGCCTCGGTGGTCTCCGCGGAAGGATCGCGTTGCGAGCCGAGATGCAGGTTTCCGTCCCCGGACTGGCGAACCTGGGTGTCCTGGTCGGCGTCCTCGCGCGGCATGTCGTTCCCGGAACGCCCGCGGTCCCGATTCTGATCCTCTTGCCCACGATCCGCCGCAACGACATCGATTTCTTCGATATCGTCCGTATCTTTTTGCTCGTCCGCCAAGGCATCCCCCGCCGATGCGTCAGCAACCTTAGGCACTGACTGGTCTTCACCAAAAATATAAAATTTTATTGAATTTTGATCAAGTCGGATTTCTACGTATTTTCCACGCGAACCTGACGCTAACTCCCTTTCCATGACGATCTTTTGATGCTACCGCCAAGACCCATCGGTTGAAGGCATTCGGTTGTCGGTGGAGACGGTCTTGACCCTGCATTCCCATGAACGCTATCTGGACTTGTTGGGCGCCATCGGCGGACGTCGCATCGCGGTTATTGGCGATGTGATGCTCGACCGCTCGGTATTCGGCTCGGTTGAGCGGCTGTCGGCCGAGGCACCGATCCCGATCATCGACGTGACCGAAGAGACCTATCAGCTCGGCGGCGCGGCGAACGTGGTCAACAACCTGAACGCGCTTGGCGAGGACCCGGTCCTGTTCAGCGTCATCGGCGACGATCAGGACGGTTATCGGTTGCTGGATCTCGTCGGCAAGAGTACCCGGGGCGAACAGTTCATCTTCCCCGACTCCTCGCGGCCCACCACGGTCAAGATGCGGATGTTTGCGCAAAGCAGGCAGATCGCACGCGCGGATTTCGAGACCCGGGAGCCTGTCAGCGAGACGATCTGGTCGAAAATGACCACCATTTTGGACGATATCGCGCCCACTCTTTCAGCGCTTATCATCGAGGATTACAACAAAGGCCTCCTGCCGGCCGCCTTCATCACCGAAATCCTGAAAATCTCTAAGCGCCACGACCTGATGGTGCTGGTCGATCCGAAGTTCGACAATTTTTTCGCCTATCACGGTGTCACCGTCTTCAAACCCAATCTTCGCGAGGCCTCGGAAGCGCTGGCGATGCGGGTTTCCAACGTAGGCGAAATAGAAACCGCCATCCGAACCCTGTGCGAGCGCATGGAATGCGCGAACGTCATGGTAACCCTGGGAGCAAAGGGCGTGGCGCTGGTTGACGCGGAGGGTAACTTCTCGACCCTTCCGGCTTTCGTTCGCGTGGTGAACGACCCGGCCGGTGCCGGCGACACCGTGATCAGCGTGATGGCCTCGGCGATGGCCGCCGGCGGCAGCCCGTTGGAGGCGATGGCGATCGCCAATTACGGCGGCGGGCTGATCTGCGAGAAAGTCGGGATACAGCCGGTTACCCCGGCGGAATTGCGGGCGGCGATCCTCCGGCACGCCAAGACGGAATAGTTTCCGGCAACCCCAAGTTCCCGGCCCCGTTGCTCGGCGCGACCGCACCCGTCAATCGATCACAAGAACATCGGGATCATTATCGGTGTAGATCTTGGTCACTGCGCCTGCTCGGGCGGTGAGGACGGCGCGCTGATTGATATAGCCCTTGTCGGTGATCTCCCCGGCATCGATTTGTGGCGGCGTCGCCGTCAGCAATACCCGCCTGATCCGCGTACTGCTCGCGGGAGCTTCGGCGTTGTGTCCGGCAAGGCCGGAGCGCACCGCGGCCCGGACCCGGGCATTCGTCAGGACAACCTCGTCCGGGGCGTCGAGGGCCAGATCGGGACAAAGTGCGCGGCACGCCTCCATGTTCGCGAAGGCCAGCAGACCGACGAACTCCCGGTCATGCCCGGTCACCACACAGTCCTGGATCACCGGATTGGCCGCGGCGATCGCCTTGACGCGCAGGTTGCCGACCTGGACCCAGGTTCCGGTGGTCAGCTTGAAGTCCTCCGCCAGACGGCCGTCGAAGACCAAGCCCTTGGCGGGATCGGCGGGATCGGCGAAGCGCACGGCGTCGCCGGCGATGTAGAATCCCTCTTCATCGAAAGCCGCCCTGGTGATCGCGTCGCTCTTCCAATAGCCGGGCGTAATATTCGGTCCGCGTGCCAGAATCTCCAGCGTTCCGGCGCGCGGGACGAGCTTCAATTCGGTGCCCGGCAAGGGCAGGCCGATGATGCCTGCCTGCTCGATGGCATAGTGAACACGGGTCGCCGCCGGCGCGGTTTCAGTGGTTCCCCAGGACGAGAACATCATGACGCGCTCGCCGCGGGCGGCCACCGACAGGTCTTCGAGACGCCGCCAAAGATGCGGCGGCAAAGACGAACCGGCATAGAAAATGGCGTCGAGCCGGCTGAAGAAATGGTCGCGGAAGTCCCGATCCGCTTCCAGATGCGGCAGCAGCAGCTCAAATCCGCGTGGCACGTTATAGGCAAGCGTCGGCGCGATCTCCTTCAGGTTACGCAAGCTCGGCTCGAAACGTCCCGGCGTCGGACGGCCAGCGTCGATGTAAAGAGAACCGCCGTTCCGCAAGATGGTGTGAAAATCATGATTGCCGCCGAAGGTGTGGCTCCACGGCAGCCAGTCGACAAGAACCGGCGGACGCTCTTCCAGAAACGGCCAAACCGCGGCGATCTGTTCCTGGTTCACGGTCATCATGCGCTGGGTGTTGATCACGCCCTTGGGCACGCCCGTGGACCCGGAGGTGAAGAGGATCTTGCCCACCGTGTCCGGTCCGGTCGCCGCATAGGCATGATCGACATCGGCGTCCGGCACAGTCGCAAGCATTTCCGAAAATTCCGCGGCGCCCGGCGGCGGTTCATGCGCCGCGACAACGCGGGCTCCTTGGAAGTCAACGGCACGGAGCGCCCTGCCGTATGGCCCGCCATGTTCGACGAAAACCAGGCCCGGCTCGGTCAAAGCGACGATATGGCGAAGCTTTTCGAAATCCTGGGACAGCAGGGAATAGGCCGGAGAAACAGGCACCACCGGCACACCGACATGCAATGCGCCTAGCGTTAGCTGAGCCTGCGCCAGACTGTTGTCGGACAAGACCATGACCGGGCGCGACGGTCCGAGCCCGAGATCAAGCAGGGCCTGCCCGACCGAGCGAGCAGACCGCAGTGCCGCGCCATAGCTGAGCCGTATCCAGTCCGCAGCACCATCCGGGCCTCGTTCCGCAATGAAGGTGGCTTCCGGCGTCCGTTGCGCCCATTTCTCAAGCCAAACCCCGACCGCCCGTGGCGCCACAGGCAGCGGGATCGGAGATCTCAGAATGATCGATTCATCCGCTCGGTGCTCGGCTCGCACATCCGCCGGTGCGAGCGAGAGCCGGCTGAAAGGCGGTTTGCTCATGCTTATGCAACTCGACTGGTGGGAGATCCGGCTTTCGATACAGCCGTGTCCAGCCAACGCTCCAGATTGGCGGCGACAAAGTCGTCATCGGCAAGATCCGGATAAGTTGCACGCACCCGGTCGATTTCCGCGGCTTGACCCGGGCTCATGGCCTCCGCCGGGTCCAACAGCACCAGATTGTCCAACAGGCCCTGGCGTCGCAGCACCTCGTGACAGCCCGCGATACAGCCGTGAAAATCGTTCGCCGCGTCGAATAAGGCGGCGTTGCAATCGGTTACCCGAGCATCCTCGGCGAGCAATGATCGCGGGATAACTCCACGCGCCACCGCGGCATGACACCGCTCCAAAAGACGCACCGCCGAAGACGTCCAGGCACACCAGTGCCCGAGCAATCCGCCGACAATCCGCACGGTGACGGTCTCGCTACCCCGACCGATGTTGAACGGCGTCAGAAGGTCGGCGACGATATGATCATCGTTGCCGGTATAGAGCGCGATGCGTTCCTCGGCGCCCGCCGCGACCACGCCGCGCAGCACATCGAGTGTCCGGTAGCGGTTGAAGGGCGCGATCTTGATCGCCACGACATTGTCGATTTCCGCGAACCGGCGCCAGAAATCCGCCGACAAGACCCGGCCGCCAACCGCAGGTTGCAGATAGAAGCCGACCAGCGGAATTTCCTCGGCCACCGCCCGGCAATGGGCAACGATCTCGTCGTCACCGGCTGAAGCGAAAGCCGAAAGGCTGAGCAGGCCGGCGTGATAGCCGAAGCTAAGCGCGGTCCGCGCTTCGGCGAGTGCCTGTTTGGTCGGCCCGCAAAGCCCCGCGATGCGGATCAGCGGCTGCTCGCTCCAGCCATTCATTTCCTCCGCCGCCGCCCGCAGGACCGGCTCGTACAGCCCTACATCGCGGATCGCGAACTGCGTAGTGTGAACCCCAACCGCAAGCCCGCCCGCTCCGGCGTCGATATAGTATCGGCTCAAGGCTCGCTGGCGGCGTTCGTCAAGGGTCCGATCCTCGTTCAACGCCAGCGGATGTGCCGGGATCACCACGCCCCTACGGAGGGCGGCAAGAACCTCTCCTGGAAGATCAGTACGGTGGAGAGCCATGACCGGAGCCTTTTCTATCTACAAGCCAGGCAAGTCTACGCCGCTATCGCGAATGACGCCAAGTCACGCGTCAACCCAATTCCGGTCCGGTAATGGCGTAAGTCAGTCCGGGATCGTCAAAGGGCTGATCGCGACTGAGCAGCATTCTGGTGTAGGGCCGCTGGGCATGGAAGCCGGACCGCTGGAGCCAATCTGTGAGACCGAGATGGTGATCCGGCACGTCAATCATGACCGGCACCTCGATGCTGCCCAATGCCGATGCCACGAGGGCAATGGCGGTTGCCGGGTCGGTTGCGACGACCGGGCCGAGCTGCCAGGCGCCACGTCCGTTTCTACCCAAGCAGAATCCGTCTTTTGCTTCTGCGACCCAAGCCAGTTCCGGAGCCCGGCGGCAAAGGTCGCCAAGGAGAGTCTGCCGGTCCGCCCTGAAGGCCCGGCAATCCAATCCGGTGAGAGCCGGCAGATCCCCAATGGTCATCGGCCGGCAGGGAATCTTCGTCCCATGCGCGGCCGGCATAGCTCGTTCAGCACGCAATCTGGTCAGCCCGTAGATGTCCTTGAAGCCAAGAGGACCATAGACCGTTCGTCCTGCCGGTGTGGCGTCGAGTCCGGGGACCTTGCCCGCCTTCCGCAATTCGTCGATCGACCGCGCCATCAGGGCGCTCGCGATGCCGCGTCTGCGCCACGCCTCGGTAACCAGCACCATCGAGATCCAGCCGAACTCTCCCGACGCCGGCAGGGTTAGCGCGGTCGCAATGACGGTGCCGCTATCGTCGGAGCAGGCCCAACCGCGCCCCGCCTCGATCATCCAGATCCAGTCCTCGGCGGCTTGGTTCCAGCCCGCCTCCCGCGACAGGACAAGGCCGGCATCCACATCGCCGCCCGTAAGCGGCCGGATCTGAATCCCCTCGGGCAGTGCGTGGGGATCAGTAGCTGCCATCGCGGGTCTCGAAATGGGTCGGCTTATCAAGGCTTCCAAGGTCGCGGGCCACCCAGTCGGCGACCCAGTCAATAACCCGGTCAAGCGGCACCGTCGGCTTGCCGAACAACGCCTGGGCGGCACCTGTATTCATCAGCCACGCGGTATCCGCCTCCGCGCCGACGATCCGCGCCGGCTTGCCGAGCCGCTCGCCAAATGCGTGGGCGAGAGAGCGGACGCTCGCCGCTTCGGGCCCGGATACGTTGAGAGGTGATACCGGGTCGCTTACATGCGCCAGCGCGCCAAGGATCTGGGCATTCGCATCGCCCTGCCAGATCACGTTCACATGGCCCATGGTGACATCAACCGGCATGTCGTCACGGACCTTCACCGCGATGTCGTGCAGCACGCCGTACCGCATATCGAGTGCATAGCTGAGCCGGATCAATCGGCCGGGAGTGCCGTGCTCGCGGGAGAAATATTCGAAGATCCGTTCCCGCGCCACGCAGGAATTCGCATACTCTCCCGACGGCGCGACGGGAGGGTCGGCCTCAACCGCTCCGCCTCCCGTTACCGGGGCATATGGGTAAACACACGCGGTCGACAGGGTGACGATCCTGGACTTGGCAAACCGTTCCGCCACCAGCGCAGGTACGTGCGCGTTCATCGCCCAAGTCAACCATTCCGCCCCGGCGGAGCCGAATTTGCGGCCGGCCATGAAGACGATGTTGGGAACATCCGGAAGCCCCGCGACCGCGGTCCGGTCGAGAAGATCGCAGGTGATGGTTTCCACTCCCTGGCTTTCCAGCCGATCACGTATTCCGGGCTCGCTGAAGCGGGCGACACCGATTACCCGCCGGTCGGGCGCGGCCCGCTTGGCCAGTCGCGCCAGCGTCGGACCCATTTTACCGGCGACGCCGAGTACCATGATATCGCCCCTGACCGCCTTGAGCGTCCCGGCCAGCCAGGGCGGCGGCGTTGTCATGACCTCCTCCAGGTGTTCGGCATCATCGAAACGGTCGGGCAAATTCTTGGAATCGATGCCGTTCATGGAGCGCGTCCTTGGTGTGAGATAAAGCACGGGTCGCCAGTGAACACCTCCGTTTCGCGATTGATCAACCCTCTTGCAAACACCATGTTCAATTGACCCGGGTCCCGGTGAGATGGAACTGGAAGCAATTTTCGGTTAATCTGAAGCGGGCGGAAGGAACATAAATATGCGCATGCGCATCATCGGGTTGATCGTTGGATTGTCGGCGGGACTAGCCGGAACGGCGATGACTATCACGCCGGGCACTGCCGCGGATCTGCTAACCACGGATCGGCAACATTTTTCGAAGGGACCAAGTAGAGGCGCTTTCAAAGGGTTCTCCGGCAGTACTCGGGAACGGCGAACAATCACCGTTCAGGCGCAAAACGACACGCTTTATGCCAAGGACAACAACCTGATCGCCCAAGCCGCGACTTTTGACCTCGAAGCTTCACTCGCCTGCCGCGAGGGCCGTCTTCGCCGGCTGGGCGGTGGCATCGCGGAGTTCGGCCAGGACCGGTTCCCGGCCGGTTATGCAAATCACATGTCGCGGGCCGAGGGGATCGCGCTTTCGAACCGGCTTTATGTATTTGTGAATGAAAGTTCCACGGCCTGCCGGGTATATACCTACGGTCCATAGACCGTGGGAGAGCCGCGAATGTCCATTCGCGTCACCTTCGCCGGCACCGGAGATGCCTTCGGCGCCGGCGGACACTTTAACACCTGCTTCCTCCTCGATACGCCGAACCTCAGGGTGGCGGTGGATTTCGGTGCATCCAGCCTGATTGCGCTCAATAAGCTCGGCATCGAACACAACTCCATCGACGTGATCCTGCTGAGCCACCTGCACGGTGATCACTGCGGCGGGATCCCCTCGCTCCTTGTGGACGCCATGCTCGGCGCCAAGCGCGACCGGCCCCTCACCATCGCCGGGCCGCGGGATACCGAAGCGCGGATGGCAAGCATTTGCGAAGCGCTTTTCCCCGGCATGCATGTCATGAAACCGTCATTCGAACTGGAGTATATTGAGCTCGATCTTCTGAAACCGAACCCGGTGCGCGGGCTTGCCGTCACGCCTTATCCGGCCGCACATACCGGGGGAACGAACCCGACCTCGCTCCGGATCGAGACCGCCGGTAAGGTGCTCTCCTATACCGGGGACAGTGACTGGACCAAGCATATGCCGGCTCTCGCGCATGACGCCGATCTTCTTATCGCCGAATGCTATTTCCATGGCCGCACAGTGCCGGGACACCTGTGCTATCCGACACTTAGCCCGGATTTCCCAGATGACCATCTGGTTTACGCGCTGCGAAGCTTCGATAAAG
>JAYOEU010000106.1:0-13237 GCA_038116915.1 Alphaproteobacteria bacterium
CAGCTGCGCGAACTGTCGATCCGGTCCGCCTTGCCGCCGAAACCGGCCGAGAAATGAATTTCGCCTGAGCGACAATTCGCCGTCGCTCCCGCGCCCACGGGCCGGCGCCATTTGCGTGCCCGGGCCTTTCAGATGCGGTTGCCGGTCCGGAGGGGTCAGCCGCCGGTCGGTTTGGCCGGAGTTGCCGCGCCGGCGGGTTCGGGTTTCGGCGTTTCCGGGCGCGGCCCGAGCGAGTCCAGCACCCCCTGATAGCGGCGCAGCAGATCGCGGGTGACCCCCTTGGCGTCGGCCTGGTCGCGGATGACGCGCGGCGTGATCAGCACGATCAGCTCGGTCCGCTGGCGTTCGGAATCGGTAGTGCCGAAGAGCTTGCCGATCACCGGCAGCTTGTGCAGGCCGGGAATGCCGTTCTCCAGATCGTCGTCGCGTTCCCGGATCAGCCCTGCGAGCAGCACGGTGGCGCCGTCCTCGACGGCGGCGGTGCTGTTGATCCGCCGCTGCTGGATTGTCGGCGAGTCGATGTTCGAGGTGACGGTGCGCACGACGCTGGAAACCTCCTGGATGATTTCGAGCGAAACCACGCCGCTCGACTTGATCTTCGGGGTGACGTGCAGGGTGACGCCGGTGTCGCGGTACTCGATCTCGTTGACCACCCGGGTGTCGTCGGTGACGGCGGTGGAGGAGGACCGGGTGACGATGGGCACCTGATCGCCGACATGCAGACGCGCGGTCTCGCCGTCGACCACCAGCAGTTGCGGGGACGAGACGACGCGCACATCCGTCAGATCCGACAGGGCGTCGATCACCAGGCGCGAATTGTTCGATCCCTCGATGGTCACCCCGAAGCCGGGGACCGCCGGATTCACCGTGGTCCGGCTGTCGTCCCGGGTGAAGATCGAGGAGACGTCGCCGACCTCGAGGAAATACTGCAAGCCATAGCGCAGCCGGTCCCGAAGAGTGATCTCAATCACCGTGCCCTCGATCAGGACCTGCAGCGGCGTGATGTCCAGCTTGGCGAGGACCTCGGCGATCACGTCATATTCGCGCCGCGTCGCCCAGACCAGCAGGGCGTTGCTCTGCTCGTCCGCCATGAACCGGGGCGCCTTGCCCGTGGCGGGTGCCGTGCCGGACGGCTCTGACGTCGCTGGTGTTCCCGGTGTCGCTGGTGTCCCTGGACCGGACGCCGTGCTGGCGATTCCGCCGCCCAGGGCCGAGCCTTCGCCGCCGAATGCGCCGGTCAGGGTCTTGACGAGCTGGGCCGCCGCGCCGTTGCGCACGAAATAGACGAACAGCCGGCGCTGATCCGCGTCCTGGGTCCGGTCCAGCCGTTTGATCCATTCCCGCGCCTGCGTCAGGTAATCCGGCTGCCGGGCGATCGCCAGCACCGCGTTCATCCGCTTGACCGGCACGAACCTGACCAGACCGCCGAGCGGCCCCTTGGCGCCGTCGCCGAACAGCTGCTGCAGTTCCTCGATGATGGTTTCGGGATCGGTTTTTTCGAGCCCGATCAGTGCAACCCCCTGGCCGGCCATCTGATCGATATCGAAGACCTCGACGGTCTTGCGGGCCGCCGCCCGTTCGTCGGCGCCGGCGGAAAGAATGATCAGATTGAGCGCCGGATCGGCGACCACCGCGCGGCCTTCGGCCAGAACCGGGGTGAGCAGGTTCTGCATTTGCGCCGCGCCGATATACCGCAAGGCCAGCACTTCCGTGCCATGGCCGGGACCGGCGGCATCGGCGATCGCGCCGCCACCGGCGGCGACCGGCACGATGCGGGTGACGCTCGCCTCGTGGATCGCCGACAGGCCATGTCCGGCAAGCAGGTGGTCGAGCACCCGCAGCATCTGCGAACGGGTCAGGGGCCGCGCCGTCTTGAGCGTGACCTTGCCCTGAACCTCCGCCGGCAGCAGGTAGTTGAGCCGCAGCAGGTCGCCGAGAATCACCCGCAGCACCTGTTGCAGATCGGCATTCTGGAAGCTGACCGAAAGATCGCCGATCGGCGCCGCTTCCACCGTCGACGGGTTCGCGGGACGCCGCGCCGGACGGGCGGGATAGACCTCATCGACCGGTTTGACCACGTCGGCTTCCGGCGTCTTGACCTCGCCATCGCGACGGGTGGCGGATTTTCCGGCATCGGGTGATCCGGCCGCCGCGTCGGCCACCGCCGGCACCGGCGTGTGACCGGGAGCCGGCAACTGGCGGTCGCAAGCGGTGAGCATCGCCAGGGCGGCGAGCCCGGCGAGTACCGGCAGCAAGCGGAGGTCGCGGAGCGTCAACGCCGTTCTCCGCCGCTCGGCAGCCAGCGCGTGTTGCGGCCGCCGACTCCGGAGGCGCCGGTGTTCTGTTCCGGGAAATCGATCTCGAGACCGTCCCGCGACAGCCGCGCGTGGTCCCCTTCGATCGACATCAGCCGCCAGCCATCCACCTCGTCGCCCTCATGCAGTTCCAGAACCCGCCCGCTCTTCTCCTCGGTCAGGAGGATCATGCGCTGGCTTGACGAGCGCACTATACCCGTCAGGCGATAGCCCACAAGGCGTGTGGGCTTCCGGGGCGCGCTGGAAGCCGCTGGCCCGGGTGCGGCGGGCGCCGGCGCCGGTCGCCTGCTGGCGGTGAAGAGCGGCCGTGCCGTGGTCTCGGTCATTTCATCCGGACCGGGGAGTGCCGTCGGCGCCGGCGCCGGCGGCTCGGAGCCCTGCGGTGCCGGTCCGGCGGGAGGCGGCGGCGCGACACCATCCGCCCACGGCACGGCAATCGCCGCCGCGAGCATTGCCCAGACCAGGGACAGCCGCCAGCTAATCCGCATGGGGCCCGCCTTCCGCCAGGGCGGCGATCTCAAGCGTGATCTCCAGATCCGAGGTGCCGGGCCGGGCGAGCAGGGACAGATTGGGAATGCGGACCAGCAGGTCGCCGCTTTCCAATCCGTGCAGGAGCTTTTGCGCCTGGGCGACGGACCCGCTCAGGGTGGCCTGAACCGCGACTTCCCTCAGCGGGGCGAGGGCGCGGTCCGAAAGCACGCGAAGCGAGTCGACCCGCAGCCCCTCGGCCGAGGCGGCGAGGCGAAGATGCTCCTGAAGCCGCGCCACGGCCGAGGTGTCGCGGTCCGGAATGATCGCCTCCGCGCCGGGCGCCCGCGCTGTGAGCCGGTCGCGGCTTTCCGCCAGCGCCGCCCCACGGGCGATCAGCGCCGAGCGACCGGCGATCGCCTCGTCGAGGAGGTCGATCCGGGCCTGACGCTCGCGATGCAGCTCCAGCAACGGCGCGGCGATCACGGCATAGCCGGCCAGCACCACCAGGGCAACGAGCGCCCAGGCCAGCGTCGCCGAGGGCCGCCGGGGGGTCATCGGGCGCTCACCCGGGCGTCGAGGCGGAACCGGTCGGCGCCGGAAGCCGGGTCGCGGATCAGCGGCGCGTCGAAGCGCGCGTCGCTCAGCATCGGTGAGGCGTTCAGCAGGCCGACGAGGCTGGTCGCCGAGGATGACCGGCCTTCCAGCGCGATCCGGTCGCCCTCCACCTGATAGAGGGTCAGCCAGCTCTCGTCCGGTAGTCGCCGCGAGATCTCCTCCAGAAGCGGGGTCATCGGCGCGCGCGCCTCGAGAAAGGCCTGCAACGCCTGCTCGCGCGCGCGGGCGGCCTCAACCTCCTCGGACAGGCGCTGGACCGCGTCGAGGCCGGGCGCGAGCTGCTCCAAGGCGGCCTCGCGGTTTTCCAACCGCAATTCCTGGACGATGAAGGGCGAGATCACGGCGCCGGCCAGCAAGGCCAGGGTCACCAGCGCGGGCACCCAGGCGGCGTTCCGCGCCCCGGTCCCTGATGTCTCGCCGCGCAGGCTCAGTTCCGCCGCCCGGCCGATCCGCGTGCGGTCGGCGAGCACGTATGCGATCCGGATCCCCGCCTCGCGCAACGGGGCCGCGTGCGCCTCGATCCGGACATGGGGAACGATGGTCAAGGCCACGCGGATCTGGCCGTCGGCGGTCGGCGCCACCTCCCGCGCCACGGCGACATCGCCCGCCTTGAACGGGGTGAGCCGTTCGATCTCGACGTCCAGCACCTGATCCAACGACCGGGCCGCCGTCGCCGGCAAGGTCAGCACCGGATGCATGGCGAGATCGGGCGGAAGCAGCAGCACCACCGGCCCTTCCAGGCGCCGCATCTCGCCGGCAAGGGTTTCGATTTCACAGACACCGCGAGGCTCCAGGCTCTCGCCACGGGCCTGGAACAGACGCCAGTCGCCGTCGCTCGGCTGGAGCACCGCGTAGCGCCGTCCGAGGCCGAGCGCGCGCTGCGCCACGGCAGGCAGGCTGTCCCGCAAGACCGCGCCCCATTCCGCGGAAAAATCGAGGATCCGCCGCATCATCATCCCGTCCGTGCCGATTCCGGCTTGCGCCGGCGCGCGGATTCTAGCGTTTCGCGAGGGTCAGGTGAAACCACTTACTCTCCGCCGCTCCAGGAGACCATCCGGTACGGTTCCGCTGGATTGTAGGTCAAGGTGACCTCGGCCCGTCGAAAAACCCCGCTGCCGGGCCCGAAACCATGGCTGGCGACGATTTCGTAGGTCTGGCCGGGACCGGGCGCGAGATGGTCGGCGGCGGCGGCGAGAAGGCCGGGGTCGATCGCGCCTCCCCGGCGTTGCTCGATGATCGCGGTGACCTGGGCTGCCGTCAGTCCCGGCACCGAGGCGAGCAGGGCCGGGGAGGCGAATTCCGGGTCGATCCGGTCGGAGCGGCAATTCACCGTGATCTCAGGCTCGAGCCTGCGGTACAGATCGCCGCCGACCCCCGGCAGGGCACGCACCTGCTGGCGGGAAAGCAGCCCGGCGTCGATCTTCCGCGCCGCGGCCAGCGACCGTGAAATCAGCTCGGGATCCGGCGCGCCGAGCCGCGTGAGCATGTTGGAGAAGACGGCGAGATCCCCTTGATTGACGTCCCAGAGCCCGCACGCGTCGCGGATCCGCGTGATGATGCGGCTTCCCGCGATCTCGATCGGATAGGCTCCGTCGCTTGCGGCAAGGCGGCGCCGGGCCTCGGGCGCGAACAGCGTCAGGATCGCGGTGTCGACGGCGCCCTCGACCAGGGCCGCCGCGCGCGCCCGCTCGACGGTGGCGTTGCCGAGGGTTGTGCTTCGGTCGGCGCGTGAGAGGAGGGCGATGGAGATCATCGACAGGATCACCAGTCCGGCCAGCACGATCGCCAGCGCCATGCCCTGTTGCTTGGCATGCTCACTCATCGGATGGCTTCCCGCGTCCGCAGCCGTCCGACCGCATCCGGCCAGCCCGGAACCCGGAGCCGCACCAGCAGCGGAAAAGCGGTCCGGTCCCTCCAGGAGGCGAGCCACTGGGCGGGCTCGCCGCGGTCCGGCGGGCCGAAATAGGCGAAAGCGGCACCTTCCGGCACCGAGGCGATGGTCCGGGGCGGCCGCCGCCCGCTTGTCAGCATCAGTCCGTCGCCGGTAAGCGCGATGGCGTGAACGGGCAGCCCTCCCGGCTGATCGGCGCCTGCCGGCGCCACCAGGGTCAGCGACCGCGCCTCGCCCCGGAATTGCAGGAAGACGCCCTGGGCGTCATCGACCCGCAGGGGAAAGGCGCTCTCGACCAGACGGTGGAAGGTGTCGTGCACTCTGAGGGCGGCCCGCGCCTCGGCGCCGCTTTTCTCCACCCGGGCGCCGACATCCAAGCCGGACCGCAGGGTATCGGACAGCAGAACCGCAAGCAGACCCATGAGCGTCAGCCCGACGAGAAGTTCCAGCAGGGTGAAGCCTGCCTGTCTCATCTCCGAGTATCCGCCGGCAGCGCCCGGCGGGTCTCCAGCACCACGCTTGACCGCCCGCTGGTGACCGTCAGCACGATATCGTAGGCACGCAGCAGCGGGCTCGGCGAGGCGTGCGCGGCAACCGCCAGCCTCCATGCCGTCCCATCTTCGAGGCGCCCCTCGCTGACACCCTCGGCGAGCGGACGGCTGACGCCGATTTCGGAAAGCAAGGACCGGGCTTGAAGCGCGGCGTGGGATGCGGTCCCGCTCCGGTCCGCGGCGCCGATCGCAAGGGAGCTCGACCGCAGCGCCACGGTCGCCGCGAGCGCGATGATCACGAGCGCGACCAGAACCTCCAGCAGGGTGAATCCGGCCCCCTTCCGCCGGTCCCCGCGACCCTCCTGGCGCCGGACGCTCACGCGCCAACCAGGGTTTCGTTGAGACTTGTGACCGTGCTCAGCAACGCAAGGACGACCGCCGCGACCGCCAGGCCGAGAAGCAGGATCAGAGCCGGTTCGATCAGGGTGATCAGCCGGGCCAGCGTCTGCTCGACCTCCTCGTGCTGATGATCGGCGCTCCGCAGCAGCATCTCGTCCAGTTTGCCAGTCTCCTCGCCGATCCGCGCCAGTTGGACCGCGATCGCCGGGAAGCATCCGCATTCGGCCATCAGCAGCGCGAGGCCCCGGCCTTGGGGAATCGCCCCGGCGATATGGTTTCCCGCCGCTTTCAGGGACTGGTTCGAGAAACCATCGGCCACCACGCGCGCCGCCTGCGGCAGGGAAACCCCGTTGGCCAGCAGGATGCCGAGCCCGCGTTGCCAACGCTCTGTCTCGATGCTTGTCCAAAGGGCTCCGAAGAAGGGCAGGGACAGGAGCATTCGGTCGCGCCAGTTCCGGCCGGCGGGCAGAACCCAGGCGATCAGCGCCGCGCCGGCCAGCGCCGGCAGGGTCCAGCCATGGCTTCTCATGAAATCCGAGACCGCGAGCACCGCGCGGGTCGCCGGCGGCAGCTCGCGCTCGGCGCCTGCAAGCAGAGGCTCGAGCCCCGGCACCACGACGGTGAACAGCACGGTGATCGCGAGGACCGCCGCGGCGACGAGGATCAGCGGGTAAATCAGCGCCGATCGGATCCGCTCGGCAACCGCGTCGCGGCGCTGGCGGTAGTCGTGCAGGCGTTCGACGGCTTCGGCGATCCGTCCGGAGGTCTCGGCGGCGCGGATCACCGAAAGGTCCAGGGCTTCGAAGCTCCGTTCCTCCGCCGCCATCGCGTCGGACAGGGCTCCGCCCTGCCGGACCCGTTGCGCGAGCCTGCCGGCGAGGGGCGCCGCGGTGTCCGGCTGGCGCGAAAGCAGATCCAGGGCCCGGTCCAGGGCGAGGCCGGCGCCGAGGAGCGTCGCGAGCTGACGCAGGAAGACGCGAAGCTGCCGGCGCCGCACCGGCCGGGTCGCGCTCACGCGTCCTCGGGACGGGCGGCGGTAAGGACCTCGGCGACGCTGGTCTCCCCGGCCCGCAAGGTCTCGATCCCGTTTTGCAGAAGCGAGCCCGAATCCGCGCCGGCCGCCGCAATTTCGCGCAGCCGGGCCGGCGCCGCGTTTTCGCCGACCGCCCGGCGCAGCTCCGTGCTCATGGTCAGGATTTCCGAGAGCACCAGCCGTCCGGCGTACCCCGTACCGTGGCACGCCTCGCAGCCGGCGGGCTCGCAAACCTCGGTGAGTCCGGCCGCACCCGGTCCGAGGGCCTTGCGCTCCGCCTCGGACAGCGCACGCGCGGTCTTGCAGGATTTGCACAGCCGGCGCACCAGGCGCTGGGCCAGCACGGCGCGCAGGGTCGCGGCCAGGAGATAGGGCTCGATCCCCATGTCCAGAAGCCGAGTGACCCCACTCGCGGCATCGTTGGTGTGCAGCGAGGAGAGCACCAGATGGCCGGTAAGCGAGGCCTGGGCGGCCAGCCGCGCGGTTTCCTCGTCGCGGATCTCGCCGACCATGATGATGTCCGGGTCCTGGCGCACGATGGACCGCAGCAGGCTCGGAAACCCGAGCCCGATGCGGGTGTTGACCTGAATCTGGTTGATCCCGGCGAGACGGTATTCGACCGGATCCTCGACCGTCAGAATCTTCCGGCTCCCGGCATTGATCCGTCCGAGCGCGCCGTAAAGCGTCGTGGTCTTGCCGCTTCCGGTCGGACCGGTCGCCAGAACCAGGCCGTTCGGCGCCGCCAGCGCCCCGGCGAGCGCGTCGCGGACCGGGGCGGAAAGCCCGAGCGCATCGATGTCCCGAGGCGCGGCGGACTGATCGAGCAGGCGCAGCACCACGCTTTCGCCATCGAGGGTCGGGACCGTCGAGACCCGGATATCGATCTCGCGGCCCTGTATCGCGAGGCTCGCCCGTCCGTCCTGCGGCAGCCGGCGCTCGGCGATGTTGAGATCCGCGAGAACCTTGATCCGGCTGATCAGCATTGCCGAAAGATAGGCCTCCGGAGTGGCCCCGAGTTCGATCAGATGTCCGTCGATGCGGTAGCGGACCCTGAGCCCGTCGCCCCGGGGCTCCAGATGCAGGTCCGAGGCGCCGTGACCGACCGCGCGGGCGATCAGGTCGTCGACCGCGCGGATCGCCGGTCCGTCACCCGCCGGTTCCGGGCCGCTTCGCCCGCGCTTTGCCGGCTCGGGGCCGCTCCCCCGGGCGGCGCCGTACAGGCGGTCCAGCGCCCGGTCCAGCTCCGCCGGCACCGCGACCCGCACCGCGACCGGCTTGCCGACCAGCATGCCGATCGAGCGGATCGCGTCGTCGTCGAGCGGGTCGGCCATCGCCACTTCGAGGCGGTTTTCGTCCTCGTCCAACGGCAGCATGCGGGCACGGCGCAGGAACGGCACGCTGACATCGCCGGCCCGCACGGCGGTGGCCGGAAAGCCGCCCGGCCCCACGACCGGAAGGTCCAGATGATCCGCCAGCGCCGCCGCCATATCGCGTTCGTCGACCAATCCCCTGCGGGTCAGCAGCACATGAAGCCCGTCGCCGGATTCATCGGACAGCTTGCGGGCAGCGTCGACCGCCGCGCGATCGACCAGGCCGCGCTCCATCAGCATGCGTGAAAAATCGCCGGTTTCGACCATCGTCACTTCCATCCTCGCGTGGGGGAGTATCGCTTGTGGCGGGGGTCTGTTCAATCGCGCGAGGTGGCAATCGCCACTGAAATTCAGGAAATCCAAGTTGCCGGATTCATCGTAATCTGGCTTATTGCTTTTGGAATTTAAGTCTGGGAGCTCCTTGGACGTGCCTGAAGAGCGATATTTGGGACCGTGTTTGCCGTGGTTCCCGGGTGGTCTCGCGCGGACCGGCCGGCTGCTGATCATGGCCGTCGCCGTTCTGGCATGTTCGGCGTGGTTGTCCGGCGCGTCGGCCCAGCAGGAGCTACGGGACGAGGAACGTGTCAAATACAGCGACGTCCTCAAGGATCCGGACAATATCGCGCTGAACTTCAGATTCGCGCGCCAGCAGGTCGCGGATGGCAACGTCAAGGGCGCCGCCGCCACGCTTGAGAGAATTCTGCTGATCCAACCGGATCTGGCGGCGGTCCGGTTGTTCTATGCCGCGGTTCTGATCCGGCTCGACAGTCTCGGCGAAGCCGAACAGCAGCTCGATCTGGTGGGCGATTCCGCGGATGCCCGGATCACCCAGCAAGTCGCGCGCTACCGGGATGCCATCGCCGACCGCAAAAAGCGCACCCGGATCTCGGTATCCGTCGCGGCGGGTGGCCAGTACGACACGAACCCGAGCGCGACCCCCGCAGGCAACGCGCTCCTGGTCAGCGACCTTGCCGTGCCGACGGATCACACCAGCGACGATTATGCGCGGGTCGGCCAGTCGCGCGTCTCCTTCACCCACGACCTGGGTTATCAGGCGGGCCACGAACTGTTCGGCGGAGCGACCTTCGCGGCGACCGATCAGGTGACCGAGCAGAGCCTCGACTTGCTGGCGGCGGCGGTGAATGTCGGCGTGACGTTCCGGCTCCAGGATCTGGAGATCGCGCCGGAATTGCTGGTCACCGACGTCAATCTCGCTGACCAGCAGTATTTTCTCTCCATGGGCGGCCGGGTTACCGCCGAATACCGGTGGAGCCAGGAGATCCGGCTGGTCGGACTGATCGAGGCGGTCTTTCAGGATTATGACAGCATCTCGGTCAGTGCCAGCGCCGATGAGTACAGCGGCTCGCAGACGGACGCGGAGATCGCCGTCAAATACCTGCTGACGCCTGACATTCGCCTGCAGGCGGGCATCCGGCATACCGACAAACGGGCCGAGAAGGCCTATAATCAGTACTATGGCGACACGGTGTCGGGCCGTGTCATCTGGGCGCTGAGCGAAGGCCGCTTCGTGACCTCGGATCTTATCGCGGGTCTGAAAATCTACGACGGGCCGGACAGCCTGGTCAGCAGCCGGACCCGGCGCGACGAGACGCTGCGCGCCCGCTTGACCCTGGGCCTGCCGGTGAACAGCCTGCTGCCCGAGGCGGCCGAGCATGAATGGTTCGAGAATTTTCTGATCCTGCTGTCGGGCGAGTACTACACCGCCCGTTCCAATATCGAAAACTACACCTACGACAACGGACGCGCTCAGGTGCTGCTCAACAAGAGCTGGCGCTTATAGTCGGATGGGAGATTGCCATGATTGCCAATAAACGGATGCCGTGGAGTTTCGGGCTTGCGATGCTGGTCCTGGCGGGGGCTCCGGCAGTGCCGGGCATGGCTCAGGACAAGGTGCAGGCCGGCGTCTCGGCGGCGGTGAAGGGCGAGATTCAGATCGCCTCGCTCGGCGGCGCCGGGGTGGGCCGGATCGCCCGCAGCGGCGAGGAGATCTATCTCGCTGACCAGATCTCCTCGGGCGACAATGCCGGCATGCAGGTGCTTCTGCTTGACGAAACGGTCTTCACCATCGGCGCCCAGAGCGCGATCACCATCGATGAATTCGTCTACAATCCGGCGACCCAATCCGGCGCCGTGGCGGCCCGGGTCGTGAAGGGAGCCTTCCGCTTCGTCACCGGCCAGATCGCCAAGCGCCAGCCCCAGGCGATGGCGGTCAAGCTTCCGGTCGGCGCCATCGGTATCCGCGGCACGATCGCCGCCGGCCGGGTCGACGGAAATTCGAGCCTTGTCGTTCTGCTCGGCCCCGGAGCGAATACCAATACGGACGAACGGGTCGGACGGATCCTGGTCAGCAACGCCGGCAAGACCGTGGAGATCTCCCGGGTCGGCTTCGCAACGATGATCGACGGCCTGAACACGCCGCCGGTGGAGCCGTTCCAGCTTCCCGCGGCTGATCTGAAGGCGTTGACCCAGTCGTTGGATCAGGGAAACGCGCCGAGGAAGCAGGAAGGGACAGGCGGAAGCGGAACGCAGAAGGCGGCACCCCAGAACCAGAACGGCGGCCAGCAGCGGCAGCAGAATGCCGGGAATGCGTCTCGCCAGCAGAACACGCCTTCGAACGGCACGGCCAATAATCAGCAGCAAAACGCGCCGTCGAACGGCACGGCCAACAACCAGCAGCAGGCCGCTTCGTCGAACAACGCCGTGAACAATCAGGGCAACCAGCGCAACGCGTCCGTCACGCCGTCTTCCGGCGGATTGAACAGCGGTAATACCGGAAACCTGGCCGGCGAAAATCAGGTCGCCGCGACCCAAAACGCCAACAATCCGATCAGCACCGGCGCCGCGAGCAAGGAAGGCGACAGGCTGGTCAATGACGCGACGCAAGGCGATCCGGTCAGCCAGTTGCCCAGGGTGCAGGACGGAATCACCAGCTTCGATGAGCTCCGTCGCCTGAATACCGGCACGCACAGTTTTGTCGTGGAAACCGCGTTCGTGCAGAACCAGATCAATGGCACCAGCACCAACCTTCCGGGCAATATGCGCTTTCAGCTGGATATTGATTTCGGCGCCCGTACCGTCGGCGGCGGCGGCTCGTCGGTGAGCGTCAATACGACCGGGGGTGGCGGTAATATCGATTTCACCTCGCCGATCGCGCAGCGGGACTATTTGAAGGACAAGGGGCTGGTCGACAAGGTTCTGCAGCCCGGTGGGGGTGACCCGAAGGAAGTGCAGGGCTCGCGGGTCCAGTTCCGCAACGGCAACGGCGTGATCGCCCAGACCATGCGGGTGGACGTCAAATACTCCGACGCCGCCGGCAATCAGGGTTCGGGCGCGGGCGAGTCCGGCCCGCGGGTGAAATAGGCTGGCCGCGATCCGCGATGATCGTGATCAACGGCCGGGACCGGTAGCGACATGAGGCGGTGGCTCAAACTGCTTTTGCCGGGATCGTTCCTGTTACTCGCCTGCGCGCTCCGGTTTCATGACCCGGTGCTGCTGCAGGAGTTCCGGTTCCGAATCTTCGACAACTATCAGCGGCTTGCGCCCCGGGTCTATTCCGACCTTCCGGTTCTGGTCGTGGATATCGATGATGAAACCCTGGCACGGTATGGCCAGTGGCCCTGGTCGCGTATCGTCGTCGCGGAAATGGTGGCGCGGCTGATCAATGCCGGGGTCTCGGCCCTGGCTCTCGATATCGTGTTCGCCGAGCCGGACCGCACCTCGCCGGAGAACCTGCTGGCGGGATTCGGCGACGGCGAGGCCGCGCGGCTGGTTCGCGATGCGATCGGAACCGGAGAGCTGGCCAAGCATGACTCGATCCTGGCCGGCGTGCTGTCCCAGGGGCCGACGATCGGCGGCTTTATCCCGGTCAACCGCGCCTCGCCCAAAATGCCGCTGCTGAAGACCGGGCTCGCGCATAGCGGCGATGATCCGGTGCCGTTCCTGCGCTCCTATCCCGGAGCGATCTCGAATATCCCCGAGATCGATGAGGCCTTGGCCGGCGGCGGCAGCCTGAGCCCGGTTTTCGATTCCGACGGGGTGATCCGCCGGGTGCCGCTTTTCGTCGTGGCCGGCGGCAAGGTCTATCCCTCGCTGGCGGCGGAGGCGCTGCGTGTCGCCCAGGGAGCGTCCTCGATGATCATCAAGTCGTCCGGCGCCAGCGGCGAGACCGCCTTCGGCGAGCATACCGGCGTCAATCAGGTCAAGATCGGCCAGTTCGTGATCCCCACCGACGGCCAGGCGGCCATGTGGCTGCGTGATACCGGCCCGATCGCGAAACGCTCGATGCCGGCCTGGAAGATCATGGACGGCTCGGCTCCGGCGGAACGCCTGGAAGGCGCGATCGTCTTCGTCGGAACCAGCGCGGCTGGCCTGAAGGACCAGCACTCGACGCCTTTGGACCAAGCCACCACGGGCGTTACCCTGCACGCCCAGATGATTGAGCAGATCCTGGTCGGCGATTTCATCGAGCGGCCCGACTGGGCCGACGGTCTCGAACTGCTGTTCATGCTGGCGATGGGCGCGATCATGCTCGGCGTCTTCTGGATCCCGAAGATGGGAACCGCCGGCGCGAGCGTGGTCAGCGGCGCCATGGTGCTCGGCGCCATCGGCTTCTCCTGGTACTCCTATACGGA
>JAYOEU010000106.1:13337-15492 GCA_038116915.1 Alphaproteobacteria bacterium
TCAGCGGCGCCATGGTGCTCGGCGCCATCGGCTTCTCCTGGTACTCCTATACGGAGCTGAAATACATATTCGATCCGATGTATCCGAGCATCGTCGGCGTGCTGGTCTACAGCGGTACGTCCTTCCTCAGTTTCCTCGATACCGAACGCGAGCGGCGCCGGGTCCGGACCGCCTTCAGCCAATACATGACGCCAAGTCTGGTGGACCGGCTGGCCAATGATCCCGGACAGCTCAAGCTCGGCGGCGAGATGCGGGACCTGACGCTGCTGTTCTGCGACATCCGGGGCTTCACCACGATTTCCGAACGCCTGGATGCTCAGGAACTGACGGAACTGATCAATAGGTTCCTTACCCCGATGACCGAGATCATCATGGAGTCCGAGGGAACCATCGACAAATACATGGGCGACTGCATCATGGCGTTCTGGAACGCGCCGCTGAATGTTCCGGAGCACCGCCGTCTCGGCGTGATGTCGGCACTTGCCATGCGCCGGCGGCTGGTGGCGCTGAACGCCGAGCTGGCCCTGGAGACGGCGGCCAAGAAGGAGGCGCCGATCGAACTCGGCATCGGTATCGGCCTCAATTCGGGAATCTGCTGTGTCGGCAATGTCGGCTCGAAGCAGCGGTTCGACTATTCCGCCTTGGGCGATACCGTGAATCTTGCGGCCCGGCTGGAGGGGCAGTGCAAGACCTACGGCGTCGAGGTGATCCTGAGCGAGGGAACGATGCAGGGGCTCGAGGACATGGCGACGCTGGAGCTGGACCTGATCCAGGTGAAGGGTAAGACCGAACCGATCCGGATCTTCACCGTGCTCGGGGATGCGGAGCTCGCCGAGAGCGCGGACTTCAAGTCGCTCGAGGAACATCACGTCGCTATGCTGGAGCACTATCGCGGCCAGAAATGGGCCCGCTCTCGCGACGATATCGCGAACGCGCGGGCGCTTTCCGAAGGCGCCCGTCTCCCGCTCGCCGGCGTCTACGATCTGTTCGAGGAACGGATCGCCGCCTATGAGAGCACGCCTCCCGGCGAAGACTGGGACGGCGTCTTCATTTCGCTCGAAAAATAGCCGCGCAAGCATCGGATATCGGAACTTCCGGACCTCGGCCATTCTGCCGTCGATTTTTGATGGCGGGTCCTGGCGTCATGCCTTTCCGGCGGGATCCGAGGGCGCCGTTGGATCGGAGGAGCGGAATGAAAGACATCGGGACACTCGACTGGGAGGTGCTTACCGCCGCATTGGATACCGACGGTTTCGCCAGAACCGGGCCGCTGCTCACCGCATGCGAGTGCGAGGCGCTGGTCGCCGGATATGACGACGACGCCCGGTTCCGCAGCCGGGTGGTCATGGCCCGGCACGGTTTCGGACAGGGGGAATACAAGTATTTCGGCTATCCGCTGCCCGACCTCGTCCGAACCTTGCGCCACGACGTCTATCCGCGTCTGGCGCCGCTGGCGAACCGGTGGGCCGAGGCCATGGGGCGCGAGGACCGCTATCCCGGCGCGCTGGACGGCTTCACGCGCCGTTGCCACGAGTCGGGGCAGACCAAGCCGACGCCGCTCCTGCTGCGCTATGGTCCGGGAGACCATAACAGGCTGCACCGGGACCTCTATGGCGCTCTGGCGTTTCCGATCCAGATGGCGGTGCTGCTGAGCGATCCGGCGGCGTTCCGGGGCGGTGAATTCATGCTGGTGGAGAACCGGCCGCGGATGCAGGCGCGCGGCGAGGTGGTCACGCTCGCCCAGGGCGAGGCGGTGCTGTTCGCGGTGGACCAGCGGCCGGTTCCCGGCGCAAGGGGTTTCTACCGGGTTTCCATGCGCCACGGCGTCAGCCGGATGCATTCAGGCCGCCGGCACACCCTCGGGATCATTTTTCATGATGCGAAATAGCGGACTGCAAAAAGAAAGAGGGCCCGGCGATGCCGAGCCCTCCGTTCCGGATTGTTCCGATCGGTTGGATCAGACGACGCCGAAGGCCAGCATGGCATTCGCGACTTTCTTGAAGCCGGCGATGTTGGCGCCCTTGACGTAGTTGCACCAGCCGTCCTTGCCCGTGCCGTCCTCGGCGCAGCGGGCATGAATGCCGGTCATGATGTCGCGCAGCATGTTGCGCAATTCCTCGTTGCTCCAGGAACGCCGCTCCGAGTTCTGGCTCAT
>JAYOEU010000107.1:0-2826 GCA_038116915.1 Alphaproteobacteria bacterium
TCGATCACGCCGCGCCGCGCCATGCGGAACATGACCGAGTTGGCGATCGAGGCGATCTCGTAGTCGCCGTTGTAGACCCCGAGGATGGAATTGTCGTGCTTGCCCGAAAAGGCGGGCTTGAAGTCGCGGTCGGCTACCAGACCGAACTCGCCCTTCAGGATCGCCGACGGCGCCTTGAAACCGGAATTCGAGGTCGGCGACGTGAACGCGAGGGTACGGCCCTTGATATCCTCGGGCGACATGATCTTGCTGTCCGCCTTGACGATAAGTTCCATCTCATAGCCGAAGCTGCCATCCTGATAGGCCATCATGGCGAACGGCACGAATCCCGCGCAGCTCACCGCGATCGGATTGGAGCCGGTGTTGAAGCCCGCGACATGCAGACGGCCCGAGCGCATCGCCTCAAGCTGGGCCGCGTTGTTCTGGACCGGGAAAAACACGACCTTGCGGCCGGTGACCTCGGCCATGTGCTTGACGAAACCGTCCCAAATATTGGCGTAAACCGCCGGATCCTCGACCGGCGTATAGGTGAAAATAATCGTGTCGGGGTCGACCCATTTCGACGGGTCCGACGGCAGGTCGGCGACAAGATCGAGATCACGGTCGCAATAGGCGACATCAAGCGTGCCGCGATCGCACTTCTCCTCCGCGGATGCGACCGTGGGCGCGCCGAATACGGAAATGCCAAGCACGGCGGCCGCGGCCAATCCCATGATCGTTGTTCCAATGAGCTTCATAAATCCCCTCCAGATTCTGCGCCGGCTCTGGCTGCCGACATGTTACGTTTTTGTGACGAGAGACTAGAGGCTAGGCATGCACGCCGCAAACGAAACCTGCCCGGCTCCGATACGTCCTCGGAGCCGGAAAATGTCCTATGTCCGGAGAGCCCGCGCATGAAACCGGTTTCCGGGTTACATGACGTTGCGGACGAATTCGACGTGTTCCTTCTGGATCAGTTCGGCGTGCTTCACGACGGCAGATCCCTTTATCCCGGCACCATTGCCGCGCTCGAGTTTCTTGCCGATCACGCGAAGCCCACGGTCATCATTTCCAATTCGGGAAAGCGGGCGGCCTTGAATGTAACCCGGATGGCCGAAATGGGAGTGCCGCGCCACCTGTACACCCATTGCATCACGTCAGGCGAGGTCGCCTGGTCCCTGCTGCAATCCGAGTATGTGTCCGGCGCTACGGGCGGAAAGCGCCGCTGCTTCCTGATCACGAGCGGCAATAGCCGCTCCCCGATTGAGGGGCTGGAAGTGACTCTGGCCGCCGATGCGGCATCGGCCGACTTCATTCTGCTCGCCGGAAGCGAGGGACATCTGTTCGGCGAGGATCATTATCGCGGGATGCTGGAACCCGCCGCCCGCCGGGGCGTGCCCTGTATTTGCACCAATCCCGACAGGATCGCGCTTGCCGGCCCGATCCGCGCCTTCGGGCCGGGCCGGATCGCGGAAATCTATCAGGAACTCGGCGGTTCGGTCCGATGGGTCGGCAAGCCCCACCGCGAGATCTATGATCACGCCGTTGGCCTGTTCCCGGACACGGACAGAGGCCGCATCCTGTGCGTCGGCGACAGCGTCGAGCATGATATTGCCGGCGCGGTGAGAGCCGGATTGCGCGGCATGCTGGTCAGGTGCGGCATCCTGGCCGATTGCTCGGACCAGGAAATCGACGCGCTGGCCAAGACGCATCGCGCCCGACCGGACTATGTCATGCCGGCTTTCGCGCCCTGATACTTCGCTACTTTTCGGTACCCGGTTCGATCAGCCGGCTGTCGGTGAGCTCTCCATGCTGCTCAAGAATCGGATAGGCGACACTGGTCAGATGGCTGTTTATGCGCTTCAGATCGCGCAGGATGTCGAGATGCAGCGAACTTGTGTCGATGGATTCGGTGCGCCCCGCGCTGACCCGCTTGAAGTGCCGTTCCGCCAGGGCGCGTTCGAGATCCCGCATCTCGGCCTTCTGGCGCAGAAGCTTGCGGGCGAGATTGCGGTCCGGCGTCATGAACACATTGAGCGCCAGATCGAAATTCGCCAGCACCCGATCGTGAAACTCCATCAGTTCGCTCTCTCCCTCGCGCGAGAACGCGGACTTGTTCTTGATCTTCTTGTTGGCGAGTTCCATCAGGTTCTTATCGATAACGTCACCGATATGCTCAAGATTTGTCGTGAAGCTCAAAATCTCGATGCTGCGCCGGCTCTCGCGGTCGTCCATTTCAAGACGGGTAAGACCGGTCAGATAGAGCTTGATCGCCTCGTGAAGCTGATCGACCACATCGTCCCGGTCCTCCACCTCCCGCATAAGGTCGGCATCGTTTGCCGCGAAGACCTGCTTGGTCTGTTGCAGCATCACCCTCACCTCGTCTCCCATGCGAAGGGTTTCCCGTGCCGCGCTCGAGAGCGCGATCGACGGCGTGTCCAACGCATCGGTGTCCAGATACCGCGGCCTGCCCGGATCTTCCGATTGCGACTGGTCCGGCAACAGCTTCAGCGTGAATGCCGCGACCACATCCACCAGCGGCAAGAACACCACCACCAGCGCGAGATTGAACGCGGTATGAAAATTCGCGATCAACCGCGACGGGTCATCGTCAACCTGCGCCAAATAGGGTTGCACCCAGGCGATGACCGGTAATGCCGCCGCGACGCCGATCCCACGCATGATCAGGTTTCCGAGCGGCACACGGCGCGCGGCGGGACTTGCTCTCGATGTCGCGATCACCGCGGTAACCGCGGCGCCGAGATTCGCTCCCAGGACCATCGCCAACCCAAGCTGAACGCTGACCGCCTGCACTGCCGCAAGCGACATGATCAGCAAGACGATCGC
>JAYOEU010000107.1:2926-15478 GCA_038116915.1 Alphaproteobacteria bacterium
CGAGCCACGTGACCGCGGCCATGATCAGAACCGTCAGGAGGATCTCGTCGGTCAGCGACCGCAGCACAACGTTCAACCCTTCCGTCTCCCGGAGCGGAACGGACGCCTTCGCGATCAGGGTAAGCGAGAGAAGAATCAGCCCCAAACCGATGGCGGCCCGCGCCACCGCCCGGCGTGTGCTTAAAGACGAGGATACGAACAGCGCCACGCCGAACGCGATCAATACCGGAGAAAGCCAAGCGACGTTGAACGAGAGCGCCTGGACGATCAGCGTTGAGCCGACATCGGCGCCAAGCATCAGCGCCAGACCCATCGCCGTCGTCATCAGCCCTTTTCCCGCGAAGGACGATGCGATCAGCGCGGTCGCGGTGCTGCTTTGCAGCAGCCCCGTAATGCCGAAGCCGATGATCCATGAACTGAAGCGATTGCCGGCGGAGCGCGATACCCAGCGGTGCAGCGTGCCGCCAAGCGACCGGCTGAGCCCGGTGCGCACCATCCGCACCCCCCAAATCAGGAGCGCGACACCGCCAATAATGTTGATCAACAGTTCCATTGCCAAACGCCAGCCGGGATCCTGCTCTCTTATAGATACAGTCTTTCGATCATCTCATAGGGAGCAGGCGGAACTCACCCGCCGCTTTTCTCCGACGCCCTGCCGACAAGACGGGCCGGCCGGCGCCTATCGGCGAAACGACCAGATCCGGTTCATGACGTAGTGCCAAAGCACCAGACCTCCGGTGATCAGTATCTGGCTGATGAGGTAGTTCAGGCCCAATATCTCGACCAGCAAATGCATCGCGATCACCGTGATCAGCAAACCGCCGAGCGCGACCAGGAGGAATTTGGAGAAAACGACGCCATGCGAGCGATCCGTGTCAAAAACGAACGCGCGAGAGAGGCTGTAGTTGATGACCGCTCCGAGGAAAAAGCCGATGCCGGATGCCACGGCCGCGTCGAGACCGGCCAGTTCGACCACCCCCACAAGGACTGCATAGTGCGCGACCGTGCCGATCGCGCCAAGCGAGGTGAAACGCACGAACCGCCGGACTTCCGCCGTCCAGTTCATCCCTCGCTCCCGAGGCGAATGCCCTTGAACGGCCAAGGCGGCTCGAAGCGCAGCTCGGCATGGGTATCTCCGGGTGCGACCTTGACCGCCTGAAAAAGTCCGTTGGCGGGAACCAATGGACGCGCTTTTCCGTCCACCACAACCGTCCAGCCGGACTGCCGCAACTCATGGAAAACGAGCCATGACGGGCGCCTGACATCGAGATCGACCCGCAATCGGCCGCCCTGGTAATCACGGATGCGGACCTGTCCCGGCGAGCCGGAAGACCGCAAGTCGCTCGCGACGGCGCCGTCGATGAGCGCATCGGTGGTCCAATCCAGATCCGGAAGCGCCGTGGTACCCTCAGTCTGCCCGGGCGCGTGGGGCCGGGCATGATCGTCCGCGATCAGTACCACCCGCGGCACCGCCCTCGGGTTGGTATAGATCCAACCCCGCCCGATCCTTTGAGGAGCCGGAAACGCCGCAGCGCTGGCCGGATCGATTTTCTCCATCGGAAGGCCCAGGATGATCAGCCGCAACCCGAGCAGATCGGCGAGCGGACTGCGATATCCGGTCATCTGGGCCCCGAAACTCCGGCGCGGCGCATTGCTGTTCTGCTTCGCACCGGTCGCGGAGACATAACGGGCATTCCGGACCGGGTTATAGCCGAGCGTGTCTTCGACGCCGATGACCATGGACAGATTCTGCCAAGCCCCTCCGAAGCCCAGCAACTCAACCCTGATCGGCCCCTCGGCCGCCTCGAGCTTGCGGACCTGCTCGCGGATCGCATGCGCAAGCTCATCCTCATCCGGTCGCTCAAGCACCACATATTTCGCCGGGTCCTGGGCGTTCAATTTATTGCCGATGGTGAAGTGGGCGAGATCGACGGCTGTGATCGCGACGAGCGCCCACAGGGTCCAACGGCGGCGGGTTTCGCCTCGGCTCCCGCCCGCCGCAAGCAATCCGATGATCAGAACGATCAAACCGATTGAAAGGAAAATCGGCCCCGAGGCCTGCTCGAACCGATCATGGTTCCGTGCCACGGCGACCGCGATGCCGTAAAGGGCGATCAGAAACAGAATGGTGAGCCATTCCGATCGCCCCGGCCTCCCTGCGAGGCCTCGCGTCACGTACCGGTCCGCCATCGTGAGCACCGCCAGAGCGACCGCAAGGTTGAAGATGAAAGTCGCGTCGACCGGCCGGCGAAACAGATCGACGCCGGGAACCAGGGAATGAAACACGGCAAAAACCGGTGTGCTGTTACCGACCGCGTAGATCAAGGAAAGCACCATGACGACGGCGGCAAAGCGCGTTCCCACACCCCACAGCCACCCCTTGGCGCACCCAAGCCATAACAAAAGGACCACCGACACTCCGCCGGCATAGAGATGCGTCACCGAGGTATCAGCGCCAAGAAACGGCTCCCATGTATTGCTGCCCGGGCCCCAATAGGCCTGGATGTCAAACAATTGGCCGAAAAAATCGGCGACCGGCAGGGTCAGCAATGCTCCCACCGGCAGCCTGGCCGCCCCGCCTCGCGCGACATCGAAAGCCGGCCGGTTGCTTTCTCCGGCAAAGCCGAGCGTCGCCAGGACGGGTGGCAGAGCCACGATCGCGGATACGGCCATGGCGGCAAGCAGCGCCGGGGCGGCCCGGCGCAACCACTCCAGTGGCGCCGGCTGGTCCGACCACCGGGACAGAGCGTATCCGGCAACGACAAACAGTCCCAGATACGCGACATGGTCGCGGCCGATCGCGAGCAATCCGATGGCGAGCCCGGCAAGGATGCCGCGCACAAGCGATGGGCGCCTGACGGCCGCCTCAATGGCCAACAGCACGATCGGCAGGAACGCATAGCTCTGAACCAAAAGGACATGCTGGAGCCGCGCCATGGCCGACCCGCCGAAGGCGAAGATCAATGCCGCCAGGACTCCGGCGGCCGGCTCAATCCGCCGCAATCGGGCCAAAACGATCAGCGCCATGCCGCCGAACACCAATTCAGCGATAACTAGAAGATCCGCGGCGAGCATGGACGGTTCGGCGTCAAGAGCGGCGATGAGCAGATAACCGGGGGAGAGCAACATTGTCTGCGGGTCGGAGAGACTGGGACGTCCGGCATATATCTCCGGCATCCAGAACGGATTGCCGCCGTCCTCAAAGCAGGCCGCCAGCCATCGAAGCGCCGGGAAGAACTGGTTCTTCGCATCCCACGGCACGATCAGCCCGTCGAGCCACCAGGGATACGACGCCAGAACCGCGAACAGGGTGAATATCACCAGCGACCAGATATAGCCCCGCTGGCCGGTCATTTCACGGGTGTCGGGGCGGAGGAGCCGGGCTCGGGCAACACATCAATGCCGGCGCTCTGGTCGATCACGTAGAGCGGCCGGCGTTTAACTTCCAAATAGACCTGCCCAAGATATTCGCCCAGGACTCCGAGGCTGATCAGTTGCACCCCGCCCAGTAAGGCGATACCGACCATCAGCGACGGGTAGCCGGGCACGTCGCGGCCCCAGACCACCGTCTCGACGGCGATCCAGCATCCGTAAGCGATGGAGAGAAAGGAGATCACCGCTCCGATAAACGACCAGACCCGCAATGGGACGACGCTGAACGAGATCAACGCGTCGGTCGCAAGACCGGTCAGACGAAGCGGGCTCCAACGTGACGTCCCGTCCCGCCGTTCCTCGACCCGGTAGGGAATGGCGAGCGGCTCGAAACCGACCCAGGCATAGAGACCCTTGCCAAAGCGATTGCGCTCCGGAAGACCGATGAGCACATCGACGACCTGCCTGTCAAACAGGGCAAAATCCCCGCCTCCCTTGAGCAGCCGTACCTCGGCGACGCGGTCGAACAGCCAATAGAAGCAGTGCGTCAGCGCATTGCGTATCGAACGGCCCTCCTGGCTTCGGTCGCGCGCGCCATAGACCACGCGGGCACCGTTACGCCAGGCGGCGACAAACTCCGCGATCAATTCCGGAGGGTGTTGGAGATCCGCGTCGATCTGGACGATGGCGTCGCCTTTCGCGGCGCGCATGCCGGCCACGAGGGCGATCTCCTTACCGAAGTTCCGGCTCAGCCGGATGGCCTTGATCCAGGGGCGGTCCGCACGCATGCCGACCACCTCACCGAAAGTTCCATCCGTGCTTCGGTCATCGACGACGATCACTTCGAAACTGTCGACGCAGCCGCGCAATACCGTTTCCAGCCGGTCCATCAGCGGCTTGATGCTTCGCACCTCGTTATGGGCGGGTACGACGACGGAAATCATCGCGGACATCGGCGATACGTTCACCATTGCGGCAGGCGGTCTGCCAGTTGCTGACCCAATCGAGTGCATTCAGACTGAAATTACGCAAGAGACCGGGTGCGATGGACACCCCGCGCGTCATTTATGATAGAACGCGTTGAAAGCTCAACAACTACTTTATCGAGTTCGGTGATGACACGCCGTGCCATCTGTCTCTGCGCCGACGACTACGCCCTGGCGCCCGGCGTTTCCGCCGCGATACGGGAGTTGGCCGCAGACGGGCGCATCTCCGCGACCAGTTGCATGACCGTTTGGCCGGACTGGTTCAAGGAAGCCTCCGCGTTGCTCCAATTTCGCGAGCGCATCGATATCGGCCTGCATCTGGTCTTGACCGATGCGCCGACCCCGGCCGCCGACTGTTCAATCGCGCGCGGCGGACAAATGGGCTCGTTGCCCGCCCTGCTGGCCGCAACACATCTCGGAACCGTTCGGCACCGAGATGTGGAAGCCGAGGTTCTGCGGCAACTGGATCGGTTTGAAGCCGCCACCGGTTTTCCGCCGGCCTTCATCGACGGCCATCGCCATATCCATGCCCTACCGGTGGTTCGGGATGTCGTATTGGGTCTGTTCGGCACCCGCCTTGACGCCGGGAGCGCATGGCTGCGGGTTCCGACGGCCCCGCGGCCGGCGCTCCTGCGCTTGGGCGAGGCCGCCGCAAACGCTCTACTGATAGACTTTCTCGCCCGTCCGATAGAGCGCGCCGCGGTCGCGCGCGACATCCTGAGGAACAAAGGTTTCTACGGGGTCAATCGATTTCAGGGGAATACCGTGGAACGCCTATTCGAGGCATGGCTCACCGCCCCTGGCGACCACCCGCTGATCATGTGTCATCCCGGGATACCGGATCGCGATCTTCGCGCCCGAGACCCGGTGCACGAAGCCCGCGAAGTGGAGTTCGCCTTTCTAAAGAGCTCCGAATTCGGTGAACTTCTCGACCGAACACAAACCAGACTGGTCAATCCCCGCCGATAGCCAGAGGCGCACCATCAGAAGGCAAGCGATGATAAATATGGAGCGTACCCCTTCCGCTCCCTCCTCCACGGTATCTCAACGGCGAAGGGGATTGATTCTCAAGTCCGCGCCCACAAACGGTCGCTATTGATGGGCTACAGGCTGATCGGCGCTCGTCAAACGGCTGCGGGAAGGACCGTGCCTTCGCAAGGGCCGAACCCGATACGATACCCCTGCCCCTGGGCATGACCGTGCAAGGCGAGCGTATCCCCATCTTCGACGAACGTGCGTGTTCGCCCGCAATCGAGCGTCAGCGGCTGTTTGCCATTCCACGTCAGCTCCAGAAGTGAGCCGAATGACCCCTCCTGCGGTCCGGAAATCGTACCCGAGCCCAACAGATCCCCGGTGCGCATTGGACAGCCCGATGACGCGTGATGCGCGAGTTGCTGAGCGGAGGAGTAGTACATGTGCCGGAAATTGGTTTTGCTGATGACCGTCGGCTTTCCATCCTTGGCGGTCATGCTGACAGCCAACTCTATGTCATAAAGCATCGGCCCGGTGTCCCGAATGTGGGGCAGCAGTTCCCTTTCGCGCGGAGGCGTCGCGCACCGAAACGGCTCAAGCGCCGCCTTGGTGACAACCCAGGGGCTGATCGTCGTGGCAAACGCTTTCGACTGGAACGGACCGAGCGGCTGGTATTCCCAGACCTGGATGTCCCGCGCCGACCAGTCATTCAGCAGGACATACCCGAAGATCATGTCATCCGCCGTATCGACACTGACCGGCTTGCCCATCCCGGAGGGAATGCCCACCACCGCGCCAATCTCAAGCTCGATGTCCAGGCGTTTGCATGGGCCGAAAACCGGCATATCGGCATCCGGCGCTTTCGTCTGGCCCATGGGGCGGTGAAACCCGGTACCGGACACCACGACGCTTGAGGCCCGGCCGTTGTATCCGATCGGAATGTGCAGCCAATTTGGCGGCAAGGCATTCTCGGGACCGCGGAACATGGACCCGACATTGAAGGCGTGCTGCCGTCCGGCATAAAAATCGGTGTATTCGGTCACGTTGAACGGAAGATGCAGGCGGACCCGTTCGGCATCGACCAGGGCGGCGCGCACATTCCCTGTCTCGTTTCCCGCGCGAAGCAGGTCCGTCAGCTTCCGGCGGACATCGTCCCAAGCGGTCTTTCCCATGGCCATGAACGTGTTGAGCGCGGGCTGATCAAATCCGCAATCGGGAAGGAGACCGGCGGATTGCAGTGCGGAAAGGTCCAGAACATGGTCGCCGATTGCCGTGCAACACCGCGCCGCATCGCCCGACGAGAACACCCCGAACGGCAGGTTGTTGAGCGGAAACGGGCTCTCGGGGTCATTGGCGGATTCCACCCAGGATCGGAGGAGATCTGTCATGGTGTGATGCTCCCTCACACGGCGTCGGATTGATTTTCAGGTCGCGCGGCGTCAAAGGCTTGAAGCGCGAGACACCGCGCCTCGATCCCGGTCAAGCGCGCGAACGGCCCAAGATCGCAGCCCCAGCGATGGGCGTTGTACAATTGCGGGACGAGGCAAAGATCCGCCAGTCCAGGGACATCGCCAAAGCAAAACGGCGCGTCGGGCGAGATGAGCTTGGAAAAGGCGGCCAAACCACGCGTCATCCAGTCGTTCATCCAGGCGGTCGCCTCGTTCTGGTCGTGCCCCATGGATTTCAGCTTTCCGACCACGCGCAGATTGTTGACGGGGTGAATGTCGGTGGCAATGACCAGCGCCGCCGCCCGAACCCGCGCCCGGCCAATCGGATCCTTGGGCAGCAACGCGGGATCGGGAAAGGTCTCTTCCAGCCAGTCGAGGATCGCCATGGACTGGGTCAGTACCGTGCCGTCGTCCAAGACAAGTGTCGGTACCCCTTGCGCGGGGTTCAGTCCCACATAGTCGGGTGCATTCTGCTCTCCGGCGGGGAGATTCACCGAGAGCGCCGTGACGGCGATCCTCTTGATGTTCAACGCAATCCGGACACGATAGGACGTGGTGGACCGCCAATAGGTGTAGAGCTTCAATTCCTACCCAGCTTTCCGTCAAATTTTGATTCCAGATCTATTCCACAACCAGTGTCGCCGCCCTGACGTGGGTCTCGAACATGAGCGACATGGTAATGTCCGGCATTTCAGGCAATCAACGATGCGGCCGCCTCATCGATGCACGTCTCGACATCCTCGGCATTTCCGATTCTGTGCGCGAGGAGCAGTGCGAGTTTCGCGAGAAAAAGCTCGCTTTGCGCGTCACCGACAGCGTCGATTTTCGCGGCGAGAGCGGCGTACACGGTTTCCAGATCCTGCTTGTTCATTGCGATGCTCGCTTCTTGAAGACGACCCGATGATACCCTTCGATCACACGTGCCGCGGTCGCATCAAACCAGCGCCCGGCGATATGCATATCCGGCCGGATGAGATAGGCCGAGCCCGGACCGGCCGCGAGCCTGTCGGAGACAGCCGAAGGCTGGGGCAGGACGACGACGACGAGGCCGGTTTCGCCCAAGCCGAGGGCTGAAATCTGCTCCACCATCGACGCGCCGAAACAGAGGACGGTGAACCCCTTGCCCAGTCGGTCGGACAGATAGCCGCTGTTCAGCTTAATTTCGGGCATGAACGCTCCAACACCGGGTCCGCCGGAAAATGCCGGGTCATCGGGCAACACGGCGGGGCTCTCACTGTAGGTGAAAGCGGTCATTTGGCGCGGATTGGCCAGTTCTCCGGCAAAGGGCTTGGTCAGCGCGAGAGACAAGGCCGCATCGCGCATCAGTTTCCAGCCATGCGAGTTCGGGGTCATGAAACGCGCGCTCTTCGAGGCGTTCGCGAAAACATCCAATGTCGCGCCTCGGCGTTCCGGCGTGTAGCTGTCGAGCAGCGCCTCGCCGGCCCCGCCGTTCAGAACCCAGCCGAGCTTCCAGCCGATATTGGCCGCGTCGGCAAGGCCATTGTTCAGTCCGCGCACACCAAAGATCGGCACGATATGCGCGCTGTCCCCGGCAAAGAAAATGCGTCCGTCCCGATAGTCATCCATCGCCAGGGTGTTGGCGGAATAAACGCTCCACCATTCCAGTTCCCACTCCCCGTCAAAATCGAGATCCTTGAGAACCAAGGCGACACTTCGGCGCACCGTTTCCTCGCGGATCGCGTCCTCGGTGCCTTCATGCTGCTCCAGTTGGTAGTCGATGCGCCAGATGTCATCAGGTTGCTTGTGGATCAGAACCGTGCCGCCGGGCCGGCAGGCCGGGTCGAACAGCGCGCGCCGGATCGTCGGGTAATCGTGCTGCATCCGGATATCCGCGATCACGTAGCGGCCTTCGAAGTTCTCCCCTTTCAGCCTGTGTCCGCGAAGTGTCCGGATCGGACTGCGGGCACCATCGCAGGCCAGTACCCACGATGCCCCAAAACTGTAATCACCGGTAGGGTCCCTTACGGTCAGGAGCACCTCGCCGCCGCTGTCCTCGACACCGATGATCTCACTTTGCCAACGCGTCTCGATCAAGCCGCTGGCCTCGACCGCTTGCCAAAGGAACTGCTCGATATACTGCTGCTGCAGGTTATACATCGGCCGGTATTTCTCATCCGGGCTATCCGGCATCTGAAATTCGAGAATTTTGCGGCCGCGATAGAATGACCGTCCGGTGGTCCAGCCAAGCGCCTTCTCCAAGAAGGGCGCCACCGCTCCGAGTTGTTCGAGGATGTAGTAGCTGGGCCGCGCGATGCAGATCGCCCGGCTACCGTCATTGAACGTGTCCTTGGCATCGAAGAGCACCGAGCGGACGCCTTCCCTGGCAAGGGCAAGCGCCGCCGTCATGCCGACAGGCCCCGCCCCGACGATGGCGACGGCCGCGGCCGTTTCCGTCTCCCGCCGAGCGCGGTCGGGCGCATCAAAATGCGGGTATTCAAAATAGAGCGAGTCGGTGTCAAGTCGGCCTTCCGGTCTCACCGCAAATCCCCTTACGCAAAATCAAACAGCTCCGCCGAACGCCCCATACCATCGAGCAGCGGATACGATGTTGATCCACCGGGACTCTCACCATCAGTGAGGGGGTACCGCGGGCAGGTCAGAAGCTGCCAGCATAGCAGATTATCGAGCGAACAGTTGCACAAGCCATAAGCTTGCTGACCGCAAACCCAAGGATTTCGATCGTCGGCCAAGGGTCACATGCAGCCAGCGTCAGCCACCGTGTCAATGATGCCTACGGGTCAAAAATCAGACCACAACGCTTAGGCAGTTGGTGGAGCGAACTTGGTTAGATTGATGCCGTCTACAGCTGCTTTGTATTCCTCAATGCTCGGAGTACGCCCAAGGATCGTTGAGAGCACCACAACCGGTGTGGAAGCCAGCAGAGATTCGCCCTTTTTTTCGTTTGAGTCTGCCACGACACGCCCCTGGAACAGCCGCGTGGAGGTGGCCATCACAGTATCCCCCTTGGCCGCCTTTTCCTGGTTGCCCATGCAGAGATTGCAACCCGGACGCTCCAGATAAAGGATGTTCTCGTACGCCGTCCGCGCCTCTGTCTTGGGAGCGGTGTCGTCGAACTCGAAACCGGCATATTTTTTAAGAATATCCCAGTCGCCTTCGGACTTCAGCTCGTCAACAATGTTGTAGGTCGGCGGCGCGACCACGAGCGGCGCCTTGAACTCCACCTTGCCCTTGGCCCTCTCGATATTGCGGAACATCTGAGCGATGATTTTCATATCGCCCTTGTGCACCATGCATGATCCGACAAATCCAAGGTCAACGTGTTTCTCGGCCCCGTAGTAAGAGATGGGTCGAATGGTGTCATGGGTATAGCGTTTGGCCACATCGATATTGTTGACGTCGGGGTCGGCAATCATCGGCTCGTTGATTGCGTCCAGATCGACAACAACCTCGGCGAAGTATTTGGCGTTGTCATCAGGCTTCAGCGCCGGTTGCTCGCCGGATTTGATCCCCGCGATCCGTTCATCCGCCTTGTCGATCAGGCCTTGAAGCATAGCGGAGGGGATTTCCATTCCCTTGTCGATCATAACCTGTATGCGGGCCTTCGCGATCTCGAGGGATTGGATCAGTGTCTCGTCATTGGAAATGCAGATTGACGCCTTGGCTTTCATCTCGGCGGTCCAATCCGTGAAGGTGAAAGCCTGATCCGCAAGAAGCGTCCCGATGTGCACTTCTATGATCCGGCCTTGAAAGACATTTTCTCCATTAAATTGGGCCAGCATCTGGGCCTGGGTCGCATGCACGACATCACGGAAATCCATGTGGTCGCCCATCTTGCCCACGAAGGTCACCTTGACGGATTGGGGCACGGGGATGCTTGCCTGCCCCAGGGCCAGGGCCAGGGCGACCGTGCCCGAATCCGCGCCGAACGCGACGCCTTTGGACATCCTTGTGTGCGAGTCACCGCCGATAATGATCGCTCGATCGTCGACCGTGATGTCGTTCAGCACCTTGTGAATCACGTCCGTCATGGCGTGATACTTGCCTTTGGGATCGCGACCCGTCACGAGGCCGAAATTATTCATGAAAGCCATGAGCTTGGGCGTATTGGCCTGGGCCTTCCTGTCCCAGACGGACGCAGTGTGACATCCGGACTGGTAGGCGCCGTCGAGGATCGGGGAAATACGAGTGGCGGCCATGGCCTCCAGTTCCTGGACCGTCATCGGGCCGGTCGTGTCCTGGGAGCCAACGATATTCACCTTCACCATCGCGTCGGATCCGGCGTGCAGCACGGTTCCGGCGGGAACCCCGACGGCGTTGGCATTGAAGATCTTCTCTACCGCGGTCAGGCCCTGGCCCGGATGGGACACCACCTTCGGCGGCGCGAAAACCGGCTTGGGTTGGACGCCGAGGGTTTCGGCGGCGAAGATCTGTAACTTCTTCCCGAAGTCCAGCGCGTATGAGCCACCGGCCTTCATGAACTCAACCGACTGCGGTGAGAAGGAGGAGGCGAGGTTCGCGAATTCCTCCGAGCCATCCTCGTTCATGAGTTTTCGCGTCTTGGTATTGATGGTCAGGACCGTGCCCGTGGCGACCGAGTATTTCTCCTCGAGGATCGGGCTTCCGTCATTGTTGATCATGACCTTGCCGTCCTGATCGACTTTCTTGACCCAATTCTTAAGGTCGATACCAATGCCACCGGTGACGCCGACGGTGGTTTGAAAAATCGGCGAGATGCCGTTGGTGCCGGCCACGATCGGAGCGATATTCACAAAGGGCACATAGGGGCTGGCCTGCTCCCCCATCCACAGCGCGACGTTATTGATGCCGGACATCCGGGACGAGCCCACTCCCATGGTGCCTTTTTCGGCAACCATCATCATGCGCTTACCGGGATGTTGAATTTTCAGCGCCTCGATCTCCTGCTGGGCCTTGCGCGAGATAAAGCTCTTGCCATGGAGTTCACGGTCAGCGCGCGAATGCGCTTCCGCTCCAGGTGACATCAAGTCGGTGGAGATATCCCCTTCCGCCGCGACGTAGGTCACCACTTTGATCTCTTCCTCGATCTCCGGCAGCCTCGTGAAAAATTCCGCGTCCGCGTAGCTTTTGAGGATATCGGCGGCCACGGCGTTCCCCGCCTTGTAGGCCGCCTCCAGCCTGTTGGTATCCGCCTCGTACAGGAACACCTGCGTTTTGAGGACCTCGGCGGCCTCTTTCGCGATGTTTGCATCGTTGCCGAGCGCCAGATTGAGGAGAACCTCGACGGATGGCCCACCCTTCATGTGGGAGAGCAGTTCGAACGCAAACTTGGGCGTGATCTCCTTAACCACGGCTTGACCGCGAATGATCTCTTCTAGGAACCGTGCCTTTACCCCCGCCGCGCTCGTCGTGCCGGGCAAGGTATTGTAAATGAAGAAATGAAGGGCCGCTTCGCGGTGCTCGTTGCCGACATCCTTGATCCGCGCGATCAGCTCCGCAACGAGGCCCCCATCCTCAATTGGCTTCGGGTGCAGGTCCTGCCGTTTCCGGTCCTCAATTTCCGCCAAGTAATCGGTATACAAGCTCATGTCTGTCTCGCAGGTCTGGATTTATCGGAACTCGTACGGTTGATCTCTCGAATTCAGGACGTTCATGGCAACCGCGCATACCGAGTTTGGTTTAGCAGGGTCGAGCTTGCAAGACGAACTTTATTGACTGCCCCTTAGCCCGTTTTCCTCCCGGGATCGCGGTCCCGCACCGAGTACTCATGGCGCCGAGAATCTCGGAACGGTCCATCACATTGATCTCCTCAAACT
>JAYOEU010000108.1:0-15462 GCA_038116915.1 Alphaproteobacteria bacterium
TCTCCGGCTATCACATGCAGGAAGCCGGCGCGACGGCGGATCTGGAGCTCGCCTACACCATCGCCGACGGCGTCGAATATGTCCGTGCGGGGATGGCGGCGGGAATGGATATCGATTCCTTCGCGCCGCGGCTGTCGTTCTTCTGGGCAATCGGCATGAATTTCTTCATGGAGGTCGCCAAGATGCGGGCCGCGCGGCTGATCTGGGCCCGACTGATGAAGGATCTTGGCGCCAAGGACCCGCGCTCGCTCTCCCTGCGCACCCATTGTCAGACCAGCGGATGGAGCCTGACCGCCCAGGATGTCTTCAACAACGTCACCCGCACCTGTGTCGAGGCGCTCGCCGCCACCCACGGCCATACCCAGTCGCTGCACACCAACGCGCTGGACGAGGCGCTGGCCCTGCCGACCGATTTCAGCGCGCGGATCGCCCGCAATACCCAGCTTCTGATCCAGCAGGAAACCGGCACCTGCGACGTCATCGACCCCTGGGGCGGCAGCTACTATGTCGAGCGTCTGACCCACGATCTTGCCGCCAGGGCGCTGGCGCATATCGAGGAGGTGCAGGGCTTCGGCGGCATGGCCAAGGCGATCGAGGCCGGCATCCCGAAGATGCGCATCGAGGAGGCGGCGGCGCGCACCCAGGCACGCATCGATTCCGGGCGCCAAACCATCGTCGGCGTAAACCGCCACCGTCCGGAAAACCCGGAAACGATCGAGGTTCTCAAGGTCGACAACGCATCGGTCCGACGTCAGCAGCTTGACAAGCTGGCGCGGCTCCGGGCCGAGCGCGATCCGGCGGCGGTCGAGGCGGCGCTCAATGCCCTGACCGAGGCGGCCCGGACCGGCAAAGGCAATCTGCTGGCCCTCGGCGTCGAGGCGGCGCGGGCCAAGGCGACGGTGGGTGAAATTTCCGATGCCCTGGAAAAAATCTGGGGCCGGCATGTGGCGGAGACGAAAACCGTGTCAGGGGTCTATGGCGGTGAGTTGGGGACCGAAAGCGGCGCCGCGGCCAAGGTCCTGGAGCTGGTGCAGGCGTTCGAGGCCGCGGAGGGGCGGCGGCCGCGCATTCTGATCGCCAAGATGGGCCAGGACGGTCATGACCGCGGTCAGAAGGTCATCGCCAGCGCCTTCGCCGATCTCGGTTTCGATGTCGATATCGGACCGCTCTTTCAGACACCCGAGGAAGCCGCACGCCAGGCGGTCGAGAATGATGTGCATATCATCGGCGCGAGCTCGCTTGCCGCGGGTCACCTGACCCTGGTGCCGGAATTGCGCGATCACCTAGCCAGGCTGGGCCGCGAGGACATCATGATCGTCGTCGGCGGGGTGGTCCCGCCCCAGGATTTCGACGCGCTCTACAAAGCCGGCGCGGCGGCGATTTTCCCACCCGGCACCGTCATCGCCGACGCGGCCCGCGATCTGCTGGCGAAACTGGGCGCGGCGCTGGGGCATGACGGTTAGCATCAAGCAACCATCCTCGCGGATGCGGGGTTATTGATGCCGTCGTCGCGTGAACATTGACGCTCCCGCTTTCGCGGGGACGGCGCCCAATAAGGTGAACGAGTTGCATCACAGATGAGCACACGTCCAAGCCCTAAGACTGCCGAGGACTTCATTGACGGCGTGCTTTCCGGTGATCTGGCCCTGTTGGCGCGCGCGATCACCCTGGTCGAGAGCCGGCATCCGAGACACCGCGAGATGGCGGATGCGGTGCTGAACGCGCTGCTGCCGCATTCCGGCAAGGCGATCCGCGTCGGCATCACCGGCGTGCCGGGGGTCGGCAAGAGCAGCTTCATCGAGGCGTTTGGGCGCAGGCTGACGGCGAGCGGGCACAGGATCGCGGTGCTGGCGGTCGACCCCACCAGTTCCCGGACCGGCGGCTCCATCCTCGGCGACAAGACGCGGATGCAGGAGTTGGGACGCGATCCCGGAGCCTTCATCCGCCCGTCGCCGACCTCGGGCACCTTGGGCGGCGTTGCGAGGGCGACCCGGGAGAGCATGATCATCTGCGAGGCCGCGGGCTTCGACGTGGTGCTGGTCGAAACCGTCGGTGTCGGGCAATCCGAGACGACCGTCGCCGACATGGTCGACTTTTTCCTCGCCCTGATGCTGCCCGGCGCGGGCGACGAGCTTCAGGGCATCAAGAAGGGTATCCTCGAGATCGCCGATATGATCGCGGTCAACAAGGCCGATGGCGACAGGGCGGTTCCGGCGCGCCGGGCGGCGGCGGATTACCGCCGGGCGCTTGAGATAATCACGCCGGCCAGTCCGAACTGGCGTCCGCCGGTCATGACCTGCAGTGCCCTCACCGGTGACGGGCTCGGCGAGATCTGGGATCAGATCCGCGAGCATCGGACGGCGCTCACCGCATCAGGAGAGTTCGACGCCAAGCGCCGCGAGCAGCGGGTACGTTGGATGTGGTCGACAATCCGCGACCGGCTTATGCTGAGCCTCGAACGCGATCCCGCGATCGCGAAGATCGTGACGGAGTTGGAAAGCGCCGTGGCCGGGGACCAAATGACGCCGGGCCTCGCCGCCGACCGTGTATTGGAGGCCTTCGGGCACGAATGATGGAGATGACTCGATGACCATACGGCCCCCCGCGGAAATCGGCATGGCGTTGGAGGATGTGGATACGCCGGCCCTTCTGGTTGACCTCGACGCCTTCGAGAACAACGTCGCCCTGATGGCGAAGATGGTCGCGTCCTTCGGTGTCAATCACCGCCCGCACGCCAAGACCCACAAGTCGCCCGACGTGGCCCGGCGCCAGATCGCCGCTGGCGCGGTGGGGCAGTGTTGCCAGAAGGTGGGTGAGGCGGAAGTCCTGGTCGCCGGCGGGATCCAGGACGTCCTGGTCTCGAATCAGATCGTGGGCCGACGCAAGCTGGACCGTCTCGCCGCCCTGGCGCGCCAGGCGCGGGTCGGGGTCTGCGTCGACGATGCCGGCAATGTCGAGGACATCAACGACGCCGCCAAGCGGTTCGGCTCGAAGATCGAAGTTCTGGTCGAGATCGATATCGGCGCCGGCCGGTGCGGGGTTCTGCCCGGCAAGGCGGCGGTCGATCTCGCCAAGAAGATCGATGCCGCCTCGAACCTTTCCTTCGGCGGCTTGCAGGCCTATCAGGGCAGGGCTCAGCACATCCGCGGCCATGGCGAGCGCAAAGTGGCGATCGACAAGGCGGGCGCACTGGTCAAGGACACGGTGGACAAGCTCTCCCAGGCTGGCCTCGCCTGCCGCCTTGTGACCGGGGCCGGGACCGGAACCTTCCAGTTCGAGGCCGGTTCCGGAATTTGGAACGAGCTCCAGGCCGGGTCCTATTGCTTCATGGATGCCGATTACGCGCTCAATCTCGGTGAGGGTGGGGACTATTTCGACACCTTTCGGCAAAGCCTGTTCGTTCTGGCTACGGTGATGAGCCATCCGACCAAGGACCGCGCGGTTCTGGATGCCGGACACAAGGCGGCGTCAATCGACTCGGGCCTGCCGAGGATCGCGGATCTGCCGGACGTGACTTATTCCGGAGCGTCCGATGAGCACGGAACCCTGGTGCTTGGGGCGAACGCTCCCCAGATTAAGCTCGGCGACAAGCTGCGGCTGATCCCCAGCCACTGTGACCCGACGGTCAACCTGCACGACTGGTATGTCGGTGTCCGTGGTGGGGTGGTGGAGACGCTCTGGCCAGTCGCGGCCCGCGGCGCGGCGTTCTGATTGGCGGTGAGATGGTCCATGATCTGATTGCGCCGCTCGGGCGAACCAACTGAACTCAATCACCGGGATGTCATGGCTTCCACAACCGAAACGGCGCCGCCTGAAACGTCTATCAGCGAGGAGCAGGACGATCTGATCGCCGAATTCAGCTTCTTCGACGACTGGATGGACCGCTATCAGTATCTGATCGATCTTGGCCGCAAGCTGCCCGAGATGCCGCAGGAATACATCCGCGACGAATTCAAGCTGAAGGGATGCCAGAGCCAAGTCTGGTTCGTCGGCGAGGCGAGCGGTGACCGGCTGATCTTCCGCGCCATCAGCGATGCGGCGATCGTCTCGGGTCTGGTGGCCGTGCTGCTGCGGATCTATTCGAACCGGACGCCGCGGGAAATTCTCGAAACGGAACCGGATTTCATCGCCGAGATCGGGCTCGAAACCCATCTGTCGCCGACCCGCAAGAACGGCCTTGGCGCGATGGTGAAGGCGATCAAGCACCGGGCCACTCTCGCGCTCGAGGAGATGGGCTGAGAGGGCGATGATGCCATGACCGCGCTCGATGACGTCTATCAGGAACGCCTGCTGGCCTTTGCCGGCGACATCGCGCGAAACCAACGCCTCGCCGACGCCGATGCGAGCGCCACGGTGGTTTCCCGGTCCTGCGGCAGCGAGGTCACGGTGGATATCAAGTTGCGGGACGGCGTGATCACCGATTATGGCCAGGATGTGGAAGCCTGTGCGCTGGGCAGCGCTTCCTCCTCGATCTTCGCCAGGATCGTCGTCGGCAAGACGCTTGATGAGGTGCGCCGGGTGCGTGATCTGATGCGCGACATGCTCAAGAAGGGCGGGCCGCCGCCGCAGGGTGATTGGGCGGATCTGGCGTTGCTGGAGCCGGCGCGCGCCTTCACCAACCGGCATCAGTCGATACTGCTCCCCTTCAACGCGACCATCCGGGCCGCCGAAAAGCTGGAGCGCTAGAGGAGAGGCGATTTTTCGCCCCGGATGCGAACGGAATCAGGTAAAAGCGTCCCGGCCCCTTTGAGCGAGGGGGCGCCCGTTGCCGGCCTTCAACAGGAAACCACCATGCGTCTCGACGACAAGGTTACCGTGACCTGCACCGACACCGACAAGACCATGCCTGGAAAGGTCGTCCGCCTGCGGGGGGACTGGGTGGATGTCGCGGTCGGCGAATTGCTGATCAGCCTGCGCAAGGCCAAGGCGGATCTTTGGGTCGGGACCAAGGCCGGGATGGAGTTCACCACCCGCGGCACAAGCTGATCGGCTGGTTCGGACCGGCCGCGGCGTAACTGTTCAGGCGCTGTCGTACCGGAAGCCGATCTTCAAGGTCACCTGGAATTCAGTGACATCGCCACCGTTGATATTGCCCCGAATCTGCTCGACCTCGAACCAGTCGAGATGCCGGATGGATTCGATGCTGTCTTGATCGCGGTGCGGATGGCCTCGCCGACGGACTCACTGGACGTCCCGACGACCTGGGTCATTCTGTAGACTTTCCCAGACATGCGTTCCTCCTCTTGTTGCGTGGCACGCGTTCTTGGGTGCCACAGACAAGGGCGAGCTTGAAAAGTTCACGAAAACCGTCGCGGCAGCCCGCCGGGCATTGAGGGTAGCGGTCAACAAAATGCGTTGATAGATGGCCGGACACGGGCATCAGAACTATGTATCATGTAATATATCACACGCTCAAAATTCACCGGTCCTGGCCGTGCGATCAGCCGGTCGGGGCGAATTGAGCGGCGATCCGGCCGAGTGGTCCGAAATCCACCTCGACACGGTCTCCTGCGGCAACCGGCAGGGGCACCGCGCAAGTCCCGGTCGTCACGACCTGACCCGCCGCCAGGGTCATGCCGAAGCGGGAAAGCTCGTTTGCGATCCAGGTAAGTGCGACCCGAGGATCGCCAAGGACGTTCGCCCCAATCCCGTCATGACTGATCTTGCCCGCGACGGTGGCCGTTACCTTGTGCGTCACCAGATCGATATCGCGCCAGATCTCCGGCATTTCGGCGCCAAGCACGAAATCGTGGGTGCAGGCATTGTCCGCGATCAGTTGCGCGGCGCCGGCTCTTTCGAACGGTTTGAACCGGGAGTCCGGGATCTCGATCGCCGGGTGCAGGGACGCGACGGCGGCCAATACCTCCTCAACCCGGTAGTCATCTTCGCGGGGCGGCAGGTCGCGGGCCATGCGAAAGGCGAATTCCGGTTCCGCGACCGCCATCCGGTTGTGCCCGAAGCGCAGGGTCGCGCCATCCTCGAACACATGCTCCGCTAGCAGCCGTCCGGCGATCGGCCCGTCGACGCCGATATGCTTTTGCCCGGCTTCGCTGGTGGCGGCGATCTTCCAACCCCGGATCGGCACCCCGCTCATCGCTTCGAAGTGCGCTTGAATGGCATAGGCCTCGATCCTGTCCGACGGCCGCAGATCCTCGGGTAGGGCAGGGATCACCTCGCCGTCCAGCCAGCACTTCCAGATAAGCCGTGCGGCTTTTTCGATTTGTGTATCGTCCAGCACCACCGCCTACCAAATCTCGCCATGCGGGCGAATTTCGACGTTGAAACTCCAGGCGCCCTTCGGCTGATGGGCGATGTGATAGACTTCGCCGGCGATTTCCTCGGGCTTGATGAAATAGTCGTCGGGCTTGTCCGGCTGGCGCTTGCGGGTCCAGCGTAGATCAATCACCGCGTCGATGGTCACATAGGCGACATGGATGCCCTTGGGACCGGCGTCCCGAGCGATGGATTCCGCCAGGATGCGCTGGGCCGCCTTGGAGGGGGCGAAGCCGGCATAGGCGCCGCGTCCCCGATGCGCGGCGGTATTGCCGGTGCAGATGAGGGCGCCGCCGCCGGCCTCGATCATCGCCGGCGCGGTCAGCCGGGCGAGATGCAGAAGCGCCATCGTGTTGACTTGGAAATTCGCTTCCAGGGCGGCCGGATCGACTTCCAGAAAATTGCCCCAGGCGCCGCCGACCGCGTTATGGACCACGATGGACGGCGCTCCTAAATCGGAGGTCACCGCCGCGACCGTTTTCGCCAGCGCCTCGCTGTCCGTCACATCGCAGGGATAGGCGCGCGCGCCGTCGATTTCGGCTTCCAGGGTCGCCAATCGGTCGGCCCGCCGCGCCAGCATCGCCACCGCATAGCCCTCGGCGGCGAACTTGCGGGTGATCGCCGCGCCAGTTCCCCAGCCGACTCCGGTGACGAGACAGGTTTTCCGGGCCATTGCCGTTTCCGCCATGATGTCCGGTGGAATTGTAGCAGTCCGGTGACCGGGGGAAATGGCGCTTGTTCCGCGATCTCAACCTTGATGGAGGGTGACGGGAACGTGAAGACAGGGGGCACGGGTAGGGACGGGGTTCTATACTGCGCGGCACGACTTTGAATTGGCGGGGGTTCGACCATGGCCGACATGAGCGGGAAAGTGGTGATCGTTACCGGCGGCGCCGGCGGTTTCGGACGCGCGTTCACCAAGGCGTTCCTTGATGCGGGTGCGAGGGTCGCGGCCTTTGACGTGACCGAGGAAGGGCTTGCGGCGTTGCGGGAGGAGCACCGGGGCGTCAATGAGGACAGGCTGATGACCGAGACGGTGGATATCTCGGATTTCGCCGGCTGTCAGGCCGCGGTCGATCGGGTGGCGGATCGGTTCGGCGGCGTGACCGTATTGATCAACAATGCCGGCCTCGGCATGGGATCGGTACGCGAAAGCCATCATATCGAGCTGATCGGGATCGACGAAGTGACTCCCGAAATCTGGAACAAGATGGTCGGGGTGAACCTGACCGGCCCGTGGAACATGACCAAGGCGTCGATCGGCTATCTGCGCAAGGCCGAACGGGCGCGGATCATCAATGTGACCACCAGCTTTTTCACCATGCTGCGCGGCAAGTTCCAACCTTATGGTCCGTCGAAATCCGGCTTCGAAGCGATGAGCGCCAGCCACGCCGCCGAGTTCGCCGAGGACGGCATCATGGTCAATGTGGTGGTTCCCGGCGGACCGGCCGACACGCCGATGGTGCCCGACGGCGCCGGCTTTAACCGCGCTGATCTGGTGCAGCCGGCGAACATGACCTATCCGGCGCTCTGGTTGTGCTCGCCGGAGGGTGACGGCATGCACGGCAATCGCTATATCGCCGGCCGCTGGGATCCGGCGAAATCAGTCGAGGAGAACCGGGCGGCGACGGAATCGCCGATCGGCTGGCCTGACCTGGCGGGCGATCCGGTGTGGCCGGGCGGCCGGCCGGACAAGTGACCGGTTATCGGATCAGAACCATTTCAGGATTTTCATGATCGCGACCTCGACGGCGATGAGCCCAGCCATCGCGAGGAGGACGACGGTGAAGGCCCCCGAGGCCTCCGCGCCCGGAATGCCGCCGACATTGATCCCCAAGAGGCCGGTGATGAAGCTGAGAGGCACGAAGACCGCGGCGACCAGCGAGAGGATATAGGTGTTGCGGGCCTGCTTGGCCTCGCTTTCGGCGCGCACCTGCTGATAGAGCAGCTTGGCGCGTTCCTCCATCAGATCCAGATCCTCGACCAGGCGCAGAACCTCGTTGCTTCGCTCGCCGAGCTGCTGGCGCAGGTCCGCGCCGAACCATTCCGGGTCCAGCTGCTGCAAACCGTTCACCGCCTGGTATTGCGGGCGAAGGTAGCGGCGCATCAGGTTCAGACGGCGGCGCAGGCCTTGCAACTCGAGCTGATCGGCGGGAGCCAATGTGTCAAGCGCCTCCATCCGGTCCAAGACTTCGTTCAACTCGTCCTCGCGGGTGGAAAGGCGGTCCGACAGGCCCTGAATGATCGCCAGGATGAGTTCCGCGCTGTTGCGGGGCCCTTCTCCCGCCGCGAGCGCCTCGCGCTGATCCTGCACCGCCATGATGCGGTAGCGGCGCGAGCTGACCACTAGATTGTCCCGAGCGGCGATCCGGACCGATATCAGTTCCTGATCAACATCCGGGTTCAGGTTCACGCCGCGCAGCACGACCATCGTCGAATCATCAATGTGCCAGGATCTCGGGCGTGTCTGCTCGGTATTGAGGGCGCGGATGGCGAGCGGCGAGAAGCCGAGGGCTTCCAGCAAGTCATCGGCGCCGGAGGCGGACCGGTCGAGATGAATCCAGCGCCAGGTTCCGTCGGGCACCGGTTCGATCGCTTGCGCGGCGTCGAGCCAGACGATCTCGGCATCCTGCGTGACGTCAACGGCGAATACGATCGAGCTTTCCATGTCTGGCCCTTCCAGGGAGATACAACGGCCATTTATCACCTGCTTGACACCCGGCGCTCTTGCACTTCGATGCGCCGGGCCGCAGGTTTGACCGAGACATTATACGGGAGCGCGGATCATGGCGAGTGAACGGGAAACGGTTTTGGTGACGGGCGCCGGTAGCGGGATCGGGCGGGCGACGGCCATCGCCATGGCCGAGGCGGGACGCAACGTCGCCTGCGCCGATATCAATCTCGAGGCGGCTGAAACCGTGGCGGCCACCGCGCGCCAGCACGGCGTCGAAGCGATGGCGCTGAAGGCGGATGTCGGCGATGTGGGCGAAATCGAAAAGATGATCGATGGCGTGATGGAAGCCTATGGGCGTCTGGACGTGATCGTGAACAATGCCGGTGTCACGCGGGCCGCCTATATCATGGACCTGACGGAACAGGATTGGGACTGGATGCACCGGGTCAACGCCAAGGGCGTGTTCTTCTGCCTGCAGGGCGCGGCCCGGCGGATGATCGAGCGGGGCGGCGGCCGGATCATCAACATCGCGTCGATCGCGGGCCGAGGTTTCGCCGGCACCTCGAATGCCGCCTATGCCGCCAGCAAGGGCGCGGTGATCAGCCTGACCAAAACCGCATCCCAGCAGCTTGCTAGGCACAACATCACCGTGAACGCGATCTGCCCGGGGGTGACCCGCACGGAGATCGTCAATGGTCTGGTCGCGACCCGTGCCGCCGCCGCCGGAATCTCGGAGGATGAGATGATGGCCGAGTTTACCAAGGGCGTGCCGCTCGGCCGGGCCAACGATCCCGAGGACATCGCCGCCATGGCGGTCTTCCTCGCCTCGCCGGGCGCCCGCAACATCACCGGCCAATGCTACAACGTCGATGGCGGCCTAGTGAACAGCTGAGCCTACAGTCGTAGTGCCTCCTCCGGCGGCACATAGGCCATGCCGTGTGCGTCGGCCACCGCCTTGTAGGTCACGGCGCCCGCATGCACGTTCAGCCCGGCCCTCAGGTGGTGATCCTGGTCCAGGGCCACGCGCCAGCCCTTGTCGGCGATCGCCAGCGTGAAGGGAAGCGTTGCATTGTTCAGAGCGAAGGTGCTGGTCCGCGCGACTCCGCCCGGCATGTTCGCGACACAATAGTGCACGACATCGTCGACCTCGTAAGTCGGGTCGGCATGGGTGGTGGCGCGCGAGGTCTCGAAGCAGCCGCCCTGATCGATCGCTACATCGACGAGGACCGAGCCCCGGCGCATCTTCGCCACCATCTCGCGGGTCACCAGCTTGGGCGCGGCGGCCCCCGGGATCAGCACCGCGCCGATCACCAGATCCGCGTCCAGCACATATTCCTCGACCGCGTCGATGGTGGAATAGATGGTGTTGAGCCACGGTCCGAACTGCATGTCGAGTTCGTTCAACCGCTTGAGCGACCGGTCCAGCACCGTGACCTTGGCTTCCAGGCCCATCGCCATGCGCGCGGCATTGGTTCCGACCACGCCGCCGCCGAGGATGGTGACCTTGCCGGACGCGACGCCGGGCACGCCGCCGAGCAGAACGCCGCAACCGCCCTGCGCCTTCTCGAGGCAATGCGCGCCCGCCTGGATCGACATCCGGCCCGCCACCTCGCTCATCGGCGCCAGCAACGGCAGCCCGCCCCGTGCGTCGGTCACCGTCTCGTAGGCGATGGCTGTGCAGCCACTATCCGCTAGGCCCTTGGTCTGCGGCAGATCCGGCGCCAGGTGGAGATAGGTGAACAGGATCTGGTTCTCACGCAGCCGGGCGATTTCCGGAGCCTGCGGTTCCTTCACCTTGACCACCATCTCGGCCTCTCCAAAAACCGCGTCGGCATCCGGCGCGATTTTGGCGCCGGCGGCGATATAGGCGTCATCGTCGAGGCCGATGCCGAAGCCGGCATGAGTTTCCACCAGCACCTCGTGGCCGTGGTGGACCAATTCCCGCACGCCCGCCGGGACCAGTCCGACACGATATTCGTGGTTCTTGATTTCCTTTGGTACCCCGATGCGCATGGTGTGCTCCCTCTTGCCGGCCCGTCTCAAGACCTCGTTGCCCCCTAACGTGGTTTCCTGAGCCGCGTAAGGCAATCCCCCTTTAGGGTGAGGCCGGAATGTCCGGACGACTTGCGCCGGGGGTATTCGCCGTTTCGGGGCGGTTCGGCGATCACGGCGCGAAGAATGATTCAAGCACTGGCGCGGCGTCGCGGCGGCTGGTAATCACGGAGCATGATGAAAACACTGCTCATCGCGAACCGGGGCGAAATCGCCTGCCGGGTCGCCCGTACCGCCCGGTCGATGGGAATCCGCACGGTCGCGGTCTATTCCGAGGCCGATGCGGGCGCCTTGCATGTGGAGAGTTGTGATGCCGCGGTCCCGATCGGACCGGCGCCGTCTTCCGAGTCGTACCTTCGGGGCGACAGGATCATCGAAGCGGCGCGCGCCACGGGGGCCGAGGCAATTCATCCGGGCTATGGGTTCCTGTCGGAGAACGCGGGTTTCGCTCAGGCCTGCGCCGATGCCGGCATCACGTTCGTCGGCCCGCCGGCAAGCGCGATCGAGGCGATGGGGTCCAAGGCCGGCGCCAAGGCCCTGATGGAGGCGGCGGGCGTGCCACTGGTTCCCGGCTATCACGGCGCTGAGCAGGATCTCGAAACACTGGCGTCGGCGGCGGCCCGGATCGGCTATCCCGTGCTCCTGAAGGCGAGCGCCGGCGGCGGCGGCCGGGGCATGCGGGTGGTGGAAAGCCCGGACGGGCTGGAAGCGGCCATCACCGCAGCCAAGCGCGAATCGGCGGGAGCTTTCGGCGACGACCGGCTGCTGATTGAGAAATACCTGAAGCGTCCGCGTCATATCGAGATGCAGGTATTCGCCGACAGCCATGGCAACGCGGTCCATTTGTTCGAGCGGGATTGCTCGGTCCAGCGCCGCCATCAGAAGGTGCTGGAGGAGGCGCCGGCGCCCGGTCTCGATCCCGACGTCCGGGCCGCCATGGGCGAGGCGGCGGTGGCCGCCGCCAAGGCGATCGGCTATGTCGGAGCCGGCACGGTCGAATTCATCATGGACGCGACCGGCTTCTATTTCATGGAAATGAACACCCGGTTGCAGGTCGAACATCCGGTGACCGAGCTGATCACCGGTCTCGACCTGGTCGAATGGCAACTCAGGGTCGCGGACGGCGCGGCATTGCCGCTGACCCAGGATGATATCCAGGCATCGGGCCATGCCTTCGAGGCGCGTCTCTACGCGGAGGATCCAGTGGAGTTCCGACCGCGCACCGGACGGATCGGCCATCTCCGGTTTCCGGAACCGCCGGCGCGGGTCGATACCGGGGTGCGGGCCGGTGATACGGTTTCGATCCATTATGACCCGATGATTGCAAAGCTGATCGTTCACGGGCGCAACCGGGACGAGGCGCTGGGCCGGCTCTCGGCGGCGCTGGCGGAAACCGAGGTCGGCGGCCTGGTGACCAATCAGCCGTTTCTTGCTCGTCTCGCAGGACATCCGTCCTTTGCGGCCGGAGATGTCCATACCGGCTTCATCGAGGAGCACGCGGCGGTCCTGGTGCCGGAAAGCGCTCCCGTCGATACGCCGTCATTGGCGCTGATCGCCTTGGCCGTTCTTTGCCGCCGCGAGGAGGCGGGGCGGGGCGATGCCGTATCATCGGCCGAGCCGGGCTCCCCCTGGCGCCGGACCGACGGGTGGCGTCTCAACGAGCCGGCGGTCGTGCCATTGGCGCTCGAAATCGACGGCGAGAGCCATGCGGTGCGGCTTGAGGTCCTGCGGGACGGATATCGAATGATCGCGCCGGCGGGTGGTCCCGAATTCCGAGGGGACATCGGCAAAACCGGCAGGCTGAACGCCGATATCGACGGGGCCAGGTATTCCACGGGGCTGGCCTTCGACGGCGAGGACGTCACCGTGTTCACCGCCCATGGGCCAGTCGTCGCCCGATGCATCGACCCGCTCGAATCCGTCGGTGACATGGAGGCGGCGGGCGGCCGGCTCACCGCGCCGATGCCGGGAAAGGTGGTCTCCGTCCATGTCGGCGACGGCGATACGGTGAAGCGCGGGGCGCCGCTGATCGTGCTTGAAGCGATGAAGATGGAGCATACGATTTCCGCCCCCGCTGATGGCCGGATCGTTCACCTGCACTATCGGGCCGGAGACCTCGTCGAGGAAGGAGCCGATCTCCTCGAGTTCGATGCGGCGGAGGTATAGCCGGTGGCCTTGAGCGTCAAGCGCGGCCTTGCGCGGATCGTATCGCCGCGCCCTGTCGTCATGATCCTGATCGCGGTCTGCGCGGCCCTGTTGGTCCTTTCGCCGCCGGGCCACATGGCCGGCGACATGGCGGTCGGCGCCGCGCTGGTGCTGGTGACCATAGGGCTGCTCGCGACCGGGACGCTGGCGGAGCAACTGGTCATCCTGATCTTTTTCCTGTTCGCGATGGTGCTGCAGGTGGCGCCGCCGGCGGTTGTGTTTTCGGGCTTCACCTCCGGCGCCTTCTGGCTGGTGTTTGGTGGGTTGGTGATCGGCGCGGCGGTCGACCGGACCGGGCTCGGCGCCCGGATCGCCGGCGGCATCACCCGGCGGGTCGGCGGCGACTACCGCGTCGTCATCGCCGCGATCATCCTGGTGAACATGGTGCTGGTGTTCCTCATGCCCTCGACCCTGAGCCGGGTCGTGATGTTGATTCCGGTGGTCATCGCGCTTGCCCAAAGGCTCGGCTTTCCGGTCGGTGGACGGCAGCGCGCCGGCATGATCATGGCCACGGTTCTCAGCTCCTATCTCTGTTCGACCTCGGTTTTGCCGGCCAATGTCCCGAACAATGTGCTGCTCGGCGCGGCGGAGGCTTTCCAGGGAGTTCATATCCGCTATTTCGACTATCTCCTGTTGCATTTCCCGGTCCTGGCGCTGTTGCGCGCGGCCACGATCTGGGTTTGCATCGTCTGGCTGTTCGGTCCGCGAGACAGCGAAACCGGGTCCGAGACCCAAGTCGGCGAGGCCGCGCCGGCATCCTCGGCCCAGGGTGTGTTCAGCGCCGACGAAGGCCGCCTCGCCGTGCTGCTCGCGCTCGCGCTCGTGCTTTGGGCGACGGATTCCCTGCACGGTGTCGCGCCGGCTTGGGTGTCGCTGGGCGTCGGGTTGGTTTGCCTGCTGCCGGTGCTCTCCCTGGTCCCGCCGGATACCTTCCGCGCCAAGGTTCATGTCGGGCCGCTGATTTATGTTGCCGGCATTATCGGCATCGGCGCGGTGGTCTCCGAGACCGGCCTCGGGGCCTTTCTCAGCCGCTGGATGCTCGGCATTCTGTCATTGTCGCCGGACTCGCCCCTGCATTCCTTCCTGTCGCTCAGCGGTCTCGCCATGCTGCTCGGCATGTTCGCGACCATGCCCGGGGTGCCGGCGATCCTGACGCCGATCTCCGGTGAACTGCAATCCGCCTCGGGGCTGACCATCGAGGCGGTGCTGATGGCGCAGGTGATCGGTTTCTCCTCGGTCTGGTTTCCCTACCAGGTGCCCCCGATCATCGTCGGCATGCAGCTCGGCGGCGTGGGTCTGTCCGACGGATTGAAGGCCACGGTTTCGACCGCCGTCGTCGGCGCCGTGGTGCTGTTGCCCTTGGACGTGGTCTGGTGGCGCCTGCTTGGATATCTCCCGGCGGGAGTGCTCTGGTGACCGTGCATCTGATCAAACTCTGTGTCGGCATCGACACGGTCCGCCAACTTGAGGAGTACCGCAACCGCCGGCGGGCCGAATTGCGCCGCCAGGGTATCGAGCCATATGACGTTCATCTCACCCGCAACACGCCGCGCCGGACCGAGGAAGTCCTGGATGGCGGCTCGCTATACTGGGTGATCAGGCGTCAGATCCGGGTGCGCCAGCGGATCACCCGGATCGAGGAAACCCAGAACGAAGAGGGCGCGCGCCGGTGCGCCCTGATCATGGATACCGAGCTGATCCGCACCGAACCCAGGGCCTGCCGGCCGTTTCAGGGGTGGCGTTATCTCCCGGTAGAGGACGCCCCGGGAGACCTACGCGGCGGCGAGGATGATCTCGACGACATGCCCGAGGACATGCGCCGCGAGTTGCGGTCGCTCGGATTGCTGTGAGGTAGACCGGCTTTGAGCCGCGGAGCGGAGACGGGTCCGCGCCCGGACCCGCAAGGAAATCAGCCGGACGTGCCAACCTGGGGACGGGGAGAGGCCGGGAGCCTTGGAGGCGGCGGCGCGCCATTGCGGTATCCGTTCGCGGCCTGGCCGCCGCCAGTCCCCGGAGCCACCGTGAAGTCCACGACCGATCCGCCGGTGGTTTTCGGCTGCAGGGTGATCGTCGCGACCCGCGCGCCTCGGGTGTAGGTCATGGTGCTGATGGCCGAGCGGATGATGGTGATCTGCTCCCAGCCGAAACGGGGCATCTCGCGCTCATAGAACGCATACATTTCGGTCATGTCGTATCCCGTGCCGAGCTATAGTTGAATCTTGGTGATGGAGGATGAGGGTGGCGTACCCTGGCGATGT
>JAYOEU010000109.1:0-15205 GCA_038116915.1 Alphaproteobacteria bacterium
GAAAACTACTTCGCCGCTGCGGGATATGATCGAGATTAAACTCAAAATGCTCTAAAAGGCCGGTGACCCAATCACCGATAAAACCGGAGGCGGAAACCACGACCACGCGCAGGTATTATCAAGGTCATTTTTTACTTCAGAAGTTATTATTACGTCAGCATTGATATCGATTTTCTCAGTAAGATTGAACGACCATAACTTTTCATCTCCTGGATCACACTTGATTTCATTTTGAATTATGATATTACCATTTTCCGTATCTTTAATCTTGCACGTAAAATAAATCTCATTTTTTGCTTCGGGCGCGCATTTGATTTTAGAATCAAATCTATATTGTTGATTTATATAAATATCTTTATATAGAATCGTAGTTTTATCATTGGCGTTATCAGAGCAGTGCATGAAAATCCAAACTTCGCCATCGTGGGATTCAGCGCAAACCGGCATGTTGCTGGCTGAAATAATATCGATGTTGTTTTGTCCATATGGAGGATTCAAAACAATAAGTTTACGTTCGATATCGGCGGCAAAGTCATAGTCGAATGAATATTCCGCCATGGTTGAGCCACAAATTTCTACAAATTTTTGCTTTTCATCATCACTCCAAGAAAATTCATCGGCTGGATTGTACGTTTTTTCCAATCTGACGATTTCCTTGTTCGTGGGATAAGTGTCCATCGCGAAATCCGGACGCAAAAAACGAACGATATCAGAAACTTGATCGCCAGTGAGCAATTCGTTCTGGTCTATTCTCAACTCCATGAATGAACCATTTGCCAAATTCGGTTTCACTTTTTTCCATTCCTGGTCACACGCCACCCACTCTCTACAATGTTTCTCAAAAGAAACGTTCGGGAATTTTCGTAGACGAGAGTTGATATTATCAACGCCGTGCCGAATGACATAAATTGTTTTTGCTTCCGGTAAAAAATTATGAAGAAACGGCAGAACGCCAATCATTTCCGGTCCAGGCGTTTTGTCCATCCACGGCTTAGGGAAAAAGTCATCGAAGACCGAAAGCAAGGTTTTTCTTAACTCATGCTTGAAATGACCGCGGTCGATTCTGAAAAGAGTAAGGCCGTGAAATTCTGTATTCCCCCCCTGTAAGGGCGCAAATCTTCCATAAAATTTATCAATAGCCTCCATCATATCGAGAAAAATCGGAAAGAAATGACCTTCATCATCAGAATTATAATCTAATACTGTCTTTAATTTTCTTAAAAGGCTGGATGTCGCGGACCGAGCAGATCCCATGATAAAAACCGGATGAGCTTGCATTACCTTTTCACAACCAATATTTACCCCATCAACTCCAGAAATGACTCTAACAGTAGCAAAGCCGGTCCCATGACGGTATCGGTTTTGGCCGATTTGCATGACCAGGGCTGTTTCCGGCCGCGCTCTCGCCTACGCCGCCATCAGGCGGTCGATCACATCGCGATAGAGATCGGCGGCCTCGCGGCCCTTGGGGCTGAGGCCGTAGATGCCTCGCGACGCGCGGTCGAACCAGCCGTAGACGTTGCGCTGGAGGATGGTGCTGGCCGTTTCCACCCCCGTTAGCGCACGAAGCTCTCTTGTCGAGGTCTCGCCGTCCGTGAGGCCGGCGACCAGCCGCAAAGCGCTCTGCCGATAGGCGGTGACCACGGGCATCCGGGTCGCGCCGCCGGTATTGGGGTCGCCCACCCGCTCGATGAATTCCTTCAGCAGACGCTTGGAGCGGCGCGGGTTGCGGCGCGGCTGATAAAGACCCGGGTCCTGGACCGGCGTGACATGGCCGACGCCGTTCTTCGAGGACCGTACTAGCAGGACACCAAAGCCGAGCATCCGGCACAATTTCAGCGCCCGCTTGCCGCGCCCGCGCAGGCCTGAGCGTGGGCCGTCGGCGATGGCGATATAGACCGTGTCGCTGACCGCCAGCCGGTCGGCGGCCTGGAGCAGCAGCTCAAGATTGAACCGGGTCTTCAGTTCCACCACCACCGGCGGCTCGTCGCCGCGTACCGCCACCACGTCACAGCCTGATACCTCCGCCTTGACCTCGTAACCTTGCGCCTCAAGGAACGCCTTCACCGGCTCATAAAGGTCGGTTTCACGGGGAGCGGTTGGTTTCGACGTCATTGGAAAAAATCCTACAATTACTCAGTCGCCCTCGCGGAGGCGGGGGCCTCCGAAAGATGGAAAAGCTTCGATCCGTGTTAATAGGATTGAGGTCCCCGCTTTCGCGAGGACGACGTTCTTAATGTTCAAATCCAATCTATCCCTCCCTCAATACTGCCGGATCGACTGTGCCTGGGCTTCGGCGCGCTCGGCCGCCGCACGGTCGCCCATGCCGCGCAGCGCCCGAGCCGTCAGCCGCCAGTTCTGCGGGCTGGTCGGGCGAAGTTGCGTGCGCTCATTGGCCAGCGCGAGCGCCAGCTTGAAACGCCGGGCGCGCAGCGCGGCTTCCAGCAGGGTCCAGGCGATGATGTCGCGCTGGGCATGGCTGCCGCCGAGATACTGGGTGCGGTACCGGATGGGAAGCAGCAGGTCGACCACATCGCCGTAGCGGCCTTCGCAGAACGCGACGATGGCGCGCGAGAACGGCATGCCGACGATCCGGGTCATCGCGACATTCGCGTCATTGGCATCGTCGAGGTAGCGCTCATTCGCGTTCATCACCGCCGCGATCGCCTCGCGCCGGTTGTCGGCGGCGAAGGTCATCATGGCGTGGACATCATTGAAGGCGTAGAGCGTGTCGGCGGCGCTCGGCTCCCACTTGTCGGCCAGTTGCCGCCAGCGATCGCCGACATCCACATCCATGAGCTTCAGCCGCCACAGAAGCGCGGTGGAATCCAGTTCCTCGTATTTTTCATGGCTCGGATCGGCGCTTCGGAGATTTGAATCGTGGATCTCCAGCACCCGGTCGACCTGTCCGAGATCGAGATTGTAGAGCGAGAGATGCCACCAGAGGTGATTGGCGAAGTTGCTGGTCGCCCAGTCGGCCTCGCGGCTCGCCATCCACCAGATGCCGCCGGCCTGGCGGCCCTGCATTTCCATGACATGCGCGACCGCGTGGATCGCATAGCGGTCATGCGGGTTGAGCGCCACGGCTCTGCGGCCATATTCCTCGGCCTGCGAGAAGTCGCGGTTTTCCTCCAGGCCGAAGGAATAGAATCCAAGCACGTAGCCATAGCCGGGCACGCTCTCGTCCCAGGCGGGGAAGACGCGGGCGATCCGGTCGCGCTGGTTGACCGTGTCTCCGAGCAACACATCGGAGAGATGCGCCAGTTGAAGCGCCAGAAGATCGCGCGGATATTCCACCAGAACCGCGTCCCAGGCTTCCACGGCGGCATGAAAATCGCCGTCGACCCAGGCGCGGATTGCCTTGATATGTCCCCGCTCGCGATCGTTCGCCCGACCGGCCAAAGCCTCGGCGGCTTCCAAGTGGCGGACCATGTCGCCATAGATCCGGGTCTCCATCGCCTGGGTCAGCAACCCCGCGACAAAGCAATGACCCATGACGAAATCCGGATGCTCGGCGAGCACCGACGCCATGTCGTCCACCGGCGTGCCGACGAAGGAGAGCGCGCTTTCATGAGCCTCTTCCATCGCCCTGATCAAGGCTGCATCGCCAATCGACACCGGTACACCCCGGCTATCCCGCATGGTCATGCCGCGCTCCATCGAACGTACTTTGTTCTCCAGAAAAGTATCCCTCAAAATCTTTCAGGTTTCCATGTTTTTCAGATGGATAATCGCGTATAGTTATTATATCGCTTGAATAAATCGCCTCTCGAAACACGTTCGCCCGCATCGGGTCAGGAAAACGATGGCACGAGCAAAGACCGCGAAACCGAAGACCGGAAAGTCCGGTGGCGCGAAAGCCGGCCGGACCAAAGCGGAAGCGGGCAAATCTCGAGCGGTATCCACGGTCAAGGCCGAGAAGCGGGCGCCCGCCAAGCGGCGATCGGCGGCCCGCGGTCGGCGCTCCCGGTCCTCGGCTTCCGGCGGCGCGGCGCGGCGGCGATGGTGGACAGCCCCGCTCAAATCCGTGACGCGCGCGGGCCTGCTGGCCGGTATCTGGACGATTGGCGTACTGATGATTTTGCTCGCCTATGAGGCGACGCAACTGCCGGATATCTCCAATCTCGCCTCGATGACCCGGCCCGGGGGTGCGCGTCTGATCTCCGCCGACGGGCGCGAATTCGCCTCGCACGGCGCCCAGCATGGGCGTCCGATTGAGGCGCGGGAGTTGCCCAGGGATCTGATCGACGCGTTGCTGGCGACCGAGGACCGCCGGTTCTACAGCCATTTTGGCGTCGATCCGGTCTCCATCGCCCGCGCGATGGTGGTGAATATCCGGGCCGGATCGATCCGGCAGGGCGGCAGTACCCTGACCCAGCAACTGGCCAAGAACCTGTTTCTGAGCCCGGACCGCAGCCTTGAGCGTAAGATCCAGGAACTGCTTCTGGCCTTCTGGCTCGAGGCGTCTTTTTCCAAGCAACAGCTTCTGACGATCTATCTCAACCGGGTCTATTTCGGCGCCGGCACTTATGGAGTGGACGCGGCGGCCAGGAAATATTTCGGAAAGTCGGCACAATCTCTGGGGTTGTACGAGTCCGCCTTGCTGGCGGGGCTGCTGAAGGCGCCGACCCGCTACAATCCCGTCGCGAATCCCGATCTTTCGGCGAAGCGCACGCGCCAAGTGCTGTTGAACATGGTCGATGCCGGTTTGCTCACCCGAGACCGCGCCGATGCCGCGGCCGCGCTCCCGCCCGGAATTCGCGGCAGCGCGGCGGTCAGTCAGGGTCATCGCTATTTCGCAGAATGGGTTCTCGACCGGGCCGCCGACTATACCGGTCCGCTGAACGATGATCGCGTGATCCGCACGACCCTTGACCGGCGGCTGCAGGATCTCGCCGAATCGGCGGTGGCATCGGAGCTCGCCGAGGCCGGCGGCGGCGCGGTCCAGGAAGCGGCGGTCGTGGTCATGGGACTGGACGGCGCTGTTCTGGCCATGGTGGGAGGACGCGATCACGGCGCCAGCCAGTTCAACCGCGCGACCCAGGCCCTGCGCCAACCCGGGTCCGCCTTCAAGCCCTTCGTGTATCTGGCGGCCCTTTCCGCCGGCTATGCGGCCGACAGCGTCATAGAGGATGCAGCATTGGAGATCCGCGGGTGGAAGCCGAGGAATTTCGACGGCCGGTTTCGCGGCGCCGTCACGCTCACCGAAGCCCTCGCCTCGTCCCTCAATGCGGCGACGGTCCGGCTTTCCGAGACCATCGGGCGTACTCACACCATCCGCCTGGCGCGGCAGCTCGGCATGACCGCCGCGCTCGGCAACGAGCCCAGTCTGGCTCTCGGCGCCGGCGAGGTGACGGTGCTGGAGCTGACCGCGGCCTACGCGGCCCTGGCCAATGGCGGCTTTCCGGTCGAACCCTTCGGGATAACCGCAATCTCAGCGGCGAATTCAGGCACCGCCTATAAACATCGTTACACCTCATTGCCGCCGGTTGCCGATACCGCGGCCATTGCCGCGCTTGACGGAATGCTGAAGGAAGTGATCCGCGTCGGGACCGGAAAGCGCGCCGGTATCGGCCGATCCGCCGCCGGCAAGACCGGCACCAGTCAGGACAACCGCGATGCCTGGTTCGTCGGCTACGCTGGCGATCTGGTGGTCGGTGTCTGGGTCGGGCGTGATGACGCCAAGCCGATGAAGGGCGTTACCGGCGGCGGCCTTCCGGCCCGGATCTGGTCCCGCTTCATGCGCGGCGCCTTCGAAAAGAAAGTCGCGGGGAACGGGTAGAAACATCTCGAACCTCTGGCGCAAGCCAGGGATGCGCGAGCAGGAAAAATTTACCCGTATCGATGCAGTTCCGCGCCATGGCGTTTGAGCCAGCGGCGGTGCGGCTCCCACTCGCCGACGAGATCGCCGACCAGACGCCAGAAGGCGGGCGAATGGTTCATCTCCACCAGATGCGCCGCTTCATGCGCGCAGACATAGTTCAGCACCGGTTCCGGCGTCAGGATCAGCCGCCAGGAAAACGACAACCCGGACCGGGAGGAACAGCTTCCCCAGCGCGAGGTTGTGTCGCGTATCGAGATCTTGGCGACCCGCCGGTCCAGGGCGCGGGCATGGGCGCGGGCGCGCGGCGAGATTTCCTCGCGGGCGCGCTTCTTGAGCCAGTCCGTTACCCGGCGGCTGAGATAAGCGCGCTCGCCGCTGACGCATAGCTCCGGCATAGGCTGGCCGTCACCACTGGTGCCGCCTTGCATCCACACCCCGCGGCGTTGATCCGGGCAATGGCGGATCCGCACCTCACGCCCCAGCACCGGCAGTAGGGTTCCATCCTCGAAAGCAATGCGTTTGGGCTGTTTGGCAAGGTTTCGGGCCAGCCATCCGGCCTGTTCCTGGGCGAAACGCACCGCCCGGTCGAGGGGCGCGCCCCACGGTACTGTCAGCACCGGGACATCGCTAGCCGGATCCAGACGCAGCCCCACGCGTTTCGCCCGGCCACTGATCCTGACAGCAATGTTCATCCGCTCGCCGTTGGGCGCGGTGACGGTGATGGTGTCGGAGTCCAGATTGGCCAAGATCTTGGGGTCCCGCTGAGCAAAGGAGACTTTTATACCAGATCTTGTGGCATGAAGGCAGTCGCGGTTTGCCCTTCGGCGAAACCCGGCCCTGCAAAAGAAAGATGCGGCGCCGGGATTGGGGGGAGGGGGCGGCGCCGCATCAGTCTTGTCGGCCGCTCGGTCGTTGGGGGACGGTATCCGAGCGGCAGGCCATCGGCTCGAGGGGACGAACCGATGGTGCTCTAGATATGGGATCATTGGGGCTGAAATTCGAGAGGACGAAGGCGATTTTGTGGCAAATCCGCGCGTGTCGCGCTAAGCAGCCGGATAACAGGCCGTGGCCTTTGCTTGGGCCACGAAATCGTGATCACGGGAGAATGTCGCAATGGGTGCCAAACCAGCTTCCGACGCACTGAAGCGCTTTACCGTTCTTGACCTCACCAGAGTGCGGGCCGGGCCGACCTGTGTGCGTCAGCTTGCCGACTGGGGCGCCAACGTGATCAAGGTGGAACTGCCCGAGGCGATGGAGAGCGGCAATGCCCTCGGCGGTGCCCGCCACGGACCGGATTTCCTCAATCTGCACCGCAACAAGCGGGCGATGACACTCAACCTGAAGGATGAACGCGGCGTGGCGCTGTTCAAGCGGCTGTGCGAGACGGCGGACGTCGTGGTCGAGAATTACCGCCCCGATGTGAAGACCCGCCTCGGCATCGACTACGAGGCGCTTAGCGCGGTGAACCCGCGTCTGATCTACGCCAGCATCTCCGGTTTCGGCCAGGACGGCCCCTATGCCAAGCGTCCGGGGTTCGACCAGATCGCCCAGGGCATGGGCGGTGTCATGTCGATCACCGGACTGCCGGGACAAGGTCCGGTGCGGGCCGGCATTCCGATCGCCGATCTCTGTGCCGGATTGTTCGCCGCCCAGGGAATCATGATCGCGCTGCTGGAGCGCGAGGTTTCCGGAAAGGGCCAATGGATCGACACCTCGCTGCTGCAGGCGCAGCTTTTCATGCTGGATTTCCAGGCGGCGCGCTGGCTCGTCGACGGTGTCGTTCCGAAACAGGCGGGCAACAATCACCCGACCAGCATTCCCACCGGCGTGTTCACCACCAAGGACGGTTACATCAATCTCGGTGTCGCCGGCCAGGTGATCTGGAAGCGCTTCTGTGACCTGATCGGGCGCGAGGATCTGCGCGATCACCCGGACTACGCCGAGCCTGACTCGCGTTCGCGTAACCGGGATGCGCTGAATGCCGAGATCGAAGAATTTATGAAGACCGAAACCACCGCCCACTGGGTAGACTTGCTGAACAAGAACGGCGTGCCCAGCGGGCCGATCTACAATATCGGCGAGGCTTTCGAGGACCCGCAGGTCAAGCACCTGGGCATGGCCCAGAAGGTGACCGGCCACGCCCGCGGCGACATGGAACTTGTCGGTCAGCCCGTGCGCCTCTCGCGCACCCCGACCAGCATGACCCTGCCGCCGCCGGAATATGGCGAGCATACCGACGAAATCCTGACGGAACTCGGCATGAGCGAGGATGAAATCGCGGCTCTTCGCGCCGAAAACGTGATCTGATCAGGACAGGCAATCAAGCGTTCGAGAAGGAGACTAGGCCATGGCGACCCAGGAAATCATCACGGGCTCCGAGGAAGAGCGGCTGCTGAGCGAAGTGCGCGACAGCATCGCCTGGATCACGTTCAACAATCCGGCCCGTCTGAACGCCATGTCGCGGGACATGTGGGAAGGCGCGGCGGCCCTGCTGGATAAGTATGCCGCCGATCCGGCCGTGCGCGCGATCGTGCTGACCGGAGCGGGCGACCGGGCCTTCGTCGCCGGTGCCGATATCTCCAAGTTCGAGAATGAGCGTGCCTCCACCGAAGCGCGCAAGGCCTATGACCGCGCGGTAACCGGATTTCACGCGGCCCAGGCGCGGATCGCCAAGCCGACCATCGCCCGGGTCAACGGCTATTGCATCGGCGGCGGGCTCGCCATCGCCATCGGCTGCGACATCCGGATCTGTTCCGACAAGTCCACTTTCGGCGTGCCGGCGGCCAAACTCGGCATCGGCTACAAGGCCAAGGGGATCAAGGAGCTTGAACGCCTGGTCGGCCCCGCCTTCACCGCCGAGATCTTCTACACGGCCCGTCAGTTCGACGCCGAGGAGGCGCGCATCATGGGCCTGGTTAACCGGGTGGTGCCGGAGGCCGGGCTCGACGCGGCGGTGGGGGATCTGGTCGGGCGCATCGCGGTGAACGCGCCCCTGTCGATCCGCGCGGTGAAGGAAGCGCTGATTGAGCACGGCAAGCCCGAATCCGAACAGGACCTGTCGGCGCACTACGCCACGGTCGAGCAATGCGGCACCAGCGACGACTATACAGAGGGCCGCACGGCTTTCATGGAAAAGCGGCGCCCGAAATTCACCGGACGTTAGGGAAGCGCGGCAAACGAGACCCTTCGAGACGGTCGCGTTGCTCCCTTCTCAGGGTGAGTCTCTTCAGAAGTCTTGAAGAGACTCACCATGAGGAGACACGAAGGGTCGTCTCGAAGGGTCTTATCGGCCCGGCTACTTCCCGAATGCGAGTTCGGTGGTGCGGCGGAGCTTTCTGACCACTCTTGAAAGAAACAGGCGCATGATCGGAGGGGTGTCCTCCAGCAACGCCTTGTATTGCTCGGTGGAAATAACCAGACAATCGGTTCGCTCGCGCGCACTTGCGTATCGAGCATGCGGAGTACCGCCGACCAAGGCCATTTCGCCGAAAATTTCGCCCTTCCCGAGCGTCGCGACGACGACGCGGCGGTCTCCCGCCATGCGGTAGATATCGACCTGGCCGTTCTCGATGAGAAAGGCCCCCTGACAGGGCTGATCCGGTTTGACGATAATCTGGCCGGTCTCGAACATGACTTGGCGAAGTTTCATTTCCTGCCTCGCTTGGTGGAGCATCCGGACACCGAGATTAGCACTGGCCGGCACCCCGATCTTCGGGAAACCTCCGTCATGTACCGCCGGAAAAGCGGAGAGGCCGGCTCCGTTTCCGGAACCGGCCCCTCTCTACCCGGGAAGACCGGGCTGCTCAAAACTCGGGTTAAGCCGCTTTCTGCTCAAGAGTCGGCGCACTGGTCTTCGTGCAGATCGCGATGGTTCGCGGCTTTTTTTCCTCCGGGATCTCGCGGACCAGTTCGATATGGAGAAGACCGTTCTCCATTTCCGCGCCGGTCACGATGATATGGTCGGCGAGATCGAACTTACGCTCGAAGGCGCGGGCGGCGATCCCGCGATGCAGATAGGTTTTCGCGCCGACGCTCTCGTCCTTCTCGACCTTGCCGGAAACGGTGAGGCTGTTTTCCTTCACCGTGACGTCGATGTCGCTCTCGCCGAAGCCGGCGACCGCCATCGTGATCCGGTAGGAATCCTCGTCGAGCTTTTCGATATTGTAGGGCGGATAGCTGTTCTGCGCCGAAGCCTCGGAGGCCTGATAGGCCGCGTCGACGAGGCGGGCCATGCGGTCAAAGCCGATGGTGGAGCGGAAAACAGGGGAAAAGTCGATGGTGCGCATTGTCCAAATCCTCCTTGGAAGCAACGTGGACATTTCAGATGGCCCGCCAACTGGCCGAGCCGGTTCAAAACCCGTCCCGACCCCGCTTTCGGCGACCGGAACATGTAAGATTTAGGATCGGGAAATCTCTCTTCAAGAGACCGGGCGAAAATTTTTTCAAAGAATTTTATAGGCTGAAAAACCAAACGGACGCCCTCGGGCGTCCGTTCAAGTGTCTGTATTTAAAGAGCGTTCAGCTCTTCAGGCCGAGCCCGGCGAAACGCTTGTTGAACTGCGCGACCCGGCCGCCCTGATCCAGAACCCGGCGCTGACCCGTCCAGGCGGGGTGCGACTTCGGGTCGATGTCGAGGCGCATCACATCGCCCTCGGAGCCCCAGGTGGATTTCGTCTTATATTCGGTGCCGTCGGTCATCACGACGGTGATCTCGTGGTAGTCGGGATGAATATCCGCCTTCATCGTGTCTGCTCCCGCGCGGGTGCGCCTGAAAACTCGGGATTCTACATTCAAGGCGCTCGGTATAGCGGGTTCCGGCCCTTGGTTCAAGCCGAAAACGGGCTCTTCGCGCTGACGGCCCCGCGAGCCGTTGTGTTCGGCGAGCCCGGCTCATATGGTGCGCGATACCGAGACTTTCTGGTTGAAGCAACGTGAGCCTTAAGGACGACCCCTCGATCGAACGTCAGCGTGATCTGTCGTCGCTTCGCATGCTCCTGCCCTATATGACGCCATACAGATGGCAATTGGCGGGAGCCGCCGTCGCGCTTCTGATCGCGGCGGGCACGGTTCTCGGAATGGGGACAGGGCTGCGCTTTCTGATTGATAAGGGTTTCGCCGTCGGCGATCCGGTGCTGTTGGACCAGGCGGTCGTGGTGCTCGGGGGCGTGGTGCTTTTGCTCGCGGCGGCGAGTTTTGCGCGGTTCTTCCTGATTTCCTGGGTCGGGGAGCGGGTCGTCGCGGATCTCAGAGGCGCGTTGTTCAATCATGTCGTTGGCCTCAGCGCCACGTTTTTTGAATCCCGGCGCACCGGCGAGCTGATTTCGCGCATCGGCACCGATACGACGCTGGTCCAGACCGTCGTCGGCTCATCGGTATCGATCGCGCTGCGCAATGCGCTGATGTTCGCCGGCGGTCTGGTGATGCTGCTGGTCACCAGTCCGAAACTGTCCGGTCTGGTGCTGCTGGTGATCCCCCTGGTGGTGATCCCGATCGTGGTGCTGGGGCGGCGGGTGCGAAAGCTCAGCCGTGCATCGCAGGACCGGGTCGCCGATGTCGGCGCCTATGTTGAGGAAACCCTGAACGGCATCCGCGTGGTTCAGGCTTTCGGGCACGAAGCGGTTGATCGCGCCCGTTTCGCCAAGCGTGTCGAGGACGCCTTCACGACCGCGGTTGTCCGGGTGCGCAGCCGGGCCGCATTGACCGCCATCGTCATTGCCTTCGTCTTCGGCGCGGTGACGATCGTGCTGTGGATCGGCGGACGCGACGTTCTGGCTGGTCGAATCACACCTGGCGAGCTATCGGCTTTCGTGTTCTACGCGATCGTGGTGGCCGGCTCGACAGGTGCCTTGTCGGAAGTGCTGGGCGATCTGCAGCGGGCGGCGGGCGCGATGGACCGCCTGATGGATCTGCTTGCAACGACGGCGGAAATCGCGGCGCCGGAGACACCCGACGCCTTGCCGAACCCGCCAGTCGGCCGGATCGATTTCGAGGCCGTCGAGTTCCGCTATCCCTCCCGACCCAACCAGACCGCGCTCGACAATTTCAGCCTCGCCGTGGCGCCCGGAGAGACCGTCGCCCTGGTCGGACCGTCGGGAGCGGGCAAGACGACGGTGTTTCAGCTTCTGCTACGTTTTTATGACCCCACCTCCGGGACAGTGCGCTTGGACGGCGTTCCACTTTGCCGGGCGGATCCCGTCGAAGCGCGGGCGCGGATCGGGTTGGTGCCGCAGGATGCGGTGATCTTTTCCTCCGATGTCGCCGAGAACATCCGCTATGGCCGACCCGAGGCGAATGATGCCGAAATCCGCGCTGCCGCCGAGGCCGCGCATGCGCTGGAATTCATCGAGAAACTACCGAACGGATTCGCCACCGAGCTCGGCGAGAAAGGTGTGCGTCTTTCCGGCGGCCAGCGCCAGCGTCTCGCGATCGCACGGGCGATCCTGCGCGACCCGGCCGTGCTCTTGCTGGATGAGGCGACCAGCGCCCTTGATGCGGAAAGTGAGCGCGCCGTCCAGAATGCCTTGGAGCGGATCATGGCCGGGCGCACCACGCTGGTGATTGCCCACCGCCTCGCCACCGTGCTGAGCGCGGACCGTATCGTCGTCATGGAAAACGGGAAGGCGGTTGCCAGCGGAAGCCATCACGAATTGATGGCGAAAAGCCCGCTCTATGCCCGCCTTTCCGCCTTGCAATTCGGTGTCGACGACGCCCGAGCGGCGGAATAGGCGGCGCGCCTTAGACCCGTACCTTCTCGATCGTGGCGCCGACCGCGGCGCAATCATCAAATATGTCGAGTTTTTCAACGTCCACCGCCACCGATTGGACGCGCCGATCGGTCAGCGCCAGGTCGGCAACCCGCTCGGCGAAGGTTTCAACCAGAATCACGTGACCTTCGGCTGCCATCTCCTTTATCCGGGCGACGAGGGTCTCATAGCACACCACCTTGCGGTAAAGGGCGTCGCGGAAGCCGCCGGTCGGATAGTCGAGTTGCAGTTCGACACTGATCGCCACCCGCTGTGGCGCGATCTTTTCGTGGTCATGCACGCCGATCGACATCGCCAGGATGAGATTGCGAATCCTGACGGTATAGCGGCCTCGCGCGCCGACGCGTGTCTGGGGCTCGAGAATCCAATCCGCTGAAAGCAGTCCGTCATCCGGGGCCATGCGATGCTCCCTTCACGAAAACAATTTCAGCAGGTTCTAACGCAATACGGGCGGGCATGTATCCGGAAATCGGCGTTCCACGGCGGCCATAAGAGGATTTGACCGCGAAAAAGTGTTATTTTCACGGGAACAAACACCACTTGATCGTTCGTTGCAGGACAACGCCAACCTAACGCCTTCGCGGCGCCTTCTGCCCGGATTTTTTCCAGAGCAAATCACTCTCGATCACTGACGCGTTTGGTGATACATGCCCGGCGGCTGGCCGATTGCCCGCCGTCAAATCCCAAGTGGGTTCCATTGCATTCCGGTCCGAGTCATGGGAATGCAATTTTGGACCTGAACGAAAAGGGTTCGCTTATTCAAATGGTCGATCCGCGCGAGACACGAGGCAATCGCATCGTCAATACAAGCACTGGGAATCCGACAAGAGAAACCACCACCGGCGTTCCCGAATTGTCCGGAAATGAGAGCAGGCTCTCGAGACGGCGGCTGCTTTCGAACGCCTGCCTCGGAATGCTGGGCGGCTTGGTCACGGGCGCTTGGCCCGGGAGGGTCGAGGCGGATGACGAAAAATTCGGTCCGGTGTTTCCTTTCGACGATGCGGCACTGGTTCGCCGCGCCGAGAAAATGTCCAAACTGGAGTACGCGCCGCCGCCTCTGCACGCGCCGGACATCATCGAAAAGATCGATTACGACGCTCATGGCAAGATTCGCTTCGACCCGACTTTGGCGCTGAATGGAGACGGTCCGGGATTGTATCCCAGCACCTTCTTTCATGTCGGACGATACTTCCAGACAGGCGTGAGAATCTTCCGCCTGGCGCAGGGCGGCGCGTCGGAAGTCCTCTATTTGCCGGATCTGTTCTCGATGCCGGATGACAGCCCGGCGAAACATCTGCCTTCGGATATCGGGTTCGCCGGCTTCCGCTTCCATGAGGCGCGCTCGCGCGAGGATTGGCGCACCCAGGATTGGATGGCATTTCTCGGCGCCAGCTATTTCCGCGCCATTGGCGATCTTGGACAGTACGGCTTGTCGAGCCGCGGGATAGCGATCGATTCCGCGACGCCCTCTGCGGAGGAGTTTCCGCTGTTCCGGGAGTTTTACATCGAAACGGCGCAAAACCCGGATGACCCGACAACCGTGCTTGCCCTTCTCGAGGGGCCGAGCGTCGTCGGGGCCTACCGCTTCCAGATCCGGCGTACCCGCGCCGTGATCGTCGATGTCGAAGCCAGGCTGTTCCTGCGGCGGGACGTGCAGAGATTGGGGATCGCCCCGATCACGTCGATGTTCTGGTATGGCGAGAACACGCCCGGCGTCAGTACGGACTGGCGACCGGAGATTCACGATTCCGATGGTCTCATGGTCTGGACCGGCGCGGGTGAGCGGCTCTGGCGTCCGCTGGTCAATCCCCGATTGCCGACGGTTTCGAGCTTCGTGGACGAAAACCCGCGCGGATTTGGGCTGCTGCAACGTGACCGGGTGTTCGACAACTATCTCGACGGCGTTCGATATGACCTGCGGCCGAGTTTGTGGATTGAGCCATTGGGTTCCTGGGGTCGCGGTTCCGTGCAATTGATGGAACTGCGGACAGATGACGAAGTGCACGACAATATCGGCGCATTCTGGGTACCCGAGGAACCGGCACGTGCTGGCAACACTTACAATTTCCGGTACCGTCAGCATTGGTCGGCCGATCCGCCGACCCTTCCGGGCCGTGTTGCGCGGTGCATATCAACGCGTTTGGGCCGCGGCGGGCAACCTGGCCAAACACGGCCCCAAGGGGTGCGGAAGTTCGTCGTGGAGTTCGCCGACGGGCCGCTTGTCGATCTTACCCACGATGTCCGTGTCGACGCCGCGGTCGGCGCCGCCGGCGGCGAAGTCATTGATCCGGTGGCGGAACAGGTCCCCGGTACAAAACGCTGGCGTTGCGTGTTCGACGTCAGACCGTCGTCCAGCGCGCCGGTTGAGCTGCGGGCCTACCTTCGCGCGTCGGACGAGACGCTGACGGAGACATGGCTTTACCGATACGATCCTGAACCCCGCGATTGACACCAGAGGTCAAACACAAACAGGTTCGAAAAGAAAAAGGCCCGTCGGTGCGATGCCGGCGGGCCTTTTGCATGATGCCGGATCAGGCCGAGCGCTGAGGCTTGCCGTAGAAATCGACCGGGCGCATCAGCTTGTTCTCCTGATTGATCAGGGCGCCCAGCTTGGCGC
>JAYOEU010000110.1:0-15107 GCA_038116915.1 Alphaproteobacteria bacterium
GTCCCGGGCGGCTCGATTTCCGAGGCCGCCCAGGACCCGCCGTGACGCGAGGTGGGGCTTTTCCGATACCTCACACGCTAAGGGACGGGCCGGTCACCACGATCGAGGCCACGCTCGCGACCGCGATTACCCAGGCGAGCACGATATCCGGGCTCCAGATCTGCTTTTCATTCCAAAGGCCAATGCCCTTCAGTCGGTCACGTAACATCCGACGTCTCCGTGTCTATTGAATCAGGGTGTTGGGTTGGGATTTGGGGCTTGGATCCGATTTCTCAAGCGGCCTGTCGCATTCGTGATCAACCGCCGGTCAGGACCGGTTCAGCACGTCAGACAGGAGGGGAAAAAGGTGAGCCGCGGGCCGGTCGGACCGGGAGCGGCGGGGGATGAAACCCCCGGGCCGGAACCGGCCCGCGACTCATTCAGTGCAACGTGACTCTCGGGAAGACCACGTCAGACGATCCGAAACACCGGTCGGCGCGAGGGGAGGAATTTCGCTTACACAGGAACATATCGCGCCTTCTGCATCTCTTCTCGTCTTCAGCAGATATAGGGAGCGGCATCGAAATTCGGTGTGTGATTCCGCACGAGGCGACCTGGGCCTTCGAGGCGGGGAGATTTCCCATCTGTTGGATTGCGGCGGCGCGCGCCAGAGCATTCAAATTTCTGCGGCTTATAGTGTAGAATGCTTCCAGTTGGGGGAAGCGGTATGGCAGTCGATCGTACGCTCTTGGGCACAAAATTCTTGGCTTCGGTCCCCCGAGACCGGATCGGCACGCTCGATCAGCGCTGCCGTTGGCGCAGTTTCGAGCCGGATGAAGCCATCCTCAATCTCGACGATCAGACCTCGGACGTCTATTTCATTGCGCGCGGCGAAGTGCGTGTGACGGTGTTCTCACGGACCGGACGCACGGTGATCATGCGGGATCTGAAGGACGGTGACCATTTCGGCGAATAATCCGCCATCGACGGCGAGCCGAGATCAGCCAGCATCATCGCCCTGACCCGGACCGTGGTGGCGCAGATGTCGGCCCGGGCCTTTCAGGATCTGCTAGCGGAGTTTCCGACCATCGCGCTCGCGGTCATGGTCTCCATGGCCGGGGCGATCCGCGCGTTGAACGAGCGCGTGGTGGAGTTCAGCACCCTCGGCGTGCGCAACCGCATCCATGCGGAACTGCTGCGGCTGGCGCGGGCCGGACGCGTGATCGAGGGAACCGGACGCATTTCCCCGCCGCCGACCCATGCCGAAATCGCCTCGCGCATCAGCACCCACCGAGAGGCGGTGACGCGTGAGTTGAAACAGCTTGAGAACCAATCCCTGCTGGAGCGCACACGCGGGGCCTTCGTCATCAAGGATCTCAATGAACTGGAACGCATGGTCGAGGACGCCCGAGCCGGCCGGGCCGAATAGGCGGGCCGCGGCAGCATGCTGATGCTGGCCGGCGGGAGCGTGACGAGTTTGCTTCACACACCGGCCCCAGCGCGCTAAACCCGGCGCGACTTCATCGATTTAAGCCCGGAAAGATCTCCATGCCGATCAAGGTTTTCTATCACGTCAAGGCCCGCCAGGATTTCTATGACCTGATCCGCTCGACCATGCCCGACGACCGTTACGAGCTCCTGGTCATGGAAGGCGACAGCCAGGAGGAGCGTCTGGCGAAGCTGGCCGAAGCGGAAATGGTGATCGTCGGCGGCCTCAGGCTGTCGGAGGAGGAGGTCGAGGCCGCCGGCCGGTTGCGCCTGGTGCTGCATCAGGGGGTCGGCTATCACGACACCGTGGCCACCGACGCGCTGATGAAGCGGCAGATCCGGCTCGCGGTGACCCCTCAGGGCACCAGCGAGGGGGTGGCCGAGCATGCGCTGATGATGATGCTGGCGACCGGGCGGCGGCTGGCATATTGCGATTCCGAACTGCGCCAGGGCCGCTGGCACTCCAACACCTTCCGCTCGACAGCGCGTCAGCTTCTCGGCGCCACCGTCGGCATCATCGGGCTTGGCCGCATCGGCAAGCAGCTTGCCAAGCGTCTGATCGGCTTTGACACCCGGACGATCTATACCGACCTGTTGGAGATGGATCCCGAGGTTGAGCGCGCGCTCCGCGTGACAAGGGTCGGTTTCGACGAGATCCTGACGCGGTCCGATTTCATCAGCCTGCATGTACCGCTGACCGAGTCCACGCACCACATGATCGATGCCGCCGCCATCGCCCGGATGCGACCCAGCACCACGCTGATCAACTGCGCGCGCGGCCCGGTTGCCTCGCAGGAAGCGTTGCTGGACGGGCTGAGGTCAGGACATCTGGGCGGGGTCGGCCTGGATGTGTTCGAGGTCGAGCCTTTGCCCGCTCCCAACCCGTTCGCCGAGTTTGCGAATGTGGTGCTGACCCCGCACCATGCGCCGGGTACACGGGACACCATGCTGATCAAATTCTCCGAGATCTTCGCCAATGCCGACCGTTTCTTCGCCGGTGAGCGGATGGAGAACGAAATTTCTCTGTCCCGATGAGGCGGGGAGCGGTCCGATGAGCGGGATGATCTGGCCCGGTGGTGCCCGCCTCGCGCTGTCCATCGTGGTCAATGTCGAGGAAGGCTCCGAGCAATCCATCGCTGAGGGTGACCGCGGGCCCGAACCGGTGGACGAACTCGGGATCGTCCCCCGCAAGCCGATGCGCAATTACGGCAATGAGAGCAACTATCAATACGGCATCAAGCGCGGCGCCCCCCGCGTGATGGATCTTCTGGAAAGCCGCGGTCTGACCGCGACCTTCACGGCGGCGGCGCTCAGTCTCGAGCGGGCGCCGGAGCTTACCCGCCGGATCGTCGCCGGCGGCCATGAGGTGTGCAGCCACGGTTGGCGCTGGGTGCACCAGTTCCAGATGGACGAGGCCGCCGAGCGCGACTTCATCGCCAAGGCGGTCAAATCGATCGAACGGACAACCGGCACGCGTCCGTCCGGTTGGCTCTCACGCTATCTGCTGACCGAGAACACCCGCCGCCTGTTGGTCGAGGCGGGCTTCAGCTACCACATGGACGACTATTCCGACGACATGCCGTTCTGGGATCATGTTGCCGGCAAGCCGATCCTGATCATGCCCTATACCGTCGACAGCAACGACATGAAGATGTGGACCGCGCCGGCCTATACGCCGGAGCAGTGGTACCGCTATGCGGTCGACACCTTCGATCAGCTTTACCGCGAGGGGGCGGATCAGCCGCGCATGATGTCGCTTGGCCTTCATCTGCGGATCATCGGCAGGCCCGGCCGCTTCGTCTGGCTGGAGCGGTTCCTGGACCACGTGATGGCGAGGGACGGTGTCTGGATCACCTCGCGCCGCGCGATCGCCGAGCACTGGTCGGGCCTGTACCCGCACGGCGGATGAGGGAATGTTCCGGCGTCCGGAACGCCTCACGTCAATTGACCGTCGCCCTCGCCGCGTTGGGGGCTTAGGATCAGACTCCGGGGAGGCGCCGCATCCGCGCGGGCCCCGAGGGTTGGCGGTTCGCGTACGAAGGGAAGAATAAGCCATGCAAGACGCGATCGAGGCTTTCGCAGACCACGTGGTCGACACCAGGATGGAGGATATTCCCGACGCGGCGCGGCTGGCCGCCAAGACCTATATCCTGGACACCATCGGTGTCGGCCTCGCGGGGTCGATCGGGCCTTATGTGCCGGAGCTGCTGAAGACCCACGCCAATGCGGGCCCATCCCGCGTTCTCGGCCAGAAAGGCGGTTTCGCTCCCGCCGACGCGGCGCTGTTGAATGGCTATCAGATCCACAATTCCGAGTTTGATTGCGTGCATGAAAAGGCGGTCATTCACACCATGACGGTGCTGATGTCCGTGCTTCTCGCCGAAGCCGACCGGCGCGGCAAGATCTACGGCGAAAGCCTGATACGGGCCTCGGTGCTCGGTGTCGACGTGGCCTGCAATCTCGGCGTCGCCTGCACCACCGGGTTGCAGTTCTTCCGCCCCGCCACCGCCGGAACCTTTGCGGCCATCGCAGCGATGGGCGTGGTTCGGGGATATGACAAGGAGACGCTGCTGAGAGCGTTCGCGCTCGGCTATTCACAGCTCTGCGGCACGATGCAGGCGCATACCGAAGGCTCGCCGATCCTGGCGTTGCAGATCGGGTTCAACGCGCGCAATGCGCTCGTGGCCTGCGACATGGCAGAGCAGGGGCTGCCCGGGCTGAAGGGGGTGCTGGAGGGGCCGTTCGGATATTTCGGCCTCTTCGAGAAAGCCGGAGATGTGCGCGCCGTGCTGCCGAGCCTCGGCAAGACATGGCGCATCGCCGAAGTGGCGCACAAGCCGTTCCCGAGCGGCCGGGCGACCCACGGGATCGTCGATGCAATTCAGAAGTTGCGGCGCGAGCACGGTATTGAGGCCGGGGCCGTCGACAAGGTCGTGGCGCGCGTGCCCTCGCTGACCAATCATCTTGTCGGCCGGCCGGTGCACGACGCGATGGAGATCAACTACGCCCGGCTCAACGGCCAGTACGCCGCCGCCGTCATGCTGAGCCGCGGCTTCATCGGGATCGATGATTTCACGATCGAAGCGGTGCGCGCGCCGGACCGGGTCGCGCTCGCCCGCAAGGTGTCCATTACTGTTGACGGCAATCCCGACCCCAATGCCCTCTCGCCGGTGGAGGTGGATATCCACATGACCGACGGCACGGTCCACGGCAAACGGATCGAGACGGTCTATGGCAATCCCGCCAAGCCGATGACCAGGGATGCTCATTTGGAGAAGTTCCGCCGCAACTGGGAGGCGGCGGCCTGCGGATTGAAGCCGGTCGATGCCGAGGTGATGATCAACCGGGTGGATACACTCGAAACCGTGCCGGATATTCGCGAACTGATAGACTTGGCAACCGGTTAGGCCCAGACTCGGGCACGGGCCGCGTTGCCGGCGAACGAGAAACCGATCAGGGGAGGATGAACATGGCATCGGCGCGGGAAAACGGGCGCAAACTATTGGCCAAAACGCTCGGCGACGAGTACCTGAAACGCCGGGACGCAAGCACCAATGCGTTCAACGCCCCTTTGCGGGAATTCTCCGAGACCGCCGCCTTCGGCATGGTCTGGAGCCGCGCGGGGCTTGAGCCGAAGTTCCGGAGCATGCTGTGCATGGCCATGCTGACGGCGCTCAACCGGCCGCATGAGCTGGGCTTGCACCTGCGCAGCGCGCTGAACAACGGCTGCACCGTCGAGGAGATCCGCGAAACCCTGATGCACACGGTCCCGTATTGCGGCATCCCGGCGACCCTGGACGCCTTCGCGGTTGCCGAAAAATTCCTGACCGAGCAGGGTCTGCTGCCGATGGACGAGGACAAATAGGACGCCGATACGCCGCAGGCTTTGGGAATTCTGGCGCTCGGCGAAGATTGCGCCATGCCCGGCCCAGGGGTTATTGTCCGGGAACACTGACGGAGCCGTTTCCCGATGAACTCACGTCCCGCTCTGATCGGCGTCATCGGCGCCATTGTGGTCCTCGCGGCGGTGGCGCTGAACTACTTCAACTCCGAGGATACGCCCGCCGAAACCGCCGCGCCGCCACCGGCGGTCGCCAACAAAGATGCCGGGGCGAAAACCGACGGTGCGCCGCGCGAAAGCGGCAATCAGGCGAATGCTGGCGACGCCTCGAAATCCGGGACTGACGGCAAGAGCGCGTCGGCGGACATCAGGCCGCAGGCGCCGATTTTCGATGTCGTGCGGGTTGACCCCGAGGGCAACACGGTGATCGCCGGGCGGGCCCCCCCGAATTCCAAGGTCCAGATCCACGAGGGTGACAAGGTCATCGGGGAGGTTACCGCCGACGGACGCGGGGACTGGGTTTTCGTGCCGGAAAAGCGCCTTGAGCCGGGCAGCCGCATCCTGACGCTTTCGACGGTGAACGAAAGCGGCGAAGTATCATTCTCGGAAAACGCGGTGGTTCTGGTGATTCCGGAGGCCGGAAAGAACATCGCCGGCAATGAGGCGAAAGGCGATCGGACACCGCTTGCGATGGTCGTGCCCCGCGATCAGGCTTTGAGCGCGCCGTCCCGGGTGATTCAGGCGCCCAAGGCAGCCGGTGCGGAGAGGCGCGAGGAAGGAACCTTCAAGTCGGCGAACGATGCGAGGGTCCGTTCCTTCTCGGAGACGCCGAAAACCGGGGACGCCGACGGCCGGGTTGTTTTTCGCAACGAAGCGGGCGAGCCCAAGGGGCCGGTGGCGCTGGACACCGTCGACTATGACGACAAGGGCGATGTCGTGTTCAGCGGCCGGGCCGAACCGGGCGACAGGGTGCAGGTCTATGTCGACAACAAGCTGCTCGGGGACGCGGTGGCTGATGCGCAAGGCCGTTGGACCCTGAGGCCGCAGGCGCGGGTCGAGCCGGGGCAGCATGATATCCGTGTCGACAAAGTGGCCGAGACCGGCAAGTTCCTGGCTCGGATCGAGCTGCCTTTCGTGCGCGCCAAGCCGTTTATCGGGCTGCCGGCGCAGACCGTGGTGATCATCCAGCCGGGAAACAACCTCTGGCGCATCGCCTCACGCGTGTATGGCGACGGCCTGCGTTATACGGATATCTTTCAGGCCAACGCGGATCAGATCCGGAACCCGGACTTGATCTATCCTGGCCAAGTCTTCGGACTGCCGAGAACCAACTGATCACCAACATCGGTAATTGAGACATGGCCTCCAGACCTACCGAAAAAGACGGCCTGCTTGCCGGCATCCTGGTGCCGGTGGCCCGCGAGGGCTGGCCCTTCATCGGCATCTTCGCCGGCGTGAGCGTGCTGCTGTTCCTGGTGGCGGAACCGCTGGGTTATGCCGGCGCGGTCTTGACGCTCTGGTGTGTGTATTTCTTCCGCGATCCGGCCCGGGTCACACCGAACCGGGACGGGCTGGTGATCACGCCGGCGGACGGGGTGGTACAACTGATCGTCGATAAGGCGCCTCCCAAGCAACTGGAGATGGGAAGCGAGCCGGTCACCCGGATCAGCGTGTTCATGAATGTCTTCGACTGTCATGTGAACCGCATTCCCTGTGACGGCAGGATCGGCAAACTTTCGTATATCCCCGGCAGGTTCCTCAACGCCGCGCTCGACAAGGCGAGCGAGGAGAACGAGCGGCAGATGCTGCGGATCGACCGACCCGACGGCAAGCAGGTGGCGGCGGTACAGATCGCCGGGCTGGTCGCGCGCCGTATCATCTGTTACTTGCGCGACGATCAGACGGTCCGTGCCGGAGAGCGGTTCGGCCTGATCCGCTTCGGCAGCCGGGTTGACGTCTATCTGCCGGCCGGGGTTGCCGCGCAGGTCGTCGTGGGCCAGCGTTGCATTGCCGGGGAAACCGTTCTGGCCGATCTCCTTTCCGGCGAGCCCGCGCGCGCCGGCGAGGTCCGCTGAACCAAGTCACGGGGCGAGGGCACATATGCTTCCGACAGACCGCAAACGCCGCTTCAAGGTCATTTCCCTGGGAACCTTGATCCCCAATCTGATCACGGTGATGGCGCTTTGCTCGGGCCTCAGCGGCATTCGCTTCGCGCTCCAGGAACGTTGGGAGTTCGCGGTCGGCGCGATCGCGGTGGCCGCGGTGCTGGACACCCTGGACGGCCGGATGGCCCGCCTGCTGAACGGTCAGAGCAAGTTCGGCGCGGAGCTTGATTCGCTGGCGGATTTCATCAGTTTCGGGGTGTCGCCGGCGGTCATCCTGTTTCTCTGGACAACCCAGGATCTGCGCGGTTTCGGCTGGATGTGCGCGCTGTTCTTCGCCACCTGCATGGCGCTTCGTCTCGCGCGGTTCAACACCAAGCTCGACGATGTGGATCCGCCGCCCTTCGCGAAACGCTTCTTCACCGGGGTGCCGGCGCCGGCGGCGGCGGGGCTTGGATGCCTGCCGCTGATCCTGAGCTTCGTGGTCGGCGAGGGGGTGGTTTCACAGCCTGTTTTCGTCGCCGTTTGGATGGTAATCGTCGGCCTGATGATGGTCAGCAGCATTCCGACCTATTCCTTCAAGGGCACACGGCTGCCGCAGAAGCTCATGCTGCCGATCGTGGTGTTCGCGGGGCTGGTGATCGCCGGCTTCCTGAGCAAGCCCTGGATGACTCTGGGCGGCATCATCATTCTGTATTTCGTCACCATCCCGCTCAGCTACCGCGCCTACCGGCGGCTGGCGGCGCTGCACCTGGCGACGGCCGGTGAAGCTGTGGCGGAAGAAAAAGCCGAGAAGACGGCGGAGTAGGCGGCCGTCCTACTCGGCCGCGGCCTCCGCCGTCCGCGGGCCGGCCTTGCGGGCGCGGCGGGCGGCACGCCACTGTTTGGCGTTCTCGCGGGCCATCAGCGCACAGGGCGTGACCACCAGGGTCAGGATGCTGGCGAAACCGAGCCCGAAGACGATGGCCGTCGCGAGCGAGACCCACCACTGGGTCGAGGGCGCGCCGACGTTCACCTCACGGCTGACGAAGTCGATATTGACCTGAAAGACCATCGGCAGCAGCCCCAGGATCGTCGTCACCGTTGTCAGCATGACCGGTCGCAAGCGCTGGGCGCCGGTGCGCAGGATCGCGTCCATCGCGTCGCCGGCCTGCCGCTTCATGTGATCGAAGGTGTCGATGAGGACGATGTTGTTGTTGACCACGATTCCGGCCAGCGCGATCACCCCGACGCCGGTCATCACGATCCCGAACGGCTTGGCGGTGATGATCAGCCCCAGCATCACGCCGATGGTCGACATGATCACTGCCGAAAGGATCAGGAAGGCGCTGTAGAAGCTGTTGAACTGGGTGATCAGAATGATCGCCATAACGAATAGCGCGACGCCGAACGCCTTCAACAGGAAGGCCTGCGCTTCCGTCTGCTCCTTGTCCTCACCCTTGAAGACCACCTCGACGCTGTCGGGCAACTGGACCGTGGCGAGCCACTTGCGCAACTCCTTGGTCTTCTCGTCGGCCAGCACGCCGGGCTGCACGTCGGCCTTTACCGTCATCACCCGGCTTGCGTCGACGCGCTTGATGGTGCCGACCTTGCGCTCCGGACTCCAGTCGATGAAGCCGTCGATCGGGATCAGGCCCTTGTCGGTGAGGATGCGGATCCTCTGAAGCTGGTCGAGCTTGCGGTAGGCTTCGGGATAGCGCACGACGACGTCGATTTCCTCGTCGCTGTCGTCGGGGCGGTATTCGGTGATCTTCAGCCCTTTGGTCACCAGTTGCACGTAATTGCCGACCAAGGCGACATCGGTGCCGAACTTGGCGGCCTGGGCCCGGTCGACCGTGAGCCGCCATTCGATTCCCGGAATATCGCGATCGTCCTCGATATTGGTCAGGCCCTGCATATCGTCGAAGCGTTCGCGGATCAGGGCGACCGTCCGGCTCAAATCCTCGGCATTGTTGGAGCGCACCTGGAGCTGTACCGGCTTGCCGGTTGGCGGACCGGCCTTGTCCTTGGCGGGTTCGACCACGATCCCGGCATAGGCCGACGCGCGGCGGACGATCTCGTCGAGGGTCTCCTGGGCCGGGCGGCGCTCCTGCCAGTCCTTGAATTCGAGCAGGATCGAGCCGATCGCGTCTTCGGCGACATCCTTGCCGCCGCCGTCGGGCTTGCCGACGAAGGTGTAGACGGATTTGAACTGATCCAGCGCCAGGATCTCGCGCTCGACGTCGAGCACCAGCGCTGCTTTTTCGCTGGTTGAGAGGTTGCCGCGCGCATGGACATAGATCCGGGCATTGTCGGGCTCGACCTCGGGAAAGAATTCGACGCCGTGGCCGATCACGGCATAGAGGAACTGCACCCCGACCAGCATCCCTACGGCGCCCGCCAAAACCTTGCCTGGGTGCCGGAGGGCGGCGCGCAGGATGCGGATATAGACGCCGGTGCCGCCGGAAATCTGTTCCAGGTCGCCGGTTTCCGCCAAGGCGAGGTTCCGCGCGGTTTCCGGATCCTGGGCGCCGGGTTTGCCGAACCGCGCGCCCAGCGCCGGAACGAAAAGCAGCGCCATCAGCAGCGAGGCGGTCAGGGTCGCGACCAACGTGATCGGCAGGAACTTCATGAACTCGCCGACGATGCCCGGCCAGAAGATCAGCGGCATGAAGGCGGCCAATGTCGTGGCGGTCGAAGCCGTGATCGGCCAGGCCATGCGCTTGGCGGCATCGCCATAGGCCTGTAGCCGTGGAGCGCCTTCCGCCATCCGCCGGTCGGCGAATTCGGTTACCACGATGGCGCCGTCGACCAGCATGCCGACCGCGAGGATCAGGCTGAACAGCACCACGATATTGATGGTCAGTCCGAGCATCGAGAGCACGAGTATGCCGAGCAGGAACGAGCCGGGTATCGCCACGCCGACAAGGACGCCGGACCGCCAGCCGAGCGCGCCGACGATCACCACCATCACCAGCACCACGGCGCTCAGCACGTTGTTTTGAAGATCGGCGAGCATCCGGCGGATATTTGTCGAACGGTCCTGGGAGAAGGTTGCGCGGATTCCCTCGGGCCAGTCCCTGGAGGCATCGGCCACGACCGAGCGTACCTTCTCGATCGTCTCGATGATGTTCTCTCCGGTGCGCTTGGAGATCTCAAGGCCGATCGAAGGCTCCCCCGACAATCGGGCCACGGAATCCCGGTCCTTGAAGGTGCGCTGGACCTGGGCGATGTCGCCGATGGTCACGACCGCGTCGCCGTCGACCTTGATCGGCTGGGTGAGGATGTCCCGCAGATCCTCGTACAGCCCAGGAACCTTGATCGGAAACCGGCCGTTGCCGGTATCCATGGTCCCCGCCGCGACCAGCATGTTGGACCGGGCCACGGTCTGCAGCACCGCGATGGAATCGATGCCGTAACTGTCCATCCTGAGGGGATCGACGACGATTTCGATCAGTTCCTCGCGGTTGCCGGTCAGCTTGGCCTCAAGCACGCTCGAGATCCCCTCGATCCGGTCGCGCAGGTCGCGGGCGACGTGCAGCAGCTTGCCTTCCGGGATGTCGGCGGACAGGGTGACGACGAGGACCGGGAACAAGCTGATATTCACCTCATGCACGGTCGGCTCGTCGGTATCGTCGGGTAGATCCGGCTTGGCGAGATCCACCTTTTCGCGCACATCCGTCAATGCCTTGTCGGCATCGAAGCCGGCATCGAATTCGAGCACGACGCTGGCGCCGCTTTCATAGCTGGTGGCGCGCATCTCCTTGACGCCCTCGATGCCGCGCAACTCGGTCTCCATGGGACGCAGCAACATCCGCTCGGCATCCTCGGGCGAGATGCCGTCATGGTGCATCCGGACATAGATGATCGGAATATTGACGTCCGGATCGGACTCCTTGGGAATGTCGATATAGGCGATGGTCCCGGCGATCAGGATCAGCAACAACGCCGACAACGTGGCGCGCGAGCGTGCCAGGGCCGCATCGATGATCGCGTTCACGAGGAGGCTCCGGGCACGTTCTTTTCGGCCACCGGGACGACTTTCTCGCCATGAACCACGAAATCCTGACCGACGGTGATCACATTGGCCGTCGCCGGCAATCCGGTGACATAGACCTCGCGGTCGGTGCCGCCGACGACGCGGATCGGCACGAAAACCACGGTATCCGTCTCATCCACCGTTTTCAGGCCCAGCCTGCCGTTGGAATCCAGAGTGAACAGCGCCGCCGACAGCCGGTGCGCCGGGATCGGCGGCAACGGCAAGGCAAGTTCGGCGGTCACGCCGGCGACCAGGACACCGTCCGGGTTCGGAATCTCGAGCTCGACCTTGAAGGTCCGCGTGTTCGGGTCCGCGGCCGACGAAATGTAGCGCACGACGCCCGGAAACTCGGTTCCGTCGGCGAGCCGGGCCTTCGCCGCCTGGCCCTTGTTCAGGTTGAGATAGTCGCGTTCGGAGACATGGGCCGTCACGAGGATCGGGTTCAGATCGATAAGCATGGCGATCGGATCACCCTTGCGCAGCACATCGCCGATCTCCACATGGCGGTCATTCAGAACGCTGTCGAACGGCGCGAAGATCACCGTGTTCTCCAGGTCCGTCGCCATCCGCGTGCGTTGGGTCTTGGCGGCCTGGAGATTGGCGAAGGCCTCGGCGAGTTTGGTTTCCGCCTGGAACCCCTTGCTTGCGAGTTGCTTTGCCGCGCTGTGTTCCATTTCCCTCTGTTTGACGCGGGCCTCGGCTTCCTGAAGGCGGGCGGGCCAATCCTCCTCGTCGAAGGTCATCAGCATCTGACCGCGCTTGACCGTCTGGCCTTTTTCGGCGCCGACCTTGGCCACCCGCCCGTCCAATTGGGAGCGGAGCGTGATCTCCCGCGAGGCCTGGGTCTGACCGGTGACGAGAACAACGGAGGTATAGTCCTCGGCAGTGATCAGGCGGGTCCGCACGGTGGTGAGGGGACGCGGTTTGCTGCTCGGAACGCTGAAGGAAGCCTTCTGGTTTTCCGCGGCCTGGCTCGGAGCCGTGTCGCCGAACTGGCCGGACAGAATCCAACCAGCGACCGCCAGGGCCAGAACGCTTGCCGTTATGATCGAACCTTTAATCTTCATTGCACTTGCCTTCAGCTTTCGGGTCCTGTGGTTCCGCTATGATCAATCGGCGGCATGGCGGTGTTGTTCCTTGACCTTGTCGACCAGGGCTGCCCGGTTTGCCTCGAGATAGTCACCGGCGGCCTGATAGACGGCGCACCCGAACCCGCGCACGAAGCCGTGGCCGATATCACAGGGCCCCTGTGCGTCCAATTCATCCATCCGGGCGACGGCATTGCGAAAATAGGCGATGCGCGCATCGATCAACTTGACGATCCGTGTGGGTGCCAGATGTTCGGCAAAGAACAGCAGGAACAGCAGATCCGAACGGATCTGATCCGGGCCGGGCGAGATTTCCAAGGTGGCGAGTAACGCTTCCTTTCCGCTCGGCGTCAGCCGGTACAACTTCTTATCGGGTCTGCCGTCCTGGGCATGCTCGGTATGGGTCACCATGCCGTCTTCGGTCAGGCGCGCCAGGGCCGGATAGATCGCGCCGAAGGAAGCGGTCTGGAAGTGCGCGAACGGGCCCTCCTCGAAGGCCTTTTTAATCTCGTAGCCGCTCGCCTCGCCCTTGGAGAGTACGGCCAGGCATAGAGTTCTGACATCCATGATCGGTTCCGCCGGGATGACTATATCTCGGTCCTATATATGCTGGTCCGATATAGATGGGAAGACCTGTCCTTCAATCAAGGCTGGGGAGCCGAAAATTCAAGGACGTTCGGATTGTTGCGGCGATGTTTGACGGATGAGCTCCGCCATGGTCTGTTGCGGGGTGGCGGGTGGTCAAACAGCAGGCGTATCATGATGACATTCCAATCGCGCGCTTTCCGTCTCATTTTTGTTCTGACGATGCTGGCCGTGGCGCCGGTCCGGCTGCAGGCGGAAACCAAGGATAATACCTATTCACCCGAGGAAATCGCCTCGAAGGCTGAGGGGTTCTTCGGCGATACCACTGAAGGTCTCGCCAAGGCGATCGAGAAGGTTTTCAACGATCTTGGCCGTCCGAACGGCTATATCGCGGGCGAGGAGATCAGTGGCGCGATCGGTGTCGGTCTGCGCTACGGCAAGGGGAACCTGAACCGCAAGACGGCGGGCGCCAGGAAAGTGTATTGGCAGGGACCCTCTATCGGCTGGGACCTGGGCGGCAATGCCTCCAAGGTGTTTACCCTGGTCTATCACCTCAAGGGCGATGACGAACTGTTCCAGCGGTTTCCCGCCGTCGAGGGCAGCTTCTATTTCGTTGCCGGCCTCGGCGTGAGCTACCAGCAGTCGGGCGATGTGATCCTCGCGCCGATCCGCACCGGCGTCGGGCTCAGAACCGGCGCCAATATCGGCTATCTGCATTACGGCCGGGAGCATTCCTGGCTGCCGTTCTGAGGGCCGTGTCCGGGCGCAAATCCGAAAATCGTCAAGAATGCGGAAAGCATCGCCGTCCGGGTCGATTGATACCGGGCGTGGTGCATGTCGGATTCATTGCAGTGTTTCCAGCAAACCGTTCCCGCGCTGAACCTTAGTTCAGGCCGAAAATCCTTGGCCGGATCGTCGGCACCGCCGGCCATGTGATGCAATTGGGCCGGGGCTTTTTGGGAAGCGGCAAATGCGGGGTACGCCACGCCGTGCAATCAGCCGTCGTTTCCATCAACTCCTTGGCCACGGCGACAAGGTGAGCCGGAGAGTTTTGCTTTACCGTCCATCCGTCGGATTTGACGCGATGGCTCAAGCTCACCGAATTCTGGTCACCGCTTTCAATGAGTTCACGAACCGTAATTCGGCGTCCGTCGCGATCGAAGCAACTGACATTCAGCACCACATCGTGGTCTCGCCAGCAGCCGGGAACATACGGAGGGTCCACGCAATTGGTGATGGCCGTGGGCGTGTTCATCGCGGAGCCGAGATGACTGGTCCCCGTCAATGAACCGATCATGAAACGCGCCCGGCCAACCGCATGAGCGTGCAGCATGAATTTATCCTCGATCTGGGCGAGATCGATAAACCCCTCTTGCTCGGGAAATCGCGTCATTTGCGGATGGCCGATCCGTACAACCTGGCCGCCCTGGCTGATGATGAAATCCGTCAGCTTCATTAAAGGTTTGGGTTCCAGGTCCCGCTTGGGACGGGCGGGCCGATGCTTGTAGCCCGGTTCCCGTTAGTTGATCACGCAAAACCACTTGTTCGGATCCACGCCATGGCCGATCAGGGCCTCGTCCAGCACAGGGACTTTTTTATCGGGCACCTTCAGAAAAGCCGGCTCCAAGAACGTGGATAACTCGGTTTCCGGCATGTTCCCGGGATGGAGGATCAGTTTCGGCTTGTTCGTGTTGCGATGCTTCCAATACTTTTCCTGAAAAATGTAGTCCGGAATGGGTTCTCCGTTGGCGACAATGTCGGTGGGTTCCTGAAAACTATCGATCGTGATCCCTTTGAATTGCGGGGAAGCCGTAATGTGATAATCGACGTGCGGGTTCATTTCCAAAAGGTCGGTTTTATAGGTGCGGTCGTTCCTTTGAAAAATCGTCAATGAAGCATGATCAAACAATAGTTTCGTCGAAGCGCTGAAAATGTGCTGAAAAATTAGATCCCTGTACTGCATCCCGGTTATGAGACAAGCGGCTGCAATGCTTTTCATGCGGCCA
>JAYOEU010000111.1:0-15027 GCA_038116915.1 Alphaproteobacteria bacterium
TCAAGGAATTCGCGGACAGCTACTTCGCGTTCCGGAACGCCTTCAAGCTCTGGGGTGATGCCCAGGCGCTCAAGGCGACCTATCTGGACTGATGTCCATATAGGGTATGATTGCCCGCCGAAAAGCGGGACATTCACGCGGAAGCCGGGACCCTTGGGTCCCGGCTTTTTCGTTATCGCGGAAAGTTTTTTTCCCGTATCCCGACCGAATGCCGGGTTCCGTCTACATTGATCGGCGGTTAAGGACGTCGGCGATGGCTGCGGCATGGGCCCTGGCCTTCGCCAGGGACTCGCGGATGAGTGTGGCCGGCCCCAAAGCCCGTCAGACCCACACTCAATCCCTCAAGATTCTACTGACCCATCACCGCCATGAAGTCGCAGGTGACCCTCGCGGGTCCGTCGCCGGACAAGGCGAGCGTGTGCCGCGCGGGCCGCGAGGCCGGATCGGGGAACATGCGCTCCCACTCGCCGTTCAGCGCGGCGCGACCGGTTGCCGGATCATGCATCCAGAAGTTCACCTTGACGATGTTCTCCGGCGTGCCGCCGGCGGCCCGGACCGCGTTACCGATATGGACGAAGATGTTGGCGATCTGCGCGGACAGGTCCTCCGGCATGCCGCTCCCGTCCGCCGCCCGGCCGCTGATGATGCTCGACATCAGGATATTGCCGACCAGGCTGGCATTCGGAATCGGATTAGCGTGGCCGTAGCCCTCGAAATTGATGCTCTTTCGGGCGACCAAGGTCCCGGCCTCCCGATCAGTCGTCGCCGGCGGCGGCAAACACCGGCACGCCGTCCGGATCATCCACCAGCGCCCCTTCGCCCTCGGTGGGCAATACCTTGACGTAGTTGAGCGCGCCCTGAATGTCGGCGCCCCAAACCTCGCGCGGCAACTCGTAGAGCAACTCGACCCCATAGCCGTTCGGATCGTGGATATAGAGGCTGTGGGTCATGCCATGATCGACACGCCGGTCGAAGGGGACGCCTTTCTCCTGCAGATAGGCGAGTTGCTGCAACCAGGAGTCCCGGTCGGGAAAGGCGATCGCCACGTGATTGACCGCGACCGGCATGCCGAACATCTTCCAATCCTTGGGCGGCGGCGGCAGGTCCTTGTTTTCAACCAGCGCGATGTCGTGATGATTGGCCAATCCGTCGCGCTTGCCGCTGTAGAAGCGCATCACCGGCGGATTCGGGCGTTCCGGCTTGGGTTCGAGCTGACCGACCTGCTGCAGACCGACGACCTTGGTCCAGAACTCATGCGATTCTTCAATATCACGGACGTTCAGGACCAGATGATTGATGCCCAACGGCGTGACCGGTCCGCCGGACCCCTTGTCGGATTGATTGCTCATGTGAGTCTCCTGTCGGAAATCGGCTGGAAGGACCGCGCGTCGGCGCGCGGATCACGATCCTTGCCGGGAAAGCTAGCAGCCGTCCGGGCGCATCGACAAGTGGGATCGTCCATGCCTCGGGTCAAGGTGTTGAACTTCCCGGCGGATGTCCGCATTCTGATCGCCAGTTCGAAGCCGCCAACCCCGCATGTGGAGCAAGCCGATGGCCGGTGATTTTTATGATGACCTGGAGACAAGAAGCGCCGATCAGCGCGCGCGCGATCAGGGCGCGGCCCTGGCGAGGCAGATCGCGCTTGCGAAGGCGGCTTCGCCGGCTTTCGCGAACACCCTGGCCGAAATCGACGCGGCCGCGATCACGTCGCGCGCGGCCTTGGCCGCGTTGCCGGTCGTCCGAAAATCCGAATTGGTGGCGCTGCAGGCGGCGACGCCGCCGCTCGGCGGGCTCGGCGCCGTGCCGGTAGGCGATCTGGCGCATATCTACATGTCGCCTGGTCCGATCTTCGAGGGAGAAGGCCGTGAGGATGATCCCTGGCGTTTCGCCCGGGCCGCGCATGCCGCCGGGTTCCGGCGCGGCGACATCGTGCACAACACCTTCGCCTATCATCTGACACCCGCCGGAATGCTGGTCGACACGGCCTGCCGGACCATCGGATGCGCGGTGTTTCCGGGCGGGGTCGGAAATACCGAGATCCAGGTCCAGGCGATCGGCCACCTGCGCCCCAACCGCTATGCCGGGACGCCGAGTTTCCTGAAGATCCTGTTGGAGAAGGCCAAGGAAATGGGTGTCGATGCATCGAGCCTGACCCGAGGCCTGGTCGGTGGAGAGGCATTGCCGCCGAGCCTCAGAGCCGAAATCGCCGGGCTCGGCTGCGATGTCCTGCAATGCTATGGCACCGCGGATCTGGGGTTGATCGCCTATGAGTCCGACGCCAAGGAAGGCATGATCATCGACGAGGGCGTGATCGTCGAAATCGTCCGGCCCGGCACCGGCGATCCGGTTCCCGACGGTGAGGTCGGCGAGGTCGTGGTGACCACGTTTAACCCGTCCTATCCGCTTATCCGGTTCGGTACCGGTGACATGTCCGCGATCATGGAGGGTGCAAGCCCGTGCGGGCGCACCAATGCCCGGATCAAGGGCTGGATGGGGCGGGCCGATCAGACGACCAAGGTCAAGGGCATGTTCGTGCATCCTGGCCAGATCGCCGATGTCATCAAGAGACATCCGGAGGTTTCCAAGGCGCGGCTGGTGGTTACCGGACGGACCGGCAACGACGTCATGACCCTGCATGCCGAGGTCGCGGGCGGCGGCGATGCGCTGGTCGCCGCGCTCAAGCAATCGATCCAGACCGTCACGAAACTGCGCGGCGAGGTGACCCTGGTGGCGCCAGGATCGCTCGCGAATGACGGCAAGGTGATCGAGGACGCGCGCAGCTACGAGTAAGGCGGGTCCTCAGGTTTCCGTATGATGAGCCCGGATCAGTTTCCGGGTCCCCATCTTGCGGTCATAGACGTGGAAGTCGTTCAGCATGCGGCCATAGAGGTGCAGGCTGAGGGTCGCCGGGCGGTCCTTGGCGACCCCGGTCTGGTGTATGTGATTCGGATTCGGCACGAAGGTGGCTACCGCGCCCGGCGGCAACAGCACCAAGCCGCTCGGCTTCAACTCGATGCCGTCGTTTGCGGCGCGGTGCGGGTCGGCGTCGGTGCGCATGAACGCCTGTTCCTCCAGCAGCCCTTCGACGACTCCGACCACGCCCCAGGTCCCGTGATCGTGGATCGGTGTCCATTGGCCCGGCCGCCAGACAATCGCATAGAGCGACAAGGTATCGTCCTCGCGCGCGAAAATCAGGTTGCGGGTATAGTGACCCGGATCGCTGTTCCGATGCCGGGGCTGCAGGAACTGGCCGGCTGATTTCGCCAGATCCACCATCTCGGGCGCGATGGCACGGACAATTTCCGACGGAACTTTTGACTTCGACACGGCGGCGGCGCAGGTATCGCGAAACCGTGCGAGGGAGGCGTGCATGGCGTTTGCTCCGTTGAGGGGGCTATCCCTGGTTCCGATATGGGCGCGCCGGCGCCGTGTTGTAAGAGTTGCGGAAACGGACAGAAAAATTCATTCCAGCCACGCCTCCTCCAATCCAGGATCGTCCTCTCCGGGCACATGCACGACCGTGTATTGAAACGGGTCGGCGGCAAGCGGTTTGGTCGCGTCCAGTCCCATCTTGTCGACCAGCCCGTCGGTGGCCGACGGATCGAGACGGGAACCTTGGGCGCGCGGCACGACCACAAGATCGCTCGCCGCCTGGAACCGCGTCGCCACCGCCCATTCCACCGCCGTCGGATCATGCACGTCGACATCGTCGTCGACCACGGTGACCTGCTTGATATCCGCGTGTCCGGCGAAGGCGCCCATGATGATGTTCTTCGGCTCACCCTCCCAGCGCTTGGCGATCTTGACGGCGAGGTGATAGCGGCAGACGCCGCCGCGCGAGAGATGCACGTCGCGCACGCTCGGAAAACTTCGCTGGAGAAAGGCAATCAGCGAAGCCTCGCGCGGAATGGCGCCGAGCAGCAGATGCTCCATCGCCGCTGGGACGATGGTGTGATACAGCGGTTCGCGGCGATGGGTGATCGCGTCGATGACCATCACCTGACGCTTGCCGGCGGGCCCGTAATACTGCGGGAATTCGCCGAAGGGCCCCTCGATCTCGCGGACCTCCGGCAGCAGGCGTCCCTCGATGACGATCTCCGCCTGGGCGGGAACCCGGACATCGTTGGTGACGCATTTGACGACGTCGAGCGGCCGGCCCATCAGGGCGCCCGCAACCATCAGTTCGTCGTGGTTGATCGGCAGGATCGCCTGACTGGAGAGCAGGGTCATGGGATCGACGCCGATCACGATCGCCACCGGCAGAGCCTCACCCTTGGTCTCGGCGGCGTCGTAGAAGCGGTGCAGGTCGCGAGGCAGGATCAGAATACCCAGCTTGTCCGGACCGCTGACCTGAAGCCGGTTGATCGAGACGTTCTGATCCCCGGTTTCGGGATTGCGCGCGATCACGAGGCCGGCGGTGATATAGGCTCCGTTGTCATGCTCGTTATGGGTCGGTATCGGCAATGCCTCGGCAAGGTCGATGGCATCGCGGCGGACGACTTCCTGAACCGGCGCGCCGGTGACTTCTTCCCAGGGCAGGGGGTTGAGCACCGCGTCGCGGAACCGGTCGAGCAGACCGTCGCCGTCGGATCCCATGGCTTCCGCGATCCATTCCCGTCTCGATACGATGCCGGAGATCACCGAAATCGGATGACCGTCCGGTTCCGGAAACAGCACGGCCTGCTTACCATCGAGACGCTTCGCAAGCGCCGCGAGCGTGTATTTCAGCGGAATGCCGGGCTTCGCGGTGGCAAGGCGGCCGTCGGCGCGCATCCGATCCAACCAGTCGCGCAGGCTGGTGACGGCAGCGGGCTGGTTTGAAATCGATTCTGTCATGGCGTGTCCGATAGGGGAATTCGCGGTGCATTGACGGAGCCTAACAGATCCGCATGAACTGGACAGAGCCGAATAATGCTGGCGGCGCGAAGCAAGAGGTGGGCCGCTTGCCTTGACCCGGCTCCGGTGGCGGCGCATTTTCCGCCGTCTGCAAGTACTGGCAGGGACGATGGGGATTTCCGCCGCGCATATCCTCGGTTGGTTCGAGGGCTCAGAGGGATACAATGTCCTGACCCGGAAATTCACCGACGCGCTGGCGCGGCGAATGCCGGTTTATCGGACCGACCTGCCGCGCCGGCACGGCGACTGGGTCACGGTCGCGCCGCAGGTGAAAGGCCACCGCGAAACCGGAGATCTGGCGAATATTCTGTTCTCCTGGGGCGATCAGACGCCGCATCTGCACCGGCTGCCGGGCCTGAAAATCGTCTATGTCATATGGGAGACCGACAAACTCCCGGACAAATGGCTGGAGCCGCTCAGACAAGCGGACCGCTATTGGGTGCCCTGTCTGCAGGCGCGCGAGATGATGATCGCGAACGGTTTCGATCCGCGGAGCGTTGACGTGGTGCCGCTTGGAGCGGATGTCCGTGAATTTCATCCGGGCGTCGCGCCTGAGCCGGGTATAAGCGCACTCGACGGGTTCAAATTCATCAATGTCGGGCGGTGGCAGCATCGCAAGGGCACGGCGGATCTTTTGAAGGCCTTCGATGCCGAATTCGCCGGCGACAAGGGGGCGAGACTGATACTGAGCTGCGCCAATCCGCTCCGCCCGGATATCGATCCGGCATCGGAACTGAAGGCCATGGGGCTCTCTTGCCTTGAACAGTTGAGGTTCCTGCACGGCACGATCAGCAATGAACGGATGGCCGCCGTCTACACCGCCGCCGACGCGGGCGTATTCCCGACCCGCTCGGATCCTTGGGGGCTGCCGATTTCCGAGGCCATGGCATGCGGTTTGCCGGTCATTGCGACCCATTACAGCGGTCCGGCCGACTTCATGACCGGCGATACCGGCTATCCGTTGTCTTGGGAACCGGCGCCGTGTCCCTGGATGCCGGTGAGCATGACCGACGGCGACTACGGCATGTGGTCGGAGCCGGATTTCGATCAGCTTCGCCGCCTGATGCGGCATGTCTACGAGAATAGAGCTGAAGCGCGCGCCGTCGGGATGCGGGCCGCGGGCCATATCGCGGACCACTGGACATGGGATCACGCGGCGGAAAAGGCGGCGCGGCTGTTGACCGGGGCTTGACGCGGGCGCGTGGCGCGGGATCGCGGCGGCGCGGAATCGGTTGCGGGTCCAGTCCGGACGAACCATAATTTCGTGGTCATTCCACGGATTTCAAAAGCCCCGCATTGGAGACCCCCATATGGCGCTGAACTGGTCGCATGCCGTGCTGTTCATCAAGGACGAGGCGCGAATGCTGGATTTCTATACCCGTGTCCTTGGATTTCAGGTTACCGACCAGGGGCCGACCTCGAGCGGCCAGAAGATCATCTTCATGAGCCAGACACCCGAGGAACATCATCAGATCGCCTTTTTCCTTGGGCGCAAGGATTCCGATCCTTCCAACAGCCATGCGCATCTCGCGTTCCGGGTCGGCGATCTTGCCGAATTGCGGGAGATGATATCGCGCCTCCAGGCCGAGGATACGGCGCTGCGGCCGACGTCCCACGGCAATACCTGGTCGGTATACTTCCAGGACCCCGAACAGAACGGCATCGAGATCTTTTGCGACACGCCCTGGCAGGTTGCCCAGCCCGCCGGCGAAACCTGGGACATGACCTTGGACGACGCGGCCCTGCTGGCCTGGACCCGCGAGACCTTCCAAGATCGCGAGCGGTTCGGCTCGCAGAAGGAATTCGTCAAGCGGCGCAAGCGCGAACTGGCGGAACATTTCGCCGCTGAATAAGGCCCTGTCCCGCGCGTGGAGCGAAGCATGACAAAATACGGAATAGGCCAGCCGGTCTCCCGGTTCGAGGACCCGCGCCTGCTGCGGGGGCGGGGGCGATATATCGATGACGTGAATCTGGCGGGTCAGGCACGGGCGGTGTTTCTGCGCTCGCCCCACGCGCATGCACGAATCATAGAGATCCGGGTGGAGGCGGCGCGGGCGCTGCCCGGGGTGGTGGCGATCTATACCGGCGCGGACTATGCCGCCGACGGGCTGGGGATGCCAGAGGTCACGATGAAGCGCAAGCGGCCCGACGGCTCGCCGATGTTCGCGCCGGCGCGGCCGGCCCTGTGCGTCGACCGGGTGCGCTATGTGGGCGATCCGGTGGCGATGGTGATCGCCGAGACCATTGCCCAGGCCAAGGACGCCGCCGACGCGATCGAAGTCGACTACGAGACCTTGCCGTCGGTCACCGCGACCGATGCGGCGACCGTGCCCGGCGCCCCGGCGGTGTGGGACGAATGCCCGGACAATATCTCGAATTTCACCGAGCGGGGGGACGCGGCCGCGACCGAGGCGGCCTTTGCCGGCGCGGCGCATATCGTCCGGCGGCGCTACGTCGTCACGCGCGTGCATGCTCAGTTCATGGAGCCGCGCGGCACCTTGGGCTCCTATGATGCTGGCGAGGACCGCATGATCCTGCACGCCGATGTGCAGTATCCGCACCGGGTGCGCAACATGCTGGCGAAATCGGTGTTCCGGGTCCCGGAATCGAAGATTCGGGTGGTCAGCGGCGATGTCGGCGGCGGGTTCGGAACCAAGGGCTGGCAATATGTTGAGCACCGTCTGACATTGTGGGCGGCGCACAAGCTCGAGCGTCCGGTGAAATGGACCTGCGAGCGCTCGGACGCGATCATGTCGGACGAGCATGGCCGCGACAATATCGGCGAGATCGAACTGGCGCTGGACAAGGATTTCCGCTTCGTCGGCCTGCGGCTGCATCTGCTGGCGAATATCGGCGCTTATGTCGGCTCGGACCGAAATCTCCTGTCGCCCTTCGGCATGATCGGCACGGTGAACGGCGTCTACCGGATCCCCGATGCCTATGTGCGGGTTATCGGGTTGCTCTCGAACACCAATCCGACCGCTCCCTACCGTGGCGCCGGGCGTCCCGAGGCGATCTATTTCATCGAACGGCTGATCGACGACGCGGCGCGGGAGCTTGGCGTGGACCGCCTCGATCTGCGCCGCCGCAACATGCTCGCATCCGCGGACCTGCCCTATCAGACGCCGCTGGGGCCGAACTATGATTGCGGCGAGTTCGAGAAAAACCTGGATCTCGCGCTTGATCTGGCGGACGTGACCGGGTTCGAGGCGCGGCGCGCCGCCTCCGAGGCGAATGGTCTGAAGCGGGGCATCGGGATCGTCAACGCGATCGAGCAGGCCGCCGGCGCCGCCGCGCCGGAATATGCCGAGATCCGTTTCAATCCCAGTGGATCGGCCATGCTGCTGATGGGTACCAAGGCCCAGGGGCAGGGGCACGAGACCATGTTCAAGCAGATCCTGCATGAACGCCTCGGGATCGACCCGAACGAGGTCCAGTATATTGACGGCGATACCGACCGCGTCGCCTTCGGCATGGGCACCAACGGGTCCCGCTCAACGGTTATCGGCGGCGGCGCGCTGCATTTCGCGTCGCTCAAGGTGGTCGAGAAGGCACGGAAATTGGCGGCGCATCTGCTGGAGGCGAGCGTCGAGGATATCGAATTCGGCGACGGACGGTTCACGATCCGCGGCACCGACCGAACGATGACCTTGAAGCAGGTGGCGATCGCGGCCTTTCAGACCGGCCGGCTGCCGTCCGGCATGGAGCCGGGGCTGTATGAAAGCGCGACCTACAAGCTGCCGCGCGAGACTTTTCCCAACGGCTGCCATATCTGCGAGGTCGAGGTCGATCCCGACACCGGCAGAGTGAAGCTTGACCGCTACAGCGTGGTCGACGATGTGGGCACGGTGATGAACCCGACCGGACTAAAAGGACAGATTCACGGTGGTGTCGCCCAGGGGGTCGGCCAGATCCTGTTCGAACAGGTGCGTTGGGACCGGGGCTCCGGACAGCTTCTGACCGCCAGCTTCCTCGACTATGCGATGCCGAGAGCGGACGATATGGTCACCATGGCGATCGAGAGCAATCCAGTGCCGACCGAACACAACCCCTTGGGGGCCAAGGGGGCCGGAGAAGCCGGAACCGTCGGCGCCCTGCCGGCGGTCATGAATGCGATCATGGATGCCCTTGCGCCGCTCGGCGTCACCACCCTCGACATGCCGGCGACCAGCGACCGGGTCTGGACGGCGATCCACGCGGCGCGTGGGTAGGTTTCAAAGACCGATACACTGGTTTAGGCAACCTCGACCAGCGCGCTGTTTCCGGCAACTGATGCGAGACCCGCGTCGAGGATCGCGGTGGCGTCACGGCAGATCCCTGGCTGGCAGAGCGGCGTGAACGGTTGATCGTTTTTCAACGCCCAGAGGAAATGCGCGGTGGCGTTCGTCATGTGCGTCGGCGCCGCAGGGACCTCAACGGGCACGCCAGCCGGATTTTCGAGATCGGCGCGGACCAGCCCGCCAGCGGCGCGGGGACCGATTCGCAGACCGCCTTTCTCGCCTTGCAGGACGGGCGTGTAGGCATCCAGTTTGCCGTGTTGGGTCCAGGACGCCTCGGCCACCGCCATGGCGCGTGGGTATTTCATCAGGATCACGGCGTTGTCCTCCACCGCGATATCGTCGCGCGCGAAGTTTCCGGCGAGCCCGGATACTGCTTCCGGCTTGCCCAGCAGCACCCGGGCCAGCACGGCGCCGTAGCAGCAATAGTCGACCAGGGCGCCGCCGCCCGCGCGTTCGGCATCCTCGGCCCATGCCGCGAACTGGCGGCTGTGGCCCATCGCGACAATCCCCTCATGTGATGCTCTGTAGCGGACATGCAGCAGCCGGCCGATCGCGTTCTCCTCCAGCACCAGCCGCATCGCGTGCTGCAGGTTCGGCCACCAGGCGAAGGGCCAGTTGATCATCAAACGGGTGCCGTTTCGGTTGGCGGCGTCGATCATCCGCTCGGCCTCGACAGTGTTCCTGGCCATCGGCTTCTCGATCATCACGGCGAGCCCCCGATCGGCCGCCTCGATCGCGAGTTCCGTCCCTTGTCGGTTGTCGGTGCAAATGCAGACCGCGTCCAGGGATTCGACTTCCAGCAGCGCCTGGCTGTCGGACAGCGTGCGAACACCGAGCGTGCGCTCGGCCTTGGCGCGTAGTTCGGGATCGGGATCGGAAGCCACGAGAATTTGGGCATCGGTATTGGCAAGAAGCTCCGGGGCGACGGTCCAGACATGGTCGTGGTCGAGGCCTAAAAGGCCGATGCGCATGCGCCCGTTCCCGGATTTGGCCATTCGTCCTCTCCCCTTGCCATGCGGTCCGCCAGTTGGCGGCGGCCCGGTCGGGTGCTAGCTTTTTCCAGCAAATGTGGAGGTCCCGCCGTGGCCATGTCGAACAGGTTTCATGCCCTATTCGGGGAAATCAAGCCCGTCATCGCGATGGTGCATCTGAATGCGCTGCCGGGCTCGCCGCTTTATAACCGCGAGGCCGGCATCGCCGGGATCATCGACGCCGCTCGGGCGGATCTGCTCGCGCTTCAGGCCGCGGGGGTCGACGCGGTGATGTTCGGTAACGAAAACGACCGGCCCTATGAGCTCAAGGTCGATACCGCCTCGACGGCTTCGATGGCGCATGTGGTCGGCGTACTGAAAGCCGAGATCACGGTCCCGTTCGGCGTCAACGTCCTTTGGGACCCGATGGCGACCGTGGCGCTCGCCGCCGCGACCGGAGCCCGGTTCGCCCGCGAGATCATGACGGGCGCGTTCGCCTCCGACATGGGGCACTGGGCGCCGAGCGCGGCGGAGGCCCTGCGCTACCGTGAACGGCTGGGGCGCTCGGATCTGGCGCTGTTCTTCAATATTTCGGCGGAGTTCGCTTATTCCCTCGACCGGCGCGCGCTCGCCGACCGGGCGCGCAGCGTGGTGTTCTCCTCCATTCCAGACGCGGTTCTGGTCTCCGGCGCCATTACCGGAGAGGCGGCGGCGCTTTTGGACCTGGAGGCGGTGAAGGCGGTGCTCCCCTCCACCCCGGTGCTGGCCAATACCGGGGTCAAGCACGACACCGTGGCCGATGTGCTGAGGGTGGCGGACGGCTGCGTTGTTGGCTCGTCGCTGAAGGTGGACGGCGACACCTGGAAACCGGTGGACCCGGAGCGCGCGAAAGACTTCATGGCGCGCGCCAGGGCGGCGAGATCGCGATGAAAGTCTATCTCGGGGTCGATATCGGCACCTTCGAATCCAAGGGTGTCCTGGTGAACGGCTCCGGCGAAATCCTTGGCCGTGCAAGCCGTCCCCACAAGATGCTGGTGCCCCGGCCCGGCTGGGCCGAACATCGTCCGCTGGAGGATTGGTGGGGCGATTTTACCCAGATCTCCCGCGAGCTTCTGCAAACGACCGGGATCGCGCCATCGGATATCCGGGCGGTCGCCTGCAGTGCCATCGGTCCCTGCATGTTGCCGGTGGATGCAGACGGCAACGCGCTGATGAACGCGGTCCTCTACGGCGTTGACAATCGCGCCCATGAGGAAGTCGCCGCGCTCACCCGGGAGATCGGCGAGGAACAATTGATCGCGCGTTGCGGCAACACGCTGACCTCGCAGTCGGTCGGGCCGAAGATTCTATGGCTCAGGAACAATCGGCCCGAGATCTTCGGACGCGCGCACCGGATCCTGACCTCGACCTCCTATCTCACCCACCGGCTGACCGGCCGGTTCGTGATCGACCATTACTCCGCCTCGAATTTCAGCCCGATATACGATATCGGGGCTCGGGCGTGGACCGATGCGCTGACCGATCGGATCATCGGTCTCGAGCGGATGCCAGAGCTGGTCTGGTCCACGGATATCGTCGGCCACGTGACTCCGGAGGCGGCTCAGGCCTCCGGGCTTGCCGCGGGGACACCGGTCACGGCGGGCACCATTGATGCCGCCGCCGAGGCTGTGAGCGTCGGCGTGCGTGAAGCCGGCGATATGATGATGATGTACGGCTCCACCATCTTCATCATCCAGCTCACCGAAAACAGGCTATACGATTCCCGGCTGTGGCACGGACCCTGGCTGTTCGAGGACGGTCATGCCTCGACTTCCGGCCTCGCCACCAGCGGGACCCTGACCCACTGGTTCCGCGATCATCTGGCCCGCGATGCCGATCCGGAAACCGCCTTCGCCGATCTCGCGGCCGAGGCCGCGGCCTCGCCGCCGGGCGCCAAGGGGCTGGTGATGCTGCCGTATTTTTCCGGAGAGCGGACACCGATCCACGACCCGAACGCCAAGGGCGTGCTGTTCGGCATGAACCTGACCCATGGGCGGGGCGACATCTACCGGGCGCTGCTCGAAGGCATCGCCTTCGCCACCAATCATATCGTCGAGACCTATCGCGAGGCGGGGCAGACTCCGAAACGCGTGCTCGCGGTCGGTGGCGGCACGAAGAACGAGATCTGGGCGCAATCGACATCCGACATCACGGGCCTCGATCAGATTCTGAGGCGCGAGACTATCGGCGCGTCCTATGGCGACGCCTTTCTTGCTGCCCTGGCGGTCGGCGATGTTGGGCGCGGCGATATCGAGACCTGGAATTCGCCGGCGGCAATGATCACGGCGCAGCGCAATGAGGCCCTGCAATCCGGATACGAAATTTTCCGGGAGCTTTATGAGCGGACCAAGGAACTGATGGCCCGGTAATCCACCAGGCGAAACCGCTGATCCTCATCGCTCGCCATCTGGTTGACCAGGTCGAGCTCCCAGGCGAGATAGCGGCGCATCGCGGCCTCCCTGTCCTGGCTCTGTTCGCGGGCGCGCAGCCGGATGTCGTCGGCGGCGCTCGCCATGTTGGTTGCGCCTTCCTGCAACGCAAATCCCGCCGCCGCCCAGGCCGCGGTCCCACCGGACAGCACCTTGACCGGGGTGGAGGTCCGAGCCGCCATTTCGCCTGCCGCCATGCGGGCCAACCCCTCGTCGGGGGCGGTCACGGCGATAAGCGCGCAATCCGGCAACTTTTCCATATCCTTGTCGAGACGAGCCCGGATCATGAACCAGGCGCCGGGAATGTGGCCCTTGTAATAACCCTTGCTCCAGTTGAGGTCGACGACGGTTGCACGGCCGGACGCCGTCAGGGCGTGCACCTCCTCCGCGCTGATCAGGGAAGCGTCCGTGTCTTCCGCGCCGAGCGTTTTTGGCCGGTAGGGACCGGTCTCCAGCGCCGCGCCGGCCTCGTCCATGGCGAGGATCGAGACGTCCCATCCCATCTGTTGCAGCCAGAACGCGGTCATGGTGGAGCGGGTGCCGCTGTCATCCACCAGGACCACGCGGGCGCCCCAGATTCCGAGATGCCGGTCGGTCTCCTGGACCAGTTGCCCTCCGGCGATGTGTTTGACGCCTGGCAGGTGTCCAGCCTCGTATTCCTCGCGGGTTCGGACATCCAGAACATAGAGGGCGTGCCGGTCCGCCTCCTGGCGATAGCGCTTGAGGGTGGCGGCGTCGATGCGCGCGATTCCGTGGCTTTCCGCGACCCGCCGCGCCGCCGCTTGCGCCTTGGCAAGGCCGGCCTTGGTGACCGCCGGCGCGGTTCCGCTCGCGCCCTTCAGCACCTCGAAGCCCGCCAGATGCCAGCCTTGGGTCCCGTTCCGCATCGACATGATCCGGTTCGCAAATCCGGCGCTGATCAGCGCCTGGGCACCGATGATGCTGCGGGTCCGGCCACCGCAATTGACCACGACGGTGGTTTCGGGCGAGGGCACGAGATCGGCGAAGCGGTGGACCAGTTCGGCACCCGGCACGCTGATCGCGCCGGGGATGCTGTTGTCGTTGTATTCGTCGTAGGTGCGGCTGTCGAAGAGGACGAAGTCGGTTCCGTCATCCATCATCCGCTTGAGATCCTCGGCGGAAATGTGCGGCGTTCCCGCCTCATGCTCGATCACCTCCGCGAAGGCCTTGCTGGGCACGTGCACGCCTTCGTAAAGTCTGTATCCGGCGGCTTCCCAGGAAGCGATGCCGCCCTCGAGGACGGCGATGTTGCCGTAGCCGAGGCCCGCCATGCGGCGCGCCGCGCGTTCGCCGAGATGCTCCTCGCCGGCGTCGCACCAGACGACCCGCACGTCCCGGCGCGGGATCAGGGCATCGACGATCGCTTCCAGACGGCTGAGCGGGACGCAGGATGCCATGAGGATATGACGGGCATCGAACGGCACTTCCTCGCGGGCATCCAGGAGCGCAACCTCCCCTCCGTCATGCAGGTACGATTTCAAGGCTTTTGCGTCGATGCGGCGGATCGAACTGGCCATTGCGGCGGCTCCGGTCAGGACAGCGGGCCCGACAGGAACGCGAGTGACCGTTTCAGCGCGAGCTCCGCTGCTTCGGGGTGGAACGGCGGGTACCCGAAGCGGTTGAAACCGTGATCCGCGCCGAGATAGTCGTGGATCGCGACGTTGGCGCGCCCTTCAAGAGCCTTCTTCACCGCCGTGACGGTGGTCTGGGGGACATGCTCGTCAAGCTCGGCGAAGTGGAGCATCAGCGGGCGTTTCACGTTGCGCGCCTCGTCCAGGAATTGGTCCAATTGGACTGCGTAGTAGCCGACACCCACATCGACCAGGTTCCGCGCGACCGCGAGATAAACCAGCTTTCCGCCGAGGCAATAGCCGACTGTGCCGACCTTGCCGGTGCAGTCACGACGGCTCGTGAGAGCCTTCACATAATCCGCCATGTCACCGGTAAAGGCGTCGAGATCCATGGCATAGCCGAGGCTGCGGGCGATCTTCTGGTCATCCGGGTTGTAATTGAGATAGCGCCCGGGCTCCTGTCGCCAGTAGAGATCGGGCGCGAGGCAGAGATAGCCCTGTTCGGCATACCCGTCGGCCACCGCGCGGACCCAGTGGTTCACGTTGTAGACCTCGGACAGGATCACCAGTCCCGGCGCGGAGCCATCGCCTTTCGGCCGCGCCACATAGGCCTCGACGGTTTCACCGCCGCTCATGGTGATCGTGGTCATGGCGCCGCTGGTCATGTAATCGGTCTCCGGAAAAGGTGGACAGGGCGAGCATTCTGGCGCAGGCCCCTGGCGCGGTCGAGAACGGTGTTGGCGGACCGGAATATTGCCGGACTAGTGCCCTGCCTGTATTGAGTGGTCCACCTGTCATGAGAGAATCAGGCGGTTACGAT
>JAYOEU010000112.1:0-14984 GCA_038116915.1 Alphaproteobacteria bacterium
TCAGTCCGACACGCTGCCGATTGCGGCTAGTTTCCAGAGGCCCCCAAAATATTGTTAATTCGGCACGAGTCGGTCAAGCCGATTTTTAGTTTAAATTTTACCTAAATAGATTTTCTTCCGAGTCGAAAAATCGAGTCAATAGACCTGCCTTTCATTGGTTCGATTTTTCATGGAACAACTCGTGAGAGAAATTGTTATGCACAGCATATGCACAGCCAGGGAAATCCGTTTTCGGTCAGAGTCTTGCGGTCCGGCGGCACTACCCTGGCGCGCTATCCGTTCCTGTTCGGCGGCCTCAGCATCAGCAAAGTGGTGCAGACGCCGACCGTGAAAAGAGCGACCAGGGCGAGGTAGCCATCCTGGAAGGCGAGCTCGTGCGATTTCAGGGACAAGGCGTTTTTCAGATAGACCATGGCGGCGCCGGCCCGGTCAATGGTCGAGAGACCGGTGGCCTCGAGGCTTCGAGAAACCGCGCCCAGCATCTCGGCGGTCACCGGGTTCTCGGCGGTCTGCGTCGCCCGCAGGATATCCCCGTGGGCGACGATCCGGCCGTCAATGATCAGGGCGAGCGCGCTGACCCCGATCGAGGCGCCGGTCATGCGGATGAAATTCATGGTTCCGGCCGCGTATGGCACCAGGTCGCGGGGCGCCGCGGTCATGGCGCTCAGATTGAGGGACGGAACCACCAGCCCGAGCCCGATCCGGCCGAAGGCCACCATGAAAGCCATGGTCCAAAACGCGGTCGAAATGCCGCTTCCCGCCAGCATCAGGCAGGACGCGCCGAAAGCCGTGAGCCCGAAGGCGATGGTGTAGACCGGCGGCACCAGGGTGGAGAGCCTGCCGGCGATCGGAAACACCAGCATGGAGACGATCCCTCCGGGCAATAGCATCAGACCCGCCTTGAGGGCGGTGAAGCCCTGCACCGTCTGCACCATCACCGGAACGATATAGAGCGAGCCGAACATGCCGGCGCCGAATATGAAGCCGATCACCGCCGAGGCGACATAGGTGCTTGAGCGGAAGAGCCGGAGTTGCAGAAGCGGCGCGGCGCTGGTGGTCTCGCGCACCAGAAAAAGGATCAGCGCGCAGATCGACCCGAACAGCAGGCCGAAGACCGACGCGCTTTCCCAGCCGTCGCGCTGGCCCGTGGTGATGCCGTTCAAGAACATCATGATGGCGACCGTGATCAGCAGGAAACTCGGCAGATTGAACGATGCGCGCGCGGTGGTCTCGTCACGTCCCGGCATGAAGACCGACGCCAGTCCGGCGGCAAGGAACATGATCGGAACCGGGGCGGCGAAAACGAACCGCCAGTGCACCACATCGATGATCAGCCCGCCCAGAACCGGTCCGATCGTCGGGCCGAAAACGATGCCCATTCCGAACCAGCCCATCGCGACGCCGCGCTCGTGCGGCGGATAAGCGAGGAAAACCGTGCTCATCGCCAGCGGCTGAATGAGACCCGCGCAAAGCCCCTGAGTGAAACGGGCCGCGACGATCCCGCCGAAGGTCGGCGCGTATTGACCGGCGAAAGCGGTAACCGAGAACAGCGCCAAGGCGCCGATGAAGACGTTGCGGGGGCCGAAATTCGTCACCAGCCACGCATTCAGCAGCATCCCCGCCGTCATCGCCGACAGAAAGCCGGTGGAGATCCAGTGCGCCTCGTCCTGGCCGATCCCGAAGGCGCCCATGATATCGGGGATCGCGACATTGACCATGGTCGACGACATGATCATCGAGATCATCGCCAGCATCGCGGTCACGGTAACGCCTATCTTGTTGACCGGTCTGGGCGCGACCGGCGCGGTTACCGTAGCCATGACCAGACTCCGCCGGCGGTGCCGTCATCGACGAAGATTTCGACCATCATGCCCGGCTTCAGCGCCGCGGCGTTCGGCGCCAGATCGATCCGCACCTCGATGCGCTGGGTGATCTTGGTGAAGGTCCCGGAGTCGTTGAGCCGCGGCAGCAGCGAGAACTGACTTGTCGCGGCATCCCCGATGCGGCTCACCTTGCCCTCGAACTCGATATCCGGGAAGGCATCAACCTCGACCCTGACCGGCATGCCGACCGCGATCCGTCCGACCTCGGTCTCGCGAATGTTCGATTCGACCCAGATCCGGTCCGGGTCGTGCAGCACCAGGATGCGCTTGCCCTCGGAGAGATACTCGCCGGCCTTGGTGAAGGTTTGTCCGACGACGCCGTCGATCGGGCTGGTGATCGTGCGGTCCGCGAGATCGACATTCTGGCGCGCGATCCGCGCCTCGATTTCGGCGAGCCGGGCTTCCAGTTCGGCATGCTCGGCCTTCTTGACCTCAAGGCGCGCGCGGTCCGCCGTCGCCTCGTCCAGTTGCGCCTTGGCGGTGGCGATCTCGGCCTCCGACTTTTGCAGTTCCTGCCGCGCCTTCAGAAAATCCGTGCGCGCCCGCTCCAGGTTGGAAGTGGAAACGGCGCCTGATTTTGCAAGCTTCTCGAACCGCCGGTATTCGCTCTCGGCGAAACCCAGTTCGGAGACATAGACACTCCGGTTGGCCTCGCTGACCGTGAGTTTCGAGCGCTCGCTGCGGATTTTCGACTCGGTCTGTTCGGCGATCATCCGGGTTTCCGCTTCCACGCGGGCCAGTTCGGCCCAGGCCGTGTCGCGTTCCGCCTTGGTTTCGTCCAGCGCCATGGCGACGGCGCGGGAATCGATCACCGCGAGGATCTGCCCCTTGGTGACGCGTTCGCCCTCGGCGACCCTGAGTTCCGCCAATCGGCCGTCGACCTCGCTGCTGACGGAAATCAGATCCGCCATGATCCGCGCATCGGTCTCGTGCACGAATAGGACCGACGTGCGGGCCCATTGCACCGCCCAGGCGACCATGGCGACGAGCAACGTCAGCAACAGGACCGCACGGGCAATGGCGAACAGCTTGCGACCGCGCCGCGCCGGCGGCGCCGGTCCGCCCGCCGGGGCGTCCACGATCTTATCTTTTTTGGGGGCGAGCTCGTTCATGGCACGGGCTAGTCGAACCCGTTATCTCTTGTTTCTGGTCGTCGCTCAATCCGACGCGGTTTGCCCATGCATATCTCCCTACCTGACCGTAAGGTCCAATCGCCCATTTTGACAACAAGTCATTAATGCAAAGTCTACGCTTGTTGCCCTTGTGATCCAAAGGTCAATGACCGGTCCCGGCGCGGAGCCTCGAAGCATCAGGTCTATGGATGCGTCCTTTGGGTGCCGCGCCTCTTGATGATCCAGGGCGTTTCCATGGTCATCACCACCTCGTCATTCTGGTTGAGGGTCGAGGTGAGCGCCAGAACATTTCCGATTTCCGGGCGCGAGCGCGACTCCTTGAGCGCCAGGATCTCCATCTTGGCGCGGATCGTATCGCCGGGGCGGACCGGCTTCAGCCATTTGATCTTGTCGATCCCGTGCGCGCCGGCGCTGGTCTCCTTGAAGGCGTTTGACTGATAGAACAACCGGAACGTCGTGGCGACCGTGAGAAAGCCGCTGGCGATCAGGCCGCCGAACATCGACGCCTCCGCCTCGGGCTTGCTGATGTGAAAGGGCTGCGGATCGTATTTCCACGCGAACTCAATGATTTCGCTTTCGGTGATGGTTTTCGAGGCGCTGTCGAAAACGTCACCCACGGACAGATCCTCGAAATAGATCGACGCCTGCATGGCCGCTGTCATCTCCACGGGAAGGGCGCGGTCTCTATAGCCTCCGAATCAGCGCTTGAACAGGGCGTCGGCGGCGGAATTCACGCTGCGCTTGGCCGTGATCATCTCCTGCGCCCGGTCGATTTCGGCGCGCATCCGCTCGATATATTCCTCAAGGTCCTCAATGTTCCAGCCGCTGAGATCCTTGGGTTTGGTCTGCTTGTTCCTGGGTTCGAGATCCTCGATATCCATGACTGGCTCCCTCGGTCCGGTTCCCGCCGTCTCGTCCGCCGCGCCGGCGGTGTCGTTCGGCGCGTGTCGTTTGGTGTTTGAACATGCGCGACGATTTCCTTATATAACCCTCCCACAACGCAACTTTCCTCATCAACATGATCCCGTGATGGTCCGCCAACGACAAAGCCGTTTCATGGTGGAAAAGGAGACGTGATGTCACAACCGCTGATGCCCAAGGCGACCGCCGTCTGGCTGATCGACAATACCGCCCTGACCTTCGAGCAGATCGCCGACTTCTGCCAGTTGCACGTGCTGGAAGTTCAGGCGATCGCCGATGGCGAGGTCAGCACCGGCATGCAGGGGTTCGACCCCGTCGCCAACGGCCAGGTTTCCCGCGAGGAAATCGAGCGCTGCGCCCAGGACCCGAGCCTTCGGATGGAGTTGTTGAAGAGCAATCTTCCGAAACCGTCGGTCAAGAACAAGGGGCCGAAATACGTGCCGATCGCAAAGCGCGGCGACAAGCCCGACGCGATCGCCTGGCTGCTGAAGCATCACCCTGAATTGAAGGATTCCCAAGTCGCCAAGCTGGTCGGAACCACCAAGGATACGATCAACAAGGTCCGGGACCGCACGCACTGGAATTCCCAAAACATCACCGCGCGTCATCCGGTGCTGCTCGGGCTCTGTCCGGCGCGCGACCTCGAGCAGGCGGTCACCAAGGCCGGCGGCCAGACCGCGTCGCCTGAAAGCCAGTTGGCCTCGATTTCCGAAGTCCCCTGAGCGGTCCCGAGGTTTCCCAAGCGCGGGCGATCAGCCCGCCGCCCTCGCATCTTCGTCGACCCGTCCGGGCGTGCCATGGCGCACGGCCCGCTCGGCGCGCGGCGTCCGGCCGAAGCATTCGCGGTAGCATTTGGAGAAATGGCTCGCCGACACGAACCCGCAGGCCAGCGCCACCGACAGGATCGACATGGTGGTCTGCAACAATAGCTGGCGGGCCCTCTGTAGCCGCAGGTTGAGATAGTAGCGCGTCGGCGTCGCCCCGAGATACTTGCGGAACAGCCGCTCCAGCTGGCGGGTCGAGAGGTTGGCCCGCAACGCCAGCTCGGTCTGGCTCAGCGGTTCCTCGAGATTGCCCTCCATGTCGCTGATCACCGCGATCAGCTTGGGATGGCTGACCCCGAGTCGGGCCCGCAGTTCCATGCGCTGATGATCGTGCGGCTCGCGGATGCGGTCATGGATGAACTGTTCCGACACGTCATTGGCGATCGTCTGGCCGTGCTGGCGACCGATCAGATGCAGCATCATATCCAGCGCCGCGGTGCCGCCCGAACAGGTCACCCGGTCGCGGTCGATCTCATAGATGTCGGATGAAACCTCGATCTCGGGAAATTCCTCGACGAACCCGCCGAGGTTTTCCCAGTGGATGGTGCAGCGCCGGTTCTCCAGAAGACCGGCCCGCGCCAGCAGATGCGAGCCGGTGCACAGCGCCCCGATCACCGCCCCCTGGCGCGCCATGCGCCGCATGAAGGCGAAGATCCGCTCGTCCTCGTAGAGTTGAACGTCGATCCCGGATACCAGCAAGGTCACCTTGGAGCGCTCGACCGAGGCAATGGAACCCGACGGCACGACCTCTATGTCATTACTCGCGGCGACAGGCTCCCCGTCGCGGCTGAGGATCCGCCACTTATAGAGAGTGCGCCCAGACATCCGGTTGGCCGAGCGAAGCGGTTCGACAGCCGAGGTGAAGGCCATCATCGAAAAATTCGGGACCAGAACGAAATCTATCTGCAGGGGAACATCGCCGGGATCATCGAACATCCAGCGGATCTTCTCTAATGGCAGGGTTTCGTGTCCGGCACCCCGACTTCACGCGTGATCGTCAAGCGACGGATTTTCGACAAATCGACCGATATCCGTCGCGTATAGGTTAAAACGAAAAATTCGCCGATGACCATATAAATCATGCGCGAAACAGGCGATTATGAGCCAATTCGCGAATGATACCCGTCGCTTTTCCGATATTCAGTCGCAATCAGAACAAGGCCGCGCGGCCGATCCGGGAAACATGGAGGTGAGCCTTCCGTGACGGAAACGAGATATGACGAAATCGCCGTCGGGCTTTCCCGATTCGGCCTGATCGCGCGCGGCGGCTTTCAGGTCGAGCCCGGCGACGGCGTGCCGGCCCTTGCCGGCAATCGGCCGGCCCGGACCGTGGTGATCGCCGGCAATGCCGGCCCCGCGATGTGGCGCGCCTTTGCCGGTTCCGACGCCAATTCCGGCCCCGACCCGCTGGACCGGTGGAGCGGATCTGTCCTGGCGGCGATTGCCGGGGAATTCGGCGCCGAATGGGTGGCTCCCTCGGACGGGCCGCCCTACGCTCCGTTTCAGCGCTGGGCGATGCGTGCCGACACCGTCTTTGCCTCGCCGCTCGGCCTGCTGATCCATCCCGAATGGGGTCTCTGGCACGGTTATCGCGGCGCCGTGCTGTTTGCCGAACGGATCGCGGTTCCGGAACGCCGGAGCCTCGCCAGCCCCTGCGCGTCCTGCGTGGACCGGCCCTGTCTTTCAGCCTGTCCCGTCGGTGCCTTCACCGGCACCGAATACCAGGCCGGCGATTGCGCGGCCTATCTGAAGACCCCGGCGGGGACAGCCTGCATGGCCGGCGGATGTCTCGCCCGCCATGCCTGCCCGGTCGGCCGGGGATTTCGCCCGCATCCGGATCAGGCGCGCTTCCACATGCGCGCCTTTGTCGACTCGCGGCCAGAATAAGCTGATAGGCATCGAATCGGCGCCCCGGCGCGAAATTCATTTAAACCGCGCGCGCGAACCGCTAAGTTTAATGAACCGCATCAGGCTCGGAGAAGAGCGTATGGCTGCTATCGGACAGATTGATCCGGCCGGAACCGCGAGCATCCGCGGCATCGGCCCCGGCAATTCGGTCTCCGGACTTCGTGACGAGGACCAGGATGAGTTCAATCGCGGCGCCGATATCGACCGCGCCGCTCAGCGCGATGCTGCGGCCGGCTCGCGGCCGGCGGCGGGCTCCGGCGAGGATCAGGGCGCCGTGGTCGTTCAGACCGGCGGTCCCGCGAACGCCAACCAGGTAAATGCGGCGTCGGGAACCGATGAAAACACCGAACAGGGCTCGGAGGTCCGTAACGAGCTGGCCAGCCAGGATCAGCAGCTGCCGACCCCGTTCGATCCCAATCGCGGCACCCAGTTGGATATCGCCGTCTGATCAGACGACGGACCGGAAGGTTTCAAACGGCGGCTTTCGAAGCCGCCGTTTTCATTTTCGGACCCCGCGTTGCCGCGGGGTGACGAAACACCGAGCCTCCGTCACCCGCCCGCGTCACCCGCCCGCATATCCGAGCTGCTTCAGCGCCTCGGTGATCTCGCCGAGGATCGCCGGATCGTCGATGGTCGCGGGCATCTGATAGTCCTGGGAATCCGCAATGCTCTGGATGGTGCCGCGCAGGATCTTTCCCGACCGGGTCTTCGGCAGCCGTTTGACCACTGTTGCCTGGCGGAACGCGGCGACCGGCCCGATCTCCTGGCGCACCATGCGGACCACGTCGGCAACGATCTCGTCATGCGCCTTGTTGACGCCGTCCTTGAGCACCAGGAAACCGAGCGGCACCTGGCCCTTGAGCGCGTCGGCGACCCCGAGCACGGCACATTCCGCAACATCCGGATGCGAGGCCAGAACCTGCTCCATCCCGCCGGTGGACAGCCGGTGTCCGGCGACGTTAATGATGTCGTCGGTGCGCGACATGACGTGCAGATAGCCGTCCCCGTCGATGATGCCGGCATCCCCGGTCTGATAGTAACCGGGATATTCCGACATATAGCTGTCGACGAACCGGTCGTCGTTGCGCCACAGGGTCGGCAGGGCGCCCGGCGGCAGAGGGAGCTTGATCGATATCGCGCCGATCTCGCCCGGCGCCACCGGCTTGCACGCCGGATCGAGCACTTGGATATTCCAACCCGGCACCGCCGTGGTGGGCGAACCGGGCTTTACCGGCAACACCTCTATCCCGAGGCAGTTCGAGGCGATCGGCCAGCCGGTTTCGGTCTGCCACCAGTGATCGATCACCGGTACCTTCAGTCTCTCCTCGGTCCAGGCGAGCGTGTCGGGATCGCAGCGCTCGCCCGCGAGGAACTGAGCCTTGAAGTGCGACAGGTCGTACTTGGCCAGCAGCTTGCCGTTCGGGTCCTCCTTCTTGATCGCCCGCATGGCCGTCGGCGCGGTGAACATGCACGAGACCTTGTGCTGTGAGATCACCCGCCAGAAGGCGCCGGCATCTGGCGTCCCCACCGGCTTGCCCTCATAGAGGATCGTCGTGCAGCCGTGGAACAGCGGCGCGTAAACGATGTAGGAATGCCCGACCACCCAGCCGACATCCGAGGCCGCCCAATAGACCTCGCCCGGCTCGACGCCGTAGATGTTCTTCATCGACCATTTGAGCGCCACCAGATGCCCGCCGGTCGGACGGACCACGCCCTTGGGCACGCCGGTGGTCCCGGAGGTATAGAGGATATAGACCGGATCCGTCGCCTCGACCTCGACGCAACCCGCCGGCTCGGCGCCCTGGTGCGCGGCCTCCCAGTCGACGTCGCGGCCCGGGATCAGCGGCGCCTCGTGCATCGCGCGCTGGACGATGACACAGGTATCCGGCTTGTGAGCGGAGATGTTGATGGCGCCGTCGAGCAGGGGCTTGTAGTCGACAATCCGCCCCGGTTCGATCCCGCAGGACGCGGAGACCACAAGCTTCGGCGCCGCGTCCTCGATCCGCTTGGCGAGTTCATTGGCCGCGAAACCGCCGAACACGACCGAATGGATGGCGCCGATCCTGGCGCAGGCCAGCATCGCGACCACCGTCTCCGGGATCATCGGCATGTAGATGATCACCCGGTCGCCATAACCGACACCGTATTTCCGCAGCACGCCGGCAAAGGCCGCCACCCTGTCGCGAAGCTCGGCATAGCTGATCGAGGTGACCGTATCGGTGACCGGACTGTCATAGATCACCGCCGCCTGAGCGCCCCTGCCCTCCTCGACATGGCGGTCGACGGCGTTGTAGCAGGTATTGATCCTGCCGCCGACGAACCACTTGGTGAACGGCTGTCTGTCATTGTCGAGCACCCGGTCCCAGCGTTTCTGCCAGACCACATCCTCGGCCGCCTCGGCCCAAAATCCCTCGGGATCCTCCATTGACCGCCGGTAGATGTCGGCATAGCGACCCATTGCTTCCTCCTGTTCACGCCTGTTTCGGCATTTTCAGAACTGTGCGGGAAGACCGGTTCGGGGGCAAGCGCGGCCGCGCCGGTCAGATCTCCAAATCCGCCTTCGCCTCCGCGCCGCCGCCGCCGACCCTGGCGGAAAGCGCCGCTTCGAGGAACCGGTCGATATCACCATTCAGGACGCCCTGGGTGTCCGAGGTCTCCTCGCCGGTGCGCAGATCCTTGACCATCTGATAGGGCTGCAGGACGTAGGAGCGGATCTGGTGGCCCCAGCCGATTTCGGACTTCGTCGCCTCGATGGCGTTCGCCTCTTCCTCGCGGCGGCGCAGCTCATGCTCGTAGAGCCGGGCGCGCAGCATATCCATCGCCGTCGCCCGGTTGCGGTGCTGGGAGCGGTCGTTCTGGCACTGCACCACGATGCCGGTCGGCTCGTGGGTGATCCGGACCGCGGAATCCGTCCGGTTGACGTGCTGACCGCCGGCGCCCGAGGCCCGGTAGGTATCGACGCGCAGGTCCTTGTCCTCGATCACCACCTCGATCGAGTCGTCGACCACTGGATAGACCCAGGCGGAGGAAAAGCTGGTATGCCGCCGGGCCGCGCTGTCATAGGGCGAGATCCGGACCAGGCGGTGCACCCCGCTCTCGGTTTTCAGCCAGCCATAGGCATTGTGGCCCGACACCTTCAGGGTAACCGACTTGATCCCCGCCTCTTCGCCGGGACTTTCCTCGAGATATTCAACCTTGTAACCATGCGCCTCGCACCAGCGCGAATACATCCTGAGCAGCATCTGCGCCCAGTCCTGGGCTTCGGTGCCGCCGGCGCCGGCATGTACCTCGAGGTAGCAGTCATTGGAATCCGCCTCGCCCGAGAGCAGGGATTCAAGCTGCTTCTTCTCACAGATCTCGTGGACGCGCGCCAGGCTGGCCTCGGCCTCGGCGACGATCTCCGCCTCGCCCTCGGCCTCGCCCATTTCGATCAGCTCCAGCGCCTCCTCGAAATCGGCGGCAAGATCCTTGATGTCGCCGATGGACTTTTCCAGCTGGGTGCGCTCGCGCAGCAGGCCTTGCGCGCGTTCCTGGTCGTTCCACAGGTCCGGGTCGCCGGCGAGGGCGTTCAGCTCCTCCAGGCGCAGAAGTGCCTGATCCCAGTCAAAGATGCCTCCGGAGAAGCTCTATTGACTCCCGAATCTCTTCCGCCGTTGCCGCAATTTCCGCGCGCATGGGAACTCCAGTAACCGATGCGATGAATAGCGTCCCTTAATAGAGCCCGCGGCCGGAGCCTGCAACCGCCGGCGTGCCCTGCACGGCCTCGACGCTGACCTCAGGCGCGTTCTCCTGCCAGCCCGCCGCATAGCCGCCGTCCAGGACCTGGCCGTCGCCGGTCGGCTCGGTGCCCGGCTTGAAGACCTCGAGGATCACGTCCCGGTCGCCGGGTTTCGCCAGGGTTCCGGTCTCGGCGTTGATCCGGACATGGATGATACCCGGCGGCGCCCGGAACGGGATCGCCGGCTGATCCTTCAGCGCCTCGGCCATGAAACTCTTGAACAGCGGCGCCGCCACGTTGGAGCCGGTGTCGCCGCGGCCGAGCGTGCGGGGGGTGTCGAAACCGACGAAAGCGCCGACCACCAGGTCGGGTGAGAAGCCGACGAACCAGGTATCCACATTGTCGTTGGTGGTGCCGGTCTTGCCGGCGAGCGGGCGGCCGAGCTCGGAGATCCTGCGTCCGGTGCCGCGCTGCACGACACCCTCCAGCATTTCCACCATCTGATAGGCCGAGGTCGGATCGGCGATCTGTTCGCGCGGATCGGGAATCTGCGGCACCGGCGCGTTGGCCCATTGCCCGGCCAGACAGCCCTCGCACGGCCGCTCGTCATGGCGGAAGACGGTGCGCCCGTTCCGGTCCTGCACCCGGTCGATCAGGCTCGGCGTGATGCGCTTGCCGCCGTTCACCAGCATCGCGTAGGCGGTGGTCAGCCGCAGCAGCGTGGTCTCTCCCGCCCCCAGAGCCATCGCCAGTTGCGGCGGCATGGTGTCGACGATCCCGAAGCGGCGGGCGTATTCGGTGACCTTGTCCATGCCCACGGTCTGGGCGAGGCGCACGGTCATCAGGTTGCGCGACTTCTCGATCCCGAGACGCATGGCGCTCGGACCATAGAATTTGTTGGTGTAGTTCGACGGCTTCCATTTGCCGAGACCCGGCCCCTGGTCGATGACGAAGGGCGCGTCCAGAATTCGCGTCGCCGGCGTGAAGCCGTTGTCGAGGGCGGCGAGATAGACGAAGGGCTTGAACGCCGATCCAGGCTGCCGGCTCGCCTGGGTCGCCCGGTTGAATTCGGACATCTGATAGTCCCAGCCGCCGCTCATCGCCAGCACCCGGCCGGTATGCGGGTCCATGGCCACGATTGCGCCGCCGACATCGGGAATCTGACGGAGCGCGTGGGAGCCGGGCGGATATTTTTCACCTTCGTCATTTTCCGTGACCGGCTCGACGAGAATCACATCGCCCTTGGCGAGCACGTCACTCACGTCCTTCACGCTTGGCCCGATCGACTGCTCCTCCTTCCAGGCGCGCGCCCATTTGAGCTCGGCCAAGGGGATTTCGCCCAGTGTGCCGTCCGGGAAGCCGATCCGGGCCGCCGCCCGCTCCACCACCAAGACCACGGCCAGCTTCCAGTTCGCCAACATGCCGGCCGGTTTCTCCAGATCGCCGAGCGCATCACCCCAGCCGGCGACCACCTGAATCCGGTTCACCGGGCCGCGCCAACCGTGCCGCCGGTCATAGCCCATCAGCCCGGAGCGGAGCGCGTCGTCGGCAATGCGCTGGAGCCGCGGGTCAACCGTGGTCCGCACCGACAGCCCGCCGCCATAGACGCCCTTTTCGCCGAACCGCGCCATCAGGTCGCGGCGCACCTCCTCGGTGAAATAGGCGGCCTGCACGAACTCGGTTTCCGAGGGCGGCTTCACCTTGAGCGGTTCGGCTTGCGCCTCCTCGGCCTGCGCGGGGGAGATGAACCCGTTGCCCGCCATCTGCGCGATCACCCAATCGCGCCGCGCGAGCGCGGCCTCGCGGCGCCGGATCGGATGATAGTTGTTCGGAGCCTTCGGCAGCGCCGCCAGAAAGGCCGCCTCGGCGACGGTCAGCTCATCCAGGGATTTGTCGAAATAGTTGAGCGCCGCCGCCGCCACGCCATAGGAGCCGAACCCGAGATAGATCTCGTTCAGATACAGCTCGAGGATACGGTCCTTGGTGAGCGTCCGCTCGATGCGGAACGCCAGGATCGCTTCCTTGGCCTTGCGCTCGATCGAGACCTCGTTGGTCAAAAGGAAGTTCTTGGCGACCTGCTGGGTGATCGTCGAGGCGCCGCGAGGCCGGCGATTGGTGCCGTAGTTGCGGATATTGTCGATCAGCGCGCTCGCGAGACTGACGAAATCGACGCCGGGATGGCTGTAGAAATTCTTGTCCTCGGCCGACAGGAAGGCCTTGATGACGCGTTTCGGCATCGCGTCGATCGGCACGAACACTCGTCTTTCCGTCGCATATTCGGCCAGCAGACGGCCGTCTCCGCCATGCACCCGGGTGACCACCGGCGGCTCGTAATCCTCGAGCTGGCTGTAGTCCGGCAAACCCTGCCCATAGGTATACAAACCCCAGGCAATGCCGCCCGCCCCGGCGGCGCCGAGGATCAGCAACAAGGAAAACAGGTAGAGAATCCAACGCATGGGTTCCGGCTCACGGTCGGTTCGCGTTCCGCCTTACGGGTCAAGCCGCCAGCAATGCTGGCGCCCAAATCCGTCCGAATGATGTCCTGAATATGTTGTCGCCGGTGCCGTCCGTCAACGCGCGGCGGATTGAATGGTCTTGAAATAGCGGTCGATGCCCCGTGTGAGCGCCTCGGCAACCTTGTTCTGGAAGTCGAGCGATTTCAGCATGCGCTCTTCCTTCGGATTGGAAAGATAGCCGAGTTCAAGCAGCACGGACGGCACGTCGGGAGCCTTGAGCACCGCGAATCCGGCGAACCGGTGCGCCCGGCGATGGGTATGCACCGCGCCGCGCAGCTCTTCGGCCAGGAACCCGGCGAACCGCGCGGACTGGTTCATCGTCTCGCGTTGCGCCAGATCGATCAGGATATTCGTGACTTCCGGCGTCTCGTCGCTGAAATCCATGCCCGCGATGATGTCCGACTTATTTTCCGCTTCGGCGAGGCGGGCGGCCTCCTTGTCCGAGGACTGCTCCGACAAGGTGTAGATCGACGCGCCGCGCAGCCGCTTGTCGGAGATCGAATCCGCGTGCACGGAAATGAAGAGATCCGCATCCGAGGCGCGCGAGACCGCCACGCGCTGACGAAGCCGGATGAACCGGTCGTTCTCGCGGGTCAGAACCACATCGTAGCGCCCGGTCTTCTCGAGGACCCGTTTCAGGGTTTTCGCCGCCGCCAGGACGATCTCCTTCTCGTAGGACCCCGATGATCCGATCGCGCCGGGATCGACGCCGCCATGGCCCGGATCGATGACGATCACTTTCTTGACGTTCTTGGCGCGGTCATCCCAGCTCGGCGCCCGGCGCGCGGTCTCTTTCGGCGCGGGCTGGATATCCCGGCGCGCGGCCATGCGTTTCGCGATCGACTCCTTCGAGGCGGTCAGAAACTCCTCGCGGCTCACTTTCTGAAGATCGATGACCAGCCGGTGATAGCGGCCGTCACGGGGCGGCAGCTCGAACGCCGCGGCGATCACCCGCGGCTCCGCGAGGTCGAAGACCATCCGGGAGGTTCCGGGCTCGAACAGGCCGAAGCGATAGCCCTCGACCCCGCCCGCCTGCCTTACCTTCCCGTCGGCGGGAATGCGGAAGGTGACCTCCGACAGATCGACGACCACCCGGTACGGGTCGGCGAGCACGAAGGTCTGGAAGCGGGCCGGGCCGTCCATGTCCATCACAAGTCGGATTTTCTCGCCATGCACGCCGACACGGAGCCCGTGCACCGCGGATGCGGCCGTCGAAGTGGTTGTCTGCGCCGCGGCCGGGGCAAGCGAAAAGACGCAAAACAACGCCGCCGGAATCAGCACATGGCGGAAAACGTATCCCAAGAAAGTCGAGCCATGGCCTGACCACATGATCGACTGGACCCCACATTATCTCCGGGCGAGTCTTGAATCGAATTCGCCCAAGCCCTATTTCATTCGCAGAATCATGATAGTATATCAATTGCCTCGCGCAAACTATCAATAAAACCGCAAAAGGTCTCACGGATCCATGGATGGGTTCGGCAACGCGCGCGATCCGAACGAAAGCATTGTTCATGTGTATAAAAATCGGTATGTTCGCCGGGCTCCAACCAATTCGTTCGGGGCAACGCGGGCTATTCAGCCTGAATTCTGTCTTATCAACACCTTCCCAGAGAAGCACGCAGCGGATCTGTGGATCAGGGGCATGGTCCTGACGTGACGCGCGCATATGACAACGCAGTCGACTGGCCGAACCTCACCGCCGACGGCGTACGAGCGAGGGTCGCCGTGACCGCGTTGCACTTTCTTCCCGGTCAATCGGGATGCGGACGCGACACGATCAACCGCCGGGTCCGGCGGCTTGCCGTTCTTGAACGGCGCTCAACATCAACATCATCAAACATGACGCCCGCGGCAGAGTCCGCGTATCCGGCACAACGCGCGATCGCAATGATGCGTCGCGGCGCGCCGATACCTCGACCGCGCGACGGAGCGGGCGTTCCGGAGTTATCGTTATATGACCAAGCGCATGCTTATCGACGCCACCCAACCGGAAGAGACCCGGGTGGTTCTGACAAGCGGAAACCGAGTCGAGGACTTCGACTTCGAGACCGCCAGCCGCAGACAACTCAAGGGTAACA
>JAYOEU010000113.1:0-14934 GCA_038116915.1 Alphaproteobacteria bacterium
TTCGTGAATTACAACAACCCGGCCATCGGCACCGCCGCGCGTCAGGTGCTGGCCCATAACGGCGTCGATACCGAGGTGGTGTATCCCTCGTGCTGCGGCATGCCTCAGCTCGAACAGGGCGACATCGCCAGAGTGGCCGAAACCGCGAAATCCGTCGCGGCGGAGCTGCGGCCCTGGATCGACGAGGGCCGCGCGGTCATCGCCCTGACTCCGTCCTGCGCCCTGATGCTGAAGTTCGAATGGCCGCTGATTGTTCCCGAGGATGAGAACGTGAAGGCGCTGTCGGCGGCAACCCGAGACATCGACGAGTACATCGTCGACATCGCCAAGAACGAAGGCCTCGCGGGCGGTCTGAAGGCACTCGACGGCGGCGTAACCCTGCATCTGGCCTGCCACAGCCGGGCCCAGAATTTCGGCCAAAAATCGGCGGAAATGCTGCGCGCCATTCCTGAAATCGATATCACGGTGATCGAGCGCTGTTCCGGGCACGGCGGGTCCTGGGGGGTGATGAAGGAGAATTTCGAGACCGCGATCAAGATCGGCAAACCGGTTGCCCGCCAGGCCGCCAAGGCCGGCAATGCCTATGTCGCCTCCGGCTGTCCGCTTGCGGCGGAACATATCCTGCAGGGCATGGAACGCGTCGAGGGAGACGGGCCAAAGGTGACCCGCGCCGATCACCCGGTCGAAATCCTCGCCCGCGCCTACGGATTCTGAGACCCGATCCCACGGAGAAACCCATGGCGAAGAAGCGGATTACCCGGGACGATGTTCTCGACACGGAGGCTTATCGGGCCATTCGGGCAAAAAAGCGGGCCGAAATGGTCGGCATCAAGCGTGCCCGCCGGGTCTCGGTCGGTCCCGACGCCACCTTCTATTTCGAGAGCTACGAGACCATGTGGTGGCAGATCCACGAGATGCTCTACATCGAAAAGGGCGGTGAGGAGCAGATCCCCGACGAACTCGCGGCGTATAACCCGCTGATCCCCCAGGGCCGTGAGCTGATCGCCACCCTGATGTTCGAAATCGACGATCCGGAGCGCCGCAGAAGGGTGCTGGCCGGTTTGGGCGGCGTCGAGGAGACCTGCGTGCTCTCGATCGGCGGCGAGGAAATCACCGGCGTCGCCGAGGCGGATCTCGACCGGACCACCGCCGACGGCAAGGCCTCGTCGGTTCAATTCGTGCACTTCGCGCTGAACGACGCCCAGGCGGCCGCCTTCAAGAACCCGGCCAAGCAGGTCATGCTGGGAATCAAACACCGCAATTACGGGCATATGGCGATCCTGTCGGATGACGTCCGCACGTCACTCGGCAACGATCTGGACTAGCCGGCGGAAGGCACCCGACCGATCCGGGCTCAGTCCTTCAGCGCTTCCCTCACATCCACGCCCCAGATATGCGCCCGGCTGACCCAGCCGGAGAGGCCGGAGACCTTGATCTCGCACCATTCGTGCCGGCAGTCCTCGAGATTGCCGAGCACGCCGGGTTCCATGCGCGCGACCGCCGGGGCGGAGCCGCCCGGGTCGCGGCGCAGGGTGCGGACCTGGCCGATCACCTGCACCATGCGGCGGCCCGACAGCATGCTTTGATGAACCCAGCCCTCGGTTCCCTCGAAATCCCGGATCTTGCGCCAGGTATCGAACTCCGCCACCACCTCGACCGGCAGGTTGCGGCGCTTGAACACCCATTCGATGGGATAGCGTGAGCCCGGTCCGGATCGGACATTCACCTCGCCGGATCGCAGGGAGACGTAGCGCGGCACCGGCAGACCGGTTTCCTTGCCCACCGTCGCCGCTGAGGCGCGCGCGGCCCCGCCCGGGATCGACGGCAAGGCAATCATGGCCAGCACAAGCAGGCTAAATAAAAGAGGGGTCGCTCGTGGCATCAGTCATTCTCTGAGTGAAGAGGCCATTGTACCACTAGATATGGAGGGTTTTAAGACAAAACCACGCTAGATAGCGTATTTTTCACATGGCTCCCGTCATCATCGGCGCGGCGGCTGGACAAGCCGTCTTGTGGCTGATATCTCCGGGATTGGGCCTCCTTGGACCCCAACGAAACGCGCCGAGACCCCAAATATAGCGCGAACCGATGAGGAAACCCGCCTATGACGTCGAAAAAGCCGCTGGTCATCGTTACGCGAAAGCTGCCGGACCCGATCGAAACCCGGATGATGGAGCTGTTCGACACCCGCCTCAACCTGACCGATGCGCCTTTCGATTCCAACGCCCTGAAACAGGCGGCGAGCGAGGCCGATGTCCTGGTTCCCACGGTCACCGACGAGATCACCGCCGATGTGCTGGCCGCCGCCGGTGAGAAGCTGAAGCTGATCGCCTCATTCGGCACCGGCGTCGACCATATCGACCTTGCGGCCGCCAAGAAGCGCGGCATCACGATCACCAATACACCACGGGTGCTGACCGAGGATACCGCCGACATGACCATGGCGCTGATCCTCGCGGTGCCGAGGCGGCTGGTCGAGGGCGAGCGGCTGCTCCGCTCGGGAACCTGGGCCGGATGGGGGCCGACCCTGATGCTCGGCCACCGTATCCACGGCAAGCGGCTCGGCATCATCGGCATGGGCCGGATCGGCCGCGCGGTCGCGCGCCGGGCCCGGGGATTCGGACTGTCGATCCATTATCACAACAGGAAACGCCTGCATCCCGAGGTCGAGGAAGAGCTTGAGGCGACCTACTGGGACAATCTCGACCAGATGCTGGGCCGCATGGACATCATCTCGGTCAACTGCCCGCACACGCCGGCGACCTATCACCTGATCTCGGCCCGCCGGCTCGACCAGATGCAGCCGCATGCCTATATCGTCAACACCTCGCGCGGCGAGGTCATCGACGAGGCGGCGCTGGCCAAGGCCCTGCGGAACCGCGACATCGCCGGCGCCGGCCTTGACGTGTTCGAGCACGAACCGATGGTCAATCCGGAATTGCTGGAACTCGACAACGTCACCCTGATGCCGCATATGGGCTCCGCCACCTTCGAGGGCCGGATCGACATGGGCGAGAAGGTGATTGTCAACATCCGCACCTTCAGCGACGGCCACACCCCGCCCGACCGGGTGATCGAGACGATGTTCTGAGGGCGTGTTTGCAGTAGCAAAGGCGTCGCCATGGCATCCGCTTTTCGTCGCCCTGGCGCAAGCACCGTAGCCGCCAAAAAGAAGCGGGCGCCGGTGGGGCGCCCGTGAGGTGGGACTCGGGAGGAAGCTGGCGACCCCGGGACGGGGCCGGTCGGGAAACTCTCTCCTTCCGGATATGGCGCGCGGCGAACCGCGTTCAACCGGGCGCCGTGATCACCTGTGCAGATTGTCACACATGGTCTGAAAGAATGGTTAACCGCTGCGGGAAGTCCGTCAGCGCTCCGCCGGCGCCCTACCCGGCCTTCAGGCTCGTAATCGTCGGCGCATCGCCGCAGAGCGGACAGGTGGGGCTGCGCTTGTAGCGGATCTTGCGGAAGGTCATGCCGAGGGCATCGAAAACCAGCAGATGGCCGGACATGGACTCGCCGAGGCCCATCAGTTCCTTCAGCACTTCGGTCGCCTGCAGGGTGCCGATCACCCCGGCGACGGAGCCGAGGATCCCGGCCTCCTCGCAGCGGGGGATGGTGTTGGGCGGCGGCGGGTCGCGGAACAGACAGCGATAGCACGGCTCGCCCTCGTGCCCCGGCACGCCGCCGCGAAAGGTCGTCAACTGTCCCTCGAAGCGCAGCAGGGCGCCGGAGACAACCGTCTTGCCGGCGAGATAGGCGGCGTCGTTGATCAGATAGCGGGTCTCGAAATTGTCGGTGCCGTCGACGATCAGGTCGTACTCGGCGAAGATCTCCTCGACATTATCGCGGGAGAGCCGGGTCTTGTGGGGACGGAACGCGATCGTCGGGTTGATCCGGGAGAGGGTCTCGACCGCCGAATCCGCCTTCGCACTGCCCACTGATTTGGTCGCGTGCACGATCTGGCGCTGGAGATTCGAGAGATCCACCTCGTCATCATCGATGATGCCGAGCGTGCCGATCCCGGCGGCGGCGAGATACATCAGGATCGGCGAGCCGAGCCCGCCCGCGCCGACACAAAGGACCTTGGAGGAGAGCAGCTTCTCCTGTCCCTCGTCGCCGACTTCCTCCAGGATCAGATGCCGGGCATAACGCTCGAACTGCGCGTCGGTCAGGTCCATGGGTCGGTCGTCCTTACGCCTCGTTCGCGCCGGTCCCGGTGGAGCCGTAGGCGCCGGCGCCGCGCGGTGTCGGCGGCAAATCGCCGGTCTCGGCAAGCTCGGCCCGTGGCACCTCGGTCAGCACCATCTGCGCGATCCGGTCGCCGCGCCTGACCACAAATGGCGCCTCGCCGTGATTGATCAAGACCACGGATACCTCGCCGCGATAATCCGAATCGACCGTCCCCGGGGCATTCAGCACCGTCACGCCGTGATGCAGGGCAAGGCCCGAGCGTGGCCGGATCTGCGCCTCATAGCCGGCGGGTATCGCGAAGCGGAAGCCCGTCGGCACCAGCGCGCGGGCACCCGGTGCGATCTCCAGCGGCTCGAACACGGCGGCGGCAAGGTCCATGCCGGCACTGCCGATGGTCTGATAGGCCGGCAGATCCAGGCCCTGGCCATGCGGCAGGCGATTGACGGAAACCGGGACGCGGCCCATGGGTCAGGCCGCGGCGATGCTGGAGAAATGCGCGGCGATGCGGTCGGCGAGGCGCGCCGCGACCGCGTCCTTGCCCATTCGCGGCCAGTCCTCCGCGCCGGCATCGGTCACCAGATGCACCGTGTTGTCATCTCCGCCGAAAGTGCCGGTCTCCGGGCTGACATCGTTTGCGACGATCCAGTCACAGCCCTTGCGCCGCCGCTTCGCCGTGGCGTGCTCGATGACGGTTTCGGTCTCCGCCGCGAAGCCGACCACCAGCGAGGGCCGCCGGTCACCCGTCGCCGAAAGCGTCGCCAGGATGTCCGGGTTTTCGGTCAGCTCCAGCGCCGGTGGCGGCGCATTGCCGTCCTTTTTCAACTTCTGCCCGGCCGCGCGGGCGACCCGCCAGTCCGAGACCGCCGCCGCGCAGACCGCGATATCCACCGGCAGCGCCGCCGTGCAGGCCTCCAGCATCTGGCGCGCGGATTCGATGTGGACGGTGCGGATGTCGGCGGGGTCGGCAAGCCGCGTCGGCCCAGTCACCAGCGTCGTGGCGGCGCCGAGCCGCGCCAGGGCAATTGCAATCGCATGGCCCTGCTTGCCGGAGGAGCGATTGGCGATGTAGCGGACCGGATCGATCGCCTCCAAAGTCGGCCCGGAGGTCACCAGGGCCGAGCGTCCGGCAAGCGGTCCCTTCGCGGATGCCATGCCGCCGAGCGCGTGATCGATCGCTGTGACGATTTCCTCCGGCTCGCTCATCCGGCCGGGGCCGAACTCGCCGCAGGCCATGTCGCCCTCGACGGGGCCGACCACCATGACGCCGCGCTCGCGCAGCACCGCCATGTTCTCCGCCGTCGCCGGGTGAAGCCACATGCGGAGATTCATCGCCGGCGCCACCATCACCGGCTTGTCGGTGGCCAGCAGCACCGTGGAGGCAAGATCGTCGGCGATCCCGGCCCGCATCTTCGCCAGCAGGTTGGCCGTCGCCGGCACGACCACCAGCAAATCGGCATCGCGGGAAAGCTGGATATGGCCCATCTCGGATTCATCGGTCAGCGAGAACAGATCGCCATACACCTTGTCCTCTGTCAGGGCCTGCAGGCTGAGCGGGGTGACGAACTCGGCGCCGGATTTTGTCAGCACCGCGCGCACCTTGGCGCCCCGGCCGCGCAGACGGCGCACCAGTTCGAGGCTCTTGAAGGCGGCGATACCGCCCGAGACGATCAGCAGAATGCGTTTGCCCTGGAGCATGCGGGCTCCTTTCCGGCGAGACAGGGTTGGTTGGGGGCCGCCCGGCGGCTCAATCCGCCGCGTCGCCGATCGTGCCTTTGCGGTACTGGTAAAGCCGCGAGCAGTACGGGCACATGACCTCGTTTTCGGCGCCGATGGTCAGGAACACCCGCGGATGCCCGAGCGGTCCGTTGCCGCCATCGCACGCGACCCGGTGCTTGTTGGTCTGAATGATTTCGGTCGGCCTAGCCATCGCGTGTACCCGCCCAGATTTCCGAGATGTTCATCTCACCCGCCGCGGTCTGGTGGACCGCGCGGATGGCTCATGATACGCCAGAAACCATGATTTTCAACGCATCAGAACATCGTCGCGATTCAAGGCTCCGGCGCCGGCGGGGGCCGGCCGGTCTCGCCGGTCTTCTGGTGCTGTTCGCAATCCTCGCGGGCTGTGCCCCGATGGTGCAGGAGCCCTTGGGCGCGAACCAGCCGCCGCGCCTTACCGGAAGCCACGCGGTCATGCGCGACGGCGCCCGGTTGCCGCTTACCCTGTGGCTGCCCGACACGCCGCCCAGGGCCGCGGTCGTGGCGCTGCACGGCTTCAACGATCATTCCGGCGCCTTCGAGGATCTGGGGCCGGGTCTGGCGCGGGCCGGGGTCGCGGTCTATGCCTATGATCAGCGCGGCTTCGGCGGGGCGCCGGGCCGGGGCATCTGGGCCGGCGCGCCGGCCATGGGCCGCGATCTCGCCACGGTCGTCCGTCTGGTGCGCGAAGCCCATCCGGGAATTCCGGTCCATGCCCTGGGCGAGAGCATGGGCGGGGCGGTGATCATGGCGGCGCTTGCCGGCGAGGCCCGTCCGGCGATCGACGGCGCGGTCCTCTCGGCGCCGGCGGTCTGGGGACGGGTGACCATGCCGCGCTGGCAGCGCACACTGCTTGACAGCGCGACCGCCGCCTTCCCCTCGATCCGGCTGGTGCCCCAGGGGATCCGGATCACGCCGTCCGACAACATCAAGATGCTGCGGGCCCTCGGCCGCGACCCGCGCTTCATCCGCGAGACACGGATCGACGCGCTGTCCGGCCTGGTCGACCTGATGGACCGGGCGCTGGAGGCCGCGCGGACGCTCCGGCTGCCGGTGCTTGTGCTCTATGGCGAACGCGACGAGATCGTGCCCAAGCGGCCGACCTGCCTGATGCTCTCGCGCCTGCCGGCCCCGGCCGCCGGACGGCGCTGGCGCGCGGCGCTCTATCCCGAGGGCTATCACATGCTGTTCCGCGATCTCGCGGGCGATCTGGTCAGCCGCGACATCGCTGGTTGGCTGGTCGACCCGGCCGCCCCGCTCCCCTCCGGCCACGAGCGCCTGCCCGATCCGGCCACCGGCAACCCGCTCCCCGGCTTCTGCCCGGAGACGGGACGGTAGCGGCGCCCGCCCGGCCACAAGAGCTTGCCACGCCGCCCCACCGGCGCTAAACATCCCCCCGGATCAGCACCCGTAGCTCAGCTGGATAGAGCGCTGCCCTCCGAAGGCAGAGGTCACAAGTTCGAATCTTGTCGGGTGCGCCACTCTTAACCTCTGATTTAATTGGGTTTTTTGATCTGACGCTGGATGTGGCGGGCGACAGTTCGGGGGACAGTTCGGGGACAGCCACCGAATTCCAGTCCTAGGACAGTCACCGCCTCAAATCCTGTTCGGTGGCTGTCCCCGATCTCTCCCCAATCTCTCCGATCTCTCCTCCGAAGACGATCAATGGCCGTGTACACGTCACGGTCGAATTGATTGTCAGACGTTGCGAACGCGCCTCCGCCGGCGCAGCTGGTAATGGTATCGGATTTCATGTCTTGCTCCCATTTTCGACCCATCGGGCCGGGAGCCAGGGAGCGGCCCTGGCGCCGGGAGCTGATAACGTGAGACTGGTCACGCCCGCTTATTCCCCTCGCGTTCCATTTACTGCCAACCGCACCACATTCCCCTCCGCCTCAGCCATCATCCCAAGCACGGCCCGCGCCACCTTGTCCGCCGCCGCAATCAACACGCTGTCCAGGTGATGTACATACCGGTTCGTCACCGTCCCCGCCGCGTGGCCCAGCATCGCGGCGATCGTGCTTTCCGTGAAGCCCAGATCGCCAGCGACACTGGATGCAGTTCGGGGACAGCCACCGAATTCCAGTCCTAGGACAGTCACCGCATTAAATCCTGTTCGTCACCTCAAGGCTTTATCGCAAGATCCTTAATTCGGCGGCTGCCCTCGATCTCTCGATCGCGCCTTCGACGCAACCACACGTATCCCTGTTCCAGCATCACTCGACCCCTCACCCCTCACTCCGACCCCGCCCCGAAACCCGCCGCCAAACCCAAACCGCCGCCGCGCGCAGCCAGCCCAGCACCCTTTTCCCCCTGGCGTAGGTGTCGGATCGGGCGGCGGCGTTGGCGTCGCGGAGGGTTTGGTAGAGGGTGATGTCGTCGCGGTGGTCCATGGCTAGCCGGGTGTCCCTTCGCCTTGCCCCGCCGGGGCTGCGGGCGCGGTTCCGTCCAGGCGGCCCCAGCTTGTCAAGCTTGCAATGCGCAGCGCGATCATCGGGTTTTGCTCCAGAGCCATGGCGCGATACTGCGGGTAGCGCCGGCGCAGCGCAACCAGCGCGTCCGTGTGCTCCGCGCCGGGCTCAATGATTTCCGCCGGGCCGCGCGCCATCACCCAGCCGAGGCGGGTCCAGTCCGCGTCGTCATAGTGATCGACCACCAGGGCGGCGCGCGGGTTCACGCGGATGTTGCGCACCCGTTTTAGGTCACGAACCGCGGCCCGTTTCGGCTTTTCGTCGAGAACGATGTACAGCGTCTCGGCGCCGAGCGCATAGCAGACCGGCACCACATGGGGCATACCGTCCGCATCCACCGTCGCCAGATGGCCGGTCCGCCGGGCCTCGAGGAAGGCGCGTTGCTCGTGTCCCGGCTCCATGCCCTACTCTCCCATCTGCAGCAGCCGGCCGTTCCGACGCGCCGACAGGAAGGACCAGGCGAACAGGCCGGCGCCGATCGCGAGATAGACCAGGTCCACGGCGATCGCGCCGAGCAGGAGATCGGTGCGGAAAACGCCGTCGATGAAGACCCCTCGCATGCCCTCGAAGACATAGGCCGACGGGGTGCACCAGGCGACAATCTGCAGCCACTCGGGCAGCGAGGCGACGGGATAGTAGACCGCACTGATCGGCGCAAAGGCGAAGATCGCCACCCAGGCAAGGCTCTCGGCCCCGAGACCGTAGCGCAGCACCAGCGCGATCACCGCCAGGCCCAGCGCCCAGCCCATGACGAACAGACAGGAGAAGAACGCCACCAGCCCCGGCCCGTAGGAGAACACCGAGAACTCGAAGAATAGATAGGCCAGCACCCAGGACGGCATCAGCCCGATCACCGCGCGCACCAGGCTCATCACCATCAGGGCTGTCACGAACTCACCGGGCCGCAGCGGGCTGACGAAAAGATGGCCGAGATTGCGCGACCACATCTCCTCAAGGAAGCTCATGGAAAAGCCGATCTGGCTGCGGAACAGAAGGTCCCAGAGCAGCACCGCGCCGATCAGGATGCCGGTCGCGTTGGCGACCCAACTCGAATGGCCCATGAAGAACTGGGTCACGAACCCCCAGATGATCATCTGGACCGTCGGCCAATAGGCCATTTCCACCAGACGGGGGATCGAGCCGCGCATCAGATAATAGTGCCGGCGCAGCATGGCCATCACCCGGCGCCCGGAAAACCCGGAGACGGAAAACCCGGAGACGGAAAAGCGCGAGGCGGGAGCGCCCGGTCCGGTGGCTGCCGGGCCGGTCATGAGGCCGCCGCCGGAGGGCGGTCCCTTGCGATATCGAGGAACACCTCCTCCAAGGTCGAGCGCCCGTACCGCGCCAGCAGCTCCGCCGGGGAACCGCGGTCGACGATCGCGCCGCGCCGCATCATCAGCACGTGATGGCAGAGCCGCTCCACCTCGGCCATATTGTGCGAGGCGAGCAGGATCGTCGCCTTCTCCTCGCGGGCATAGTCCTCGAGATAGGTGCGGATCCAGTCCGCGGTGTCCGGGTCCAGCGATGCCGTCGGCTCGTCCAGCAGCAGCACGCGCGGCCGGTTGATCAACGCCTTGGCCAGCGCCACCCGGGTTTTCTGTCCGGCGGAAAGCTGCCCGGTCCGCCGATCAAGCAATGCCGTCGCGTCCAGCCGCTCGGCAAGCTCGGCGATCCGCTCCAAGGGCCGCTCGACCGAGTAGAGCTCGCCATAGACCTTCAGATTCTCCCGGACCGTCAGGCGATGCGGCAGATCCACATAGGGCGAGGAGAAATTCATCAGCGGCAGCACCCGGTACCGGTCCCGCGTCATATCGCAGCCGAGTATCCGGACTGAGCCGGCGCTGGGCAGCAGCAGGCCGAGCAGGATCGAGATCGTGGTGGTCTTGCCGGCACCGTTGCCGCCGAGCAGTCCGGTGATCCGGCCCTCCTCGACGCCGAAACTCACGTCGCGGATCGCCGTGATGTCGCCGAATGTCTTGGTCAGATCTCGCGCCTCGATGGCCGGCGTGGACATGCGCATTCCAACCGTGAAAGTGATGCCGCCGGAAGATATGGCCTGCCCGCCGCCACGGCAACCCGGCGCGTCGTCAGGCCCAGCGCGCCTTGTCCTCGGTGTCCTCGGCGGTCAGCAGCGTCGTGGTATGGACCGCCGTCCAGTCGCACAGGTCATAGCGCCGGCTCAAGGTTTCCCGCACTTTCGCCTCCGCCGCCCCTTGCGGAAGCTTCGAGCGCTCCCACATCGCGAGGTCCGGCCGGCGCGTCAGCAGCAAGCTGCGGCGGCCCTCGAAAAGCCCGGCGCCACTGGCCGCGTCCGTCTTGCCGCCGCCGCCTTCACCGCTCAGCCTCCACAGGCCGATAGCCTGGGAGTCGTAGGCGCTCTCGAAGCCGGGCCATGCGTCGGCACAGAGCGCGAGAAACTCCTCCCAGTTCGCCTCCGGCGTCACGAACCAGCGGAACGCGTAATTGCCCTGGCGCACCGGCGGTTCGGAGGTTCCGGGGCGCAAGGTGGGGTGCATCGTCTCGGTCGTGATCGCCGCGATGTCCGCGTCCCGGCCTGCTGCCGCCAAGAGCGCCGCTTCGGCGGCCGCGGCATCGGTTCCGCCGGACCAGTGGGTGATCACGCTCAACTCATCCCGGGGCCGGCCGATCTGGCTGCGCCAGATGCCGTAGAGCGCGCCACCGGAACGCGAAAGGGACCCTGCCGCCCGCAACCGGCCGGCGACATCGGACCAGCGGCGCGGCGCGGCGGCGATCCTGTGATAAGCGTAGTGGTCCACCAGCGCCCTCCCCGAGGCAACGCACGCATTCTGCCGCAAAACTCTAACATGCCGAAAGCCATGAAACCGGATACCATGGGATCAAGGGGATGCGAACGGCGGCATCCAAGGCAGACGCGCCGTCAGACAAGGAAGTGAACCGGTGGCCAACAACGCCGATCATTCAATTGCCGGCCAGGTCGGCGGCATCCTGGACCAGAACCGCGCGGCCATGCATTCCGACGGTGCGGTACCCGCCGGCGCGGTCAGCGCGCGAACGCTGATTGCCATCCGCTGGGTGGCCTTGGCCGGTCAGACGGTCGCCATCATGGTGGTCAGGTTCGGTTTTGAATTCCCGTTGCCGCTGTCCCTGTGCTTCGCGATCATCGCGATTTCCGCGATCCTCAATCTCGCCATGCAGGCGCGCGCGCGGTCGAGCCAGCGGCTGAGCGATCGTTCCGCCGCCATTTCGCTCGGCTTCGACATCGCCCAGTCCGCCGCCCTGCTCTACGTGACCGGCGGGATGCAGAACCCATTTGCGCTGTTGCTGCTGGCCCCGGTGACGATTTCCGCGACGGTTCTGTCCCTCAGATCGACCATATGGCTTTGTCTTCTCGCCATGGCCGCGGCGACCCTGCTGATGCTGCGGCACCAGCCCCTTCCCTGGGATGAATTCGGGCTGGAACTTCCGGAGCTATACGTCTTCGGGATCTGGAGCGCGCTCATGATCGCGATCCTTTTCAGCGCCGCCTATACCTGGCGGGTCGCGGACGAGGCGAGGCGCATGACCGATGCGCTCGCGGCGACGCAAATGGCGCTGGCGCGGGAACAGCAGCTCTCGGCGCTGGGCGGTCTCGCCGCGGCGGCGGCGCACGAGCTGGGCAGCCCGCTCAGTACCATCGCGGTGATCGCCGCTGACTTGTCCCGCGATGTCCCGGCCGAGAGCGAATTCGCGGAGGATATCGAGCTGCTGCGTAGCGAAAGCGCCCGCTGCCGGGCGATCCTGGCGGGATTGTCGAATCAGCCGGAAATCGGCGGCGGTGCACCTTATGTCCAAGTGGCCATGAGCACCCTGATCGATCTCGCCGCGGCGCCGCACCAGCGCGAAGGAATCGAGATCATCGTCGAGAGCCACGGACCGGAGGAATTGGATGGCGCGGCGGATCCCGCTGGAGATCCGCTGGTTATCCGCAGCCCGGAAATCCTGCACGGTCTGGGAACCCTGATTCAAAACGCCGTGCAGTTCGCGGTCACCACCGTCGAGGTCACCGTGGCCTGGGATCGCCGGGACCTCGCCGTGATCATCGAGGATGACGGGCCCGGCTTTCCGGTTCCCATGCTGGACCGGCTGGGCGAGCCCTATCTGTCGACCCGGCGGGGCAGTTCAGGTCATATGGGACTTGGAATATTCATCGCCAACACGCTTCTGGAGCGGACCGGGGGACGGCTGACATTCGGCAACCGGCCCGAAGGCGGAGCGCGCGCCGAGGCGCGATGGCCGCGGGCAAGGCTCGAGCCCGGATCGCGCGCGGCTTGACCACATCAACCCGCAGCCGTATCACGCTCTCAAATCGGAACCGAACATGCTACAGTGTCCGAACCAGCAATTGCGCAAAACCTCCGAGTGATCCGCACCGATGTTGGAAGACTCCGCGAATTCCCGAGAGACCGGCTCAGGCGACGAGGATCGCAGGCTGCTGATCGTCGATGACGACGAGCCGTTCCGCAAACGGCTCGCCCGGGCCATGGAAAAACGCGGCTTTGAGGTCAACACGGTCGCAACCGTCGCGGAAGGAATCGAATTGGCGCGCCGCGACCAGCCACCCTATGCGGTGTTCGATCTGCGGCTGGCGGATGGCAGCGGCCTTGATATCGTCGGCGAACTCCGGGAAGCCCGGCCGGACGCCCGGATCATCGTCCTGACCGGATACGGAAACATCGCGACCGCGGTCGCGGCGGTAAAGGCCGGAGCCATCGACTATCTGCCGAAGCCATCGGACGCCGACGCGGTCGCTGCGGCATTGCTTGATCACGAGGACGCGCTTCCGCCACCGCCAGAAAACCCGATGTCGGCGGACCGGGTGAAATGGGAGCATATCCAACGCGTGTTCGAGCAATGCGGACGCAATGTCTCCGAGACCGCCCGGCGTCTGCGCATGCATCGCCGCACCCTGCAACGCATCCTGAACAAACACGCGCCGCGCGGCTGACCGCTTATCGAACCAAAGCTTGATTTCTAGTCGAGACGGCTTTCGTTCGCCAGTAACCGGTCGACGTAGCGTCCCTGATACATGGTGATGCCGAGCGACTGGCCGAACCGAACCGCCTCATCGGAATCACACCGCGACAGGATGATCCGCGCCCGACCGCAGCGGTCGACATGCTCCTTCAGTTCGGTCGCGCGCTTTCCGCTGACATCGTCGGCCATATCCGGTGTCCAGATCAGCTTCAACAGATCCAATCCCAGACGGTCACGGTCGATGAACTGCAGGGTCAGGTGATTGAGACCGTCGAGGCAGATCCGATAGCCGCGCTCGCGCATGAAATCCCGCGCGAACATATAGGCCCCCATCTCGCCGAAAATATCGATCGCCTGAAGTTCGATAACCACCGTGCCGCGGGCAGCCGCCTTCAAGATCGAATCGAAATTCAGGAATGGCGGCGACAGGATGGTCTGGACGTTCAGATTGATGCTGAAGGACGACGCGATCGAGGTGTCGTCGTTGCGGATCAGCATCGAAAGCATCCGCGAATCCAAGGTCTGGGTCAGATGCTGGAACAGCCAGAGGTTAGAGGCGAGGTCGAATTCCGGCAAAACCGTCTGCTGAAGATCGGCGATGGAAATGTAGAGCTCGCGGAAAACCGGCTGGGGATTGGGATTTGTCGGCGTGATCGCGCATACCGGCTGCCGGCGCATCAGATTTGAAAGATCGGCGCGCACCAGAAACGATTCGAGCTTGCCAAGCTGTTCCGGATCCAGGGCCTTCTTGCCGCTACGGGTCCGGTTGTCCGAGCGGTCCCGGGTCACCGCCAGACGGTTCTTGCGTTCCCGCTCCCGGTGCATCTGCTTCACCAGATCAAGCAGGTCCTCATGCTGGGTGGTGACATTGTACCAGGTGCAGAACCGGGCCAGATCCTCTTCGTCATCGCCCTGGGATAGTGGGTCCTCGCTGAACAGGTAACGCACCTTCATGATCGCGGCATCGATATCCTCAATGGCCGCGTCCTTGCAGATGAAGAACAGATCGGAATTGCTGAGGGTGAAGATCTGTCCCTCGTAATTCTGTACCATCCCCTCGAATATCGCGGCGGCGATTCGGATATGGTGATCCTGCCGATTCTGCGGACGCAGCCTGGACAGATGAATATGAACGGCCATCCGGCCGTCAACATTCCGGCCAAGCCGTTGCATGTAGTCCAGAAGCAGGTATTCCTGACTCGGGCCACGGGTGCGGTTCTGTATCTGGCTAAGCGCCATGCCTACCCTCCACGATGGGGCGGGAGCGATAATCCTTTGAAGTCATCGTTTTAACATGCCATTGCCCCGACGGAAGCGCAATTTCCTCGAACATGATGTCTACGATCGGTGTGATATTTTCCCAAACAAATTTCTTAAAATTTATACCGAAAATCTTATTTCACCGCGCCCCTCTCGATGGGAAATCTGATAGGCCACACTGATTTTGACGGGCCGCCATCGCGCTCTGCCAAGGTCCCGATCAGATGGACAATCCGCATAAATGCCGTTCCGAGCACGGTGA
>JAYOEU010000114.1:0-14795 GCA_038116915.1 Alphaproteobacteria bacterium
TGCAGCAGCTCTCCCAGGAGCGGCTGGTGGTCGCGATCCGCTGCGCCACCGCCATCGAGGCCGCCCTGGAGGAGACCCTGCGCTACACGACCGAGCGCCAGGCCTTCGGGCGCCGGCTCGCGGATTTCCAGAACACCCGTTTCAAGCTGGCCGAGGTGAAGACCGACGCGCTGGTCACCCGTGCCTTCATCGATCAGTGTCTTGCCCTGCATGTGAAGGGCGAGCTATCCGCCGAACTGGCGGCGGCGGCCAAGCTGCATTCGACGGAGGTGCTGAACAAGGTTGTCGACGAATGCCTGCAACTGCACGGCGGCTACGGCTACATGTGGGATTTCCCGATCGCCCGCGCCTGGGCCGACGCCCGCATGTCCCGCATCGCCGGCGGCTCGTCCGAGATCATGAAGGAAATCATCAGCCGGGATCTGATGTCGGGGATTGGTTGAGGGGGAAGCCGCCCTTCATTGGACAAGACCCATCAAGATCCTGGACCTGATCCAGGATCTTGATGGGTCTTGTCAATTCGCTACTCATTACCCCCGATCGCAACCCCTGCCAGACGTTGAAACACCTTGAACACCGCGCTGTCATCCTCGCGGCCGAACCCGGCGGCGGAGGCGGCGAGGAATTGCTGGTGCGCGGTTGCCGTAAGCGGCAGCGGGAAGGTCAGCGCGTGACCGGTCTCAAGCACGATGCCCAGATCCTTGACGAAGATATCCACCGCGCTGAGCGGGGTGTAGTCGTCTTCCAGGATATGCGGCACCCGGTTCTGGAACATCCAGGACGAGCCGGCGGACCCTGAAATGACGTCATAGAGGGCCTTGGGATCGGCGCCGGCCCGCACGCCGAAGGCCATCGCCTCGGCGGCAGCGGCGATGTGGACGCCGGCGAGCAGTTGGTTCACCGTCTTCACCGTCGAGCCGACCCCGACCTCCTCGCCGAGGCGGTGCACCTTGCCGGAGATCGCCTCCAGCACCGGGGCCGAGGACTCGAAAGCACCGGACGGCCCCGAGGCCATGACCGAGAGATTGCCGGATCGGGCACCCGCCGCGCCGCCGCTGACCGGCGCGTCGATCATCACCATGCCGTGCTCGGCAAGACGTTCGGCGCAGGCCCGTGCAAAGGCCGCCGGTACCGTGCTGCTTTGGACGACGATTGTCCCCTTGGCCATGCCGGCGACGGCGCCGTTCTCGCCGAACAGGACATCCTCGACCTGCTTTGCGTTGACCACCAGGACAATCACCGTGCCGCATCCGGCGACGGCATCCCCCGGCGAGGCGGCTCCCGAGCCACCGGCATCGGCGAGCGTATCCATGGCTTCGCGGCGCACATCAAAGCCCCGGACCGTGAACTGATGCTCGACCAGGGTCAGGGCCACGCCCATGCCCATGGACCCGAGGCCCAAGACAGCGACTGTTCTCTGGTTGCTCATTCAAGGGCCTTTCAGTTTCCAGGAAGGATGCGCAAGCATAGCCAACGGGACAGGATCGACCCAAGGCAATCGGCGACATCGAATCCAGCCGGCGCGCGGCGACGAAAAAGGCCGGCCCGGGCATCCCGGACCGGCCTGACGTCGCGACCCGCGTGCAACTCAGTACATGTGCTGGCCGCCGTTGATCGACATGGTCGAGCCGGTCACGAAGCCGGCCTCGTCATCGACCAGGAACAGCACGCCGCGGGCAATTTCGGAAGCCTTGCCGAGCCGGCCCACCGGGATCCCGGCGACGATCTTTTCCAGCACGTTCTCCGGAACCGCGGCGACCATGTCGGTGTCGATATAGCCGGGCGCGATCGCGTTGACCGTGATGTTGTTGCGCGCGCCTTCCTGGGCGAGCGCCTTGGTGAAACCATGAATGCCGGACTTGGCGGCGGCATAGTTCACCTGCCCGTACTGTCCACCCTGACCGTTGATCGACCCCACATTGACGATGCGGCCGAACTTGCGGGCGCGCATGCCCTCGATGGTTGCCCGGCACATGTTGAAGCAGGAGCCGAGATTGGTATCGATCACATCCTGCCACATCCCGTGGTCCATCCGGTGCATGGTGCCGTCCCGGGTAATGCCCGCATTGTTCACCAGGATCTCGACCGGACCGACTTCCGCCTCGACCTTTTTGACACCGGCCTCGCAAGCCGCGAAATCCGAAACGTCCCACTTATAGGCAGCGATGCCGGTTTCCGCCGTGAACGCCTTGGCACGCTCGTCATTGCCGCCATAGTTGGCGGCGACCGTGTAACCTTTATCCGCCAGGGCGACGCTTATCGCTCTGCCGATACCGCGAGTACCGCCGGTAACCAATGCCACACGCGCCATGTCGTTCCTCCTTTGGATTTTTTTTACTTTATTAGTTAACGTCTTAGTTGGTGTTCGGTCACTTAGCGTTCAACGCAAAGGGCAACACCCATTCCACCACCGATGCAAAGTGTCGCCAAACCTTTCTTGACATCGCGCCTTTTCATCTCATGCAGCAAGGTGATCAGCACGCGTGTTCCCGAGGCGCCGATGGGATGGCCGAGCGCGATGGCGCCGCCATTGACGTTCACCTTGGCGGTATCCCAACCGAGGTCCTTGTTCACCGCGCAGGCCTGGGCCGCAAAGGCTTCGTTGGCCTCGATCAGATCGAGGTCGTCGACGCTCCAGCCGGCCTTCTTGAGCGCCGCCCGGCTCGCCGGGATCGGCCCGGTGCCCATAATCGAGGGGTCGACACCCATGGTCGAGAAGGACGCGATACGGGCCAGCGGGGTGATTCCGCGCCTGGCCGCTTCCTCTTCGGTCATCAGCACCACGGCGGCGGCGCCGTCATTGATCCCGGACGCGTTGCCGGCGGTCACCGTGCCGTCCTTGGTAAAGGCCGGACGCAGCTTCGCCATTGCCTCGAGACTGGCTCCGTGACGGGGGTGTTCGTCAGTATCGATCACGACATCCCCCTTGCGGCTCTTGATGGTGACCGGAACGATTTCCTCGACGAATTTGCCTGCTTTTTGTGCCGCCTCGGCCTTGTTCTGCGAGGCGACCGCGAACGCATCCTGCTCCTCGCGGGTGATCTGCCACTGCTCGGCCACGTTCTCGGCGGTGTTGCCCATGTGGTAGCCGTTGAAGTGATCCCACAGACCATCCTTGATCATCGTGTCAACGAGGGTAAGGTCCCCCATTTTCTTGCCGTCGCGCAGGTGCTGGGCATGGGGGGCCAGGCTCATGCTCTCCTGACCGCCGGCGACGACGATCTGGGAATCACCCGCGCGGATCGCCTGGGAGCCGAGCGCCACCGCGCGCAAGCCCGAACCGCAGACCTGGTTGATGGTCAACGCCGTACGCTCCTTGGGGATACCCGCGGCGACGGCCGCCTGACGCGCCGGGTTCATGCCGGCGGCGGCGGTCAGCACCTGGCCGAGGATCACCTCGTCCACAGCGTCGGCGGGAGTACCCGCCCGGCTCAGGGCCTCGCGGATCGCAATTTCGCCGAGTTCGGCGGCGCTAAGCGAGCTGAGCCCACCTCCGAAGGAACCGATGGCGGTGCGCGCGGCACCGGCGATCACGACATTGGTCATGGGTCAATCCTCTCAACCTGATGGTGGCGCGGTTCATACCGCACCTTGGTGCGAAATTCCACAAAATTTTGCACTGCACAATAAATTCTTGCAACGCAGCATTTATTTTGATCAGTACGTGTGATCCTGCGGGCGCAAAAGCGGGAACGCACTCATCACATGCGGCTGATCCACGGGGGACGCGGCAGTCAGCATCGACGGTTCGATCGCCGCATACGAAGACGCGCCTAACAGGCCTAATGCCAGGGACGTTTCCTCCTCCAGCAATTCCAGCATCCGGACGACGCCGGCGCTGCCGCCCGCCGCGAGGCCGTAGCACAACATCCGTCCGACCCCCACCAGATCCGCGCCCATCGCGATCGCCTTGACGATGTCGGTTCCGCGCGAGAAGCCGCCATCAACCGCCACCGCCGCGCGGCCGGCAACTGCCTCGACGACCTCGGGCAAAACCTGCATGGCGCCGAGCCCATGGTCGAGTTGACGGCCCCCGTGATTCGACACATAGACCATGTCGACCCCGTGCTCGACGGCGATATGAGCGTCCTCCGCCGTGCCGATGCCTTTCAGGACGATCGGCAGATCGTAGCGCTTCTTGTAGCGCTCCACATCGGTCCAGTTCAGCGCCGCCTGCCAGTCGGCGCCGCCGCCGGTGCGCCAGGGCTTGACGAAGCGATTGGCGATATCGCGCTCGCGCCGGCTGTAGTTGGCGCTGTCGACGGTCAGGCAGAAGGCGTCATAGCCGGCGGCGATCGAACGCTCGACATAGTCGTCCAGGAACTCGTCGCCGCCGCGCTTGTACAGCATGGCGATCTTGAAGCCCGGACCGGCCTTCGCCACCTCCTCCAGCGGGATGGTGCTGACCGAACTGAGCATCAGCGCGCAACCGAATGCACTGGCCGCCCGCATCGCCGCGACCCCGCCCTCCGGGTCAAAGCTCTCCAGCGAGCCGATGGGCGCGAGACAGATCGGCAACCGCATCTTGTGACCCATGACCGTGGCGCCGGCATCCACCTTGCGCATGTCGCGCAAGACCCTCGGACGAAAGGCGATCGAGTCGAGCGAGGCCCGGTTCCGCTTCAGCGTGGTCTCGGTCTCGGTACCGCCGCGCAGATAGTCCCAGGTGTTGCGGTTCAACGTCTCCCGCGCCGCATGGACGATCTCGTGCAGAGCCTGGAACCGCAATCTCATATCCTGGGCCCGGCGCTGTTCCGGGGTCTCGCCACCACTCATGTTTCGTTCTCCAGCCAATCTATCATCGTCTTCCAGGCCCGTTCCCGGGCGTTCTCGCTGACCACCATGCCGATATGGCCAAGCGCGGTTCTGAGTTCCGTCACGCGCGGCAGCGCCGCCGCAAGCGCGGATGCCGAGGCCGGCGGCACGATCCGGTCGCGCGCCGGTATCAGAACCATCGCGGGCAACCGCACCTCGGACGGCGCAACGACGCGGCCGGCAACCCTCCAGCGTCCCTCCACCGGGGTGTTCTCGCCGTACCAGCCGAATATCGCCTCGCGCGCCACCGGAGCCGCCAGAGGCACGCCGTCATTGATCCAGTCCTCCAGTGCCACGAATGCCTCGGCCTCGGCGCTCTTCTTATCCATCTTGTCGAAGCGGAGAAACTTCCGCGGCACCAGCATCGGGTCGAGAGAGTGAAACATCGCCTGGATGATGTCGGTGGGCAATTCGCCCAGGACATCGAGGACACCTCCCAACGCCGGTTTCATCGCCGCCAACATCGCGGGAGCCGATCCGGCATCGGCGGAAAAATCCCAGGGCGTGGCCATGAGCAGCAACGCGGTCAGATCCGCCTCGCGCCGTTGCGCCAAGGCCAAGGCCAGCAGCCCGCCCATGCAGTAGCCGATCAGGACCGGCTTGCGCCCGGTCAGACGGAGAACCGCGTTCAGCGCCGTATCCAGCCGCCCGGCGATATAGTCGGTCAGGGTGAAGTCCCGCTCGACCTCTCCCGGACGGTCCCAGTCGACCACATAGGGCGCGTAACCGGCATGTGAGAAATAATCGAGCAAACTGCGTCCCGGCGCTATGTCGAGCACGTGATAGCGGTTCACCAGGGAAGGAACGATCAGCAGCGGTTGGCCATCGCTTGCGCCATGGCGCAGCAAACGGGTCGTTCCCTCGCTCCAGACAACGCTCGGGGCCGTCCGGTTCCGGCGATAGGGGTGACGCCGATAAGCCAGAACCCCGCCCATGAAGGCGGAGAGCCGGGCCTCGATTTCGCCGTCCAGCGCCGAGAGAAACGCCGCCCAGGCCGCTTCCTCGCTACCGTGATCCGGGCCGTCGCCGCGCAGATACGCCTCGAGTTCGGCCCGCAGGCGCTCCGCCTCCGGGAGGTGCTCCGGGCTCCAGGGCGGCGAGCCTTGCCTCAAGCTCGCGGACCCGGCGCGCGAGCTCGTCCATGTCAGCATCGCGGTCCCGAGATGCAGCGGCAGGGGCCTGGGGCCCATCCGGTTCGGATTTGCCGTCTCCACTGTTCCGTCGCCGCCGTCCGTGCGCCGCATCACCAGCGACCGTCGACTTGTCCGATGGCGCGGTCGGCGCGGTCGCCGAGGCGCCCGGCCCCATAGTCATCCAGTATCGCAACCAACGCGCTGAGGTTTCGCCTATTTCCGGGTCCCGCGAGATCGCGCTCAACTGATCCTGCCAAAGATCGATGAAGCGCCGCGCCAGTTCCGCCGGGTCGTTTCGATCCGCCATCCACCTTCCGGCCCCCGATGCCGCACGGTCAAGTTCATCTCAAACGGATTCTGCCTTCCTCGCCGGGATTTCGCAACGCATCACTCCCGATAACGTGGATTCGCCTTGCTTTTTCATCGCCGTCATTGCAAAGCAACACGTTCATCCGTTGGCTAGGCCGCCGTTCCGGCGGAGTTCGGCAAAGCGGAGATGGTGAAATCAGAAGCGATCGGACGGAACCATGGCAGGCTCTGAAAAACGGTCGGGTACAAAAACCGGCGGCGCGAAACGGCGCGGCTCGGCGGCCAGCGGCCCGGATGGCGGGGCCGGACCGGATGTCGTCACGATTAAGAAATACGCAAATCGGCGGCTCTACAACACCGCGACCAGCAGCTACGTGACGCTCGACCACCTGTGCCAGATGGTCAAGGATGGCGAGGATTTCGTGGTCTATGACGCGAAGACGGGAGAAGACATCACCCGCTCGGTGCTGACCCAGATCATTGTCGAGGAAGAGGCCAAGGGTCAAAACCTTCTGCCGATCGGATTCTTGCGCCAGCTCATCAGCTTCTACGGCGACAGTCTGCAGATGGTGGTGCCGCGCTATCTCGATCATACGATGGTGACATTCGCCGAAAATCAGGAGCGCACCCGCAGTCATTTGAAGGAGGCACTTGGCGGCATGTTCCCGTTCGGACAGTTCGAGGAACTCACCAAACAGAACATGGCGATGTTCGAGAATGCCATGAGCATGTTCACGCCCCCAGCCGCGTCGGCTCCGCAAAAGCCAGACGGCGCGGAGACAAGGGCGAAATCCGAGCCGAAACCGGCCGCCGCCGCGCTTGACCCGCTGAAGGCAATGCAGGATCAGTTGAACCTGATGCAGCGGCAATTGCGGGCGATGACCGGCGTCAAGGACGAGGACTGATCGTAACGAATTGTTAGTCTATTCGCCGTAAGGATAGTGACGCCAACACCAGGACATCCGGTCAAACTCACTGTCCGTGTTCCTGGGGGCCGGTGAACAACTCCTTGGGAATTGCACCGCATGGTGGCCTCGTCATCATTCGACACCGCGCTTCCGCCGATCAACGCCTCGCTCCGGACAGGCGCGGCGGGAAACGTCGGTACACGCCCCCCGGCGCTTCAAGGCGTCGAGGCAGGCTCGGCACAACAGGCGCAAACACCGGAACGACCGCCGGCGACCGGACCCGATGCGCCGGTCCGCGGTGACCGGCCGGTCTCCCAGAACCTGTCGACTCCCTTCGTCGCGCAATTCATCGCCCAGGAAATCGACCCCGCTCCCGCCGCGCAGAGAAGCCGGGCCGAAACCTCCCGCGCTTTCGACGCATTCCGCCAGGCACAGGCCAGCGCGGACTTGGGTCAAAACTCCACGAACTGACCTTCGTCGCGGGGTTTTCGGATTATTTTTGAAGAATGTCCGAGATCTCGCGAAGCTGCGTGCGGGCACGCAGCAGATAGAACCCGAGCGACGCGAGATGGCTCGGCATGACCGCGCTGTCAGGCGCGCCATTCACCACGATGATCGGGTCCAGACTCGCCGCCTGACGCATGGAATCCAGCATCCTGGCCCAGGAGGACGTCAATTCCCGGTCGGCAATCACCTTGTCGAAATCCCGCCCCATCTCGCGCAGGACCATGTAGTAGCCATACAGCCGGCCTTTGGTGGAATAGAAGATGTCGTCGACCCGGGTATCGATCCCCCAGCCTCCGGAGAGCGACAGGTGCTGGTCGATAATCGCCGAACTGGATCCGATATCCGCGGTGAACCGAAGCAAGGTCACCTGCAGGTTGTCGGCGCGCCGCTCAAACGTCGCCTCTCCCAAGGCCACGCGCTTATTGTACGCCAACAGCGACTCCCGAGCGGCCTTGTACTGATCCTCGGACGGAGCCGTCGGCTTCCACGACGTCGAGAGATCCCAGATCCAGATATTGCCCGGGTATTTCAGCAAACCCGCGGCCTTGTCGAGATCCTTGTCGACCTCGCTCGAACCACGGGTCCTGCCCAACTGATCCGACAATTCCAGCGCAAACCGGGACAAGGCATAGATCACGCCCTGCTGGAAATTCGGCATGTTGTCGAGCAGCGCGCCCGGTTTGAAGAACGGATCATTGGCGACCCAGCTGTTCTGCCGGATTTCCCGGTCGATCAGCGCCGCGGCGACCGCGACCGACCGGCTCGACGCCGGATCGACACTTTCGGCCTCGAACGACGTGTCGTCCGAGACCCGTTGCACCATTGCCATGCCGATGATGTAGTACAGAATCACCAAGCCGATCAGCCCGACGAGCCCGACGCCGCCCGCTTTTGCCACGCGCGGAACAATCCGGCGTTTCGGGGCGCTGTACTCATCTTCCCAATCAAGCTCGTGTCGTGTCATTTCCACCGTCCATCGGTCGTCGGCTCCTACAGATAAGCACGAAGCCGACAAATTCAAAACGCCGGATCTCGGCGGCGCCCTCAAGGCTATGCCGCCCGGACTTGGCAAGTCTCGCGAAATCGCCATGATTTGCGGGCTGATTGTCTGACGCCGGCTCATATGAATGACGATGCCTCAACCGGACGAACTCGGCCCTTGTCCGATCTGTGGACGCTCGATGTCCGCCGGATCAAGTGTCGACCGCCACCACTGGGTACCCAGATCAAGGGGCGGAACCGACTGGTCCTGGTTGCACAGGATCTGCCACCGCAAGCTGCATTCACTGTTCACGGAACAGGAACTCGCAAGTTCCTATGCCGACGCGGCGAGCCTGCGCATCGAGCCGAGAATGGCGCGCTTCATCAGCTGGGTGCGCAAGCGGCCGGCCGAATACCGGTCGCGCCACCGCACGCCACGGCAGGGCTAGGTATTTTTCGCGGACCGCACGCGCTTGTAGACCACGGGAACCAAAGCCAGCAGTCCGAGACCGGTGAAGCCGAGAAGCATCTCCGGGCCGAGAACCGAGGAGAGCGACAATTCCTCTCCGCGCTCGAAAATTTCGTCGAGGCCGCTACCGACCAGGGTGAAGACCAGCGAGCCCGGAATGATTCCGATGAAGGTCCCCACCACGTATACGGGAAGCCGGACACCTAGAAACGCCGGCACCAGGTTCACCAAAAAGAACGGGAACACCGGCACCAGCCGAAGGAAGAGCAGATAGCTGAGCGCGTTTTCCCGGAAGCCCGCCCGCATGCGGTCAACCGCCGAACCGGCCCGGCCGCGCAGAACGTCGCTGAAGGCCGTCCTCGCCGCAAGAAACAGAAGCGTGGCCCCCAAGGTCGCGCCGAGCACGGAGAAAGTCATCCCGGCGAAGGTCCCGAACAGAAACCCGCCGCTAACCGTCAGCAACGCTCCGCCAGGCACCGATAGCGCCGTGCTCGCCGCATAGACCGCGCAGAATAGGAGCGCCGACAGGATATAGTGCTCGCTGACTAGAGCGACCAGCGTTTCGCGATGTTCGCGCAACGCGGATACCGCGAAATACCGGTCCAGCCCCGTTGCGAACACCAGGCCCAGTCCCGCCGCCAGAATGATCAGCGGTGCGAATTTCCTCAAACTCCGCAAATCGGCCACCTTCCCCACATCCGCCCCCACGGCACGCGCTCTCGTTGGCGCGGCTCCTTTTCTCCGATTTCCGCGGTTTCATCTCTTCAAAGTTTCGCGAGGCCCGCCGCCGCGCGCCCAGCGACGCGGACCGGATGCCTAATAGAGCTTCGTCCGATAGGCCTCCTCGATCGCCGCATCGGCTTTCACGGCGTCACCGGAGCCGATCTGATCGGTAATGATTTGACCCAGGCTCGGAAAGGACTTTCTCTCGATCTTGTGATCATCGTCCCAGAGCTTGGAGCGGATCAGCGCCTTGGCGCAGTGCAGATACGCTTCCCTCACATCAACCACCATGGCCGAGCGCGGCGCCCGGCCGTTGACCAGCATCTCCGAGAGCACCTCCGGGTCGGTGACGATCCGCGCCGTACCGTTGACCCGCAGGGTTTCGTTCATGCCGGGTACCAGAAAGATCAGTCCGACGCCGGGATTATCGATCAAGTTGAGCAAGGTGTCGGTCCGGTTGTTTCCGGGCCGGTCGGGAATTACCAGGGTTTTCTCGTCCTTGACCAGGACGAAGCCCGGCGCATCCCCCTTGGGAGAAACATCGCCCAGCCCGTCGGCGCCCTGGGTTCCGATCACCAGGAACGGCGAGAGCGCGATGAAGGCGCGGCAATGCTTGTCGATATGGTCGATCTGCTTCAATACCGCCCGTTCGCTCGGCGGTTCATAGTGCTCGCGCAGGCTTTCGGTACTTGTGATTTGCTGGCTGGCATCCATTGCAAGGCTCCAGGGCAGGACTGGGTCATCGCAATCTATAGATAAAATCCGCCGGTTTCGAGCACCCGGTGACAGCAAGATCCGCACAACAGCCACCGGAAATCGCCGGCCACGTATCGGATCAATCGACAATGCCGCTCGAACCAGTTGAATTTGGAGCGCCGCCGTCGCACTGTCGGCCACTGCAATTTGAGCAACCGGACGGAAAACATGAGCACGGAATATGGGTCAGCGGTCCAATGGCAGGAGGATCTGTTCAAACTCCTGCGCGAGAATGACGTCAACCTTTTCTGCTATGTGCCGGACGGCGGACACAAGACACTGATCAACAGGTCGATCGAGGATCCCGATGTGATCTCGGTTCCGCTCACCACCGAGGAGGAAGGCGTGGCGATGTGCGCCGGCGCCCATCTCGGCGGCAAGAAAGCGGTCCTGCTGATGCAGTCGAGCGGCGTCGGCAACTGCGTGAACATGTTCGCGCTGATCAAGGGCGGCCAGTTCCCGTTCGTCACCCTGGTCACCATGCGCGGCGAGTTCGGCGAGATGAACCCCTGGCAGATGGCGATGGGCACAGCGGTTCAACCCGTGGTCGAAGCGATGGGCATGCAGTGCCTGCGCGCCGAGCGGCCGGACGAGGTGGTGCCGACCGTCCAGGCGGCGTTCAACATGGCCTACAAATCCAACCAGAGCGTCGCGGTCCTGCTGACCCAGAAGCTGATCGGCGCCAAGGCGTTTTGAGCGGCCCAGAGAAAACGCCAGAGCAAACGCAAGAAAAGCGAACGGAAACCAAGACATGAGCGAAGACAGACCTCTTGACCGCAAGCAAGCCGTTCCCGCCATCGTCGGCGATCCCTCGGACCTGCTGATCGTCTGCGGCCTCGCCGGCGCCTCCAAGGACATCGCGCATCTGACCAATGACGGCAACAACATCTTCACCATGGCCGGCGCCATGGGGGGCGCGACCGCCATGGGCCTCGGCCTTGCCCTGTCTCGGCCCGACAAGCGCGTGCTGGTCGTTACCGGCGACGGCGAGCTGCTGATGAATGTCGGCACCCTGGCGACCGTCGGGATCATGAAGCCTGCCAATCTCTCAATCCTCTGCGTCGACAACGGCCATTACGGCGAGACCGGCTATCAGGAGAGCCATACCCAGCGTGGTGTCGATCTCGAGACCATCGCCCAGGGCTCGGCGATCCCGGTGACCCGCACGGTGACCACGGAGGATCAGATTCCGGAAGCCGCCCAGATCCTGCGCAATTCCAACGCCTCGAGCTTTGTGCTGCTTCGGGTAAGCACCGCGCCGCCGCCGTCGGTCAAACGGTCGATGGACGCAAGCGAACGGAAATCCGCTTTCCGCAAGGCACTGCTCGGCTCCGCCTAGTGACGAAAGGCCAACCGGACGGGAATCTCGTAGGTCTGACCATCCCCGAGGCGCGAAGCCTCGCCGAAAGGGTCTTTCTGGCCAATGGCTGTTCCGAGGCCGTCGCCCGGGTTCTGGCCGACGTCATCGTGCTGTGCGAGCGCGACGGTCCGGCCAGCCACGGCTTTTTCTCGATGTACAACTACATGTTCGGCCTGCGCGGCGGGCATGTGAACGGCCATGGCGAGCCGAAGTTGGAGCGGGCGCGTCCCGGCGTCCTGCGGGTCGACGGCGACAACGGGTACGGCCAGGTCGCCATGCGCCGGTTCCGGTCCGAATTCATCGCCGCCGCGCGCGAGGCCGGGATCGCCACGATGGCGCTGCGGAACGCCCACAATATAGGCCCTCTGCGGCATGACCTCGAACCGCTGGCCGAAGCTGGGCTGGTCGCCTTCACCGGCGTGGTCTCACGCCCGCACATGACGCCGCATTGCGGCACGCGAAAGCTGTTCGGCACCGATCCCATCGCCTTTGCCTGTCCACGCCGTGACGCCGAGCCGATCGTCTGGGACATGGCCACCAGCGCCGTTAGTCTGATGGAAATCCGGGTCGCGGCGGAGACGGGCGAGACGATTCCGCCGGACGCGGCGGTCGACAAGCACGGGCGGCCGACCACGGATTCCCGCGCCGCGGCGGATGGCGGCATGCTGCTGCCCTTCGCGGGGCACAAAGGCTCGGCGATCGCCTTCATGGTCGAATTGCTGGCGGCCGGGCTGACCGGTGGCCGTTTCGCGTTCGAGGACGCGGATCCGGCCGCCCCCGGTTTTGCCGGAGCCAATCGCGGCCAATTCATCATCGCTATGGATCCGGAGATCCTGCACGGACCAGGCTTTACCGACCGGGTTGCCGACTTCCTTGCCGCCTATGGGGACAGTACGGCGGAACGGATCCCCGGAGACGGCCGCCTCGCCCGGCGCGCCCGGGCCGAGGCCGAGGGCATCTTCCTCGATCCCGGCCTGCTGGAAACCGTGCGCGGCTACTTGACCGCCTAATCCTATTTTGTGGTGATAAAGCCTAACGTCAAAGGTCCGTTGAACCGTCGCCCTGGCGAAAGGCAGGGCCCGGTCCGGCTGTTTCCACCTGCCTAATTCCCTCTACCGCCGGGTTTTTCACACTGACCGTTCCGTTACTTGGCCCTGCCTTTCGCCAGGGCGACGGTCAAGCGTGACGCGACCTTCGCGGTAAAGGTTTCGACCCAGGAAAATGGTACGACAGCCCTGTGCCTTACCGGACCTTGAAAACCAACTTGCCCTTCAGGTGGCGCGCCTCGCTGACCCGGTGCGCGGCGACCGCCTCGGACAACGGATAGACCGTCACCTCGGGCACCCGGAGCGCCCCGGCGGCAAGCAGTTCCAGCACACGCTCCAGATGCGGACGGTCCCGGCCGACTGCCGGACGCAGGGACGCCACGTCGGCGCGCGGCGAGGCCGGCGCCTTCGGACCGGAGGCGATGAAGGCGGCGCGGCCACCGGGCTTGATCACCTGGAAGGAGCGCATCGCGACATCCTCGCCGGCGGTTTCGAAGACCGCATCGACCCCAGAGACGACCGTGGTGAAGTCGACCTTGTTGTAGTCGATGATCTCATCGGCGCCGAGCGAACGCAGATAGGCATGGTTCGACGGGCTCGCCGTGGTGATCACCTTGGCCCCGATATGCTTGGCGATCTGGATGGCCATGCTGGCAACACCGCCGGCCCCGCCTTGGATCAGGATGGTTTCTCCCGCCTTGAGCTTGATGGTGTCCTCGATGCTGATCTTGGCGGTGAGTCCGGTCAGCGCGATCGCGGCGGCATCGATATGCGAAAGGCCCGCCGGCTTACGGGCCAGGATCGACGATTTGACCGCGACCTTCTCCGCATAGGCCCCCTCCTGTCCCGCATCCAGAACCCCGAAAACCTCCTCGCCGACCTTGAGATCCGCCCCCGCTCCCACGGCGGCCACGACCCCGGAGAAATCCCGGCCGAGAATATAGGGGAAGGTTTCGATCGGCCCGCCTTCATATCCGCCGGCCCGCACCTTCCAGTCGGCGGCGTTCACCGAGGCGGCATGGATATCGCAGACCACCTGCCCCGGTCCCGCCACCGGGTCCGGCATATCGCCGAATTTCAACACCTCGGGCGCGCCCTGCGCGTCCATGTAGATCGCTTTCATCGTTTTCGCCTTCTCCGGTTGGTCGTCAGGGATATCAGATCGGCAATGCCGTGGTTTGCTTTATCGGCTCCATCGAGAACCTGGAGGTGACCTCGGCCAGAGGCGTCGTCTCCACCAGACGCTTATAGAATTCATCGAAGCGTTTCATGTCCGCCACAACAACCTTCAGCAGATAGTCGATTTCGCCGGCCATCCGGTGAAATTCCAGAACCTCCGGCATGGCCCTGACGACTTCCGCAAAATTGCGCAGCCAGGCGCCGGAATGCTCGCCGGTGCGGATCTCCATGAACACGGTAAGACCGAAACCCATCCGGTCCGCATCCAGGACCGCGGTCTGGTGCCGGATCACCTTATCGGCGCGCAGCTTGTTGATGCGCTTCCAACAGGGCGAGGCGGACAAGCCCACCTTGCGGGCAACGTCGCTCACCGAAAGGCTGCTGTCGTCTTGCAGCACGCGCAGGATCCTGAGGTCCGTGTCATCCATTCCCGTTTTCCAACCCGTTGGAAAAATTTCGCATCTTGATTTCAACATAAAGACAAATCCATTCTATTTTTCAACACCTATTGCGCGTACGGGAAAAATTTTAATATGAAAGGTGTGAGGAAGGCCTGCGGGCCTTTCCATCCCCGACAGGGGATCGCGGCGATTTGAGGGGCAGCTTGCG